>NZ_JAPPTO010000012.1:0-203176 GCF_027587135.1 Vibrio sp. MM46
TGTTAACCCTATACCTCCAACCTCTACTGTTTTTAGATGTGGCATTAAATGCCAGTTTGCACTATCTTTGATACCTCTTTATTTACTTACACACTCATCAATATTCATGAATACCGCCTTGTTAACCATGTTCATCCCTACCTTCTTCTTTGTGTCCATTACACCTGGGATGTGTATGACGCTTGCCTTAACGTTAGGTATGAGTATCGGATATCGTCGCACCCTTTGGATGATGATTGGCGAACTGTTTGGTGTTGCTTTAGTTTCAATCTCTGCGGTACTCGGTATCGCAGCCATCATGTTCACTTACCCTTGGCTCTTTACCGTACTAAAATTGATTGGCGGCGGTTATCTGCTTTATTTAGGGGTTGAGATGTGGCGCTCACGAGGCAAACTTGCCATTAATGTTGATAGCATTGATGTTCCTACTAGCGGTAACTGGGATTTGGTTTTACAAGGCTTTGTCACCGCAATTGCAAACCCGAAAGGCTGGGCGTTCATGATTTCACTTTTGCCGCCTTTTATTGATCAAACTGCGGCTCTTGCTCCTCAGCTCATCGTGCTTGTTTCTATTATTTTGATGTTCGAGTTCATTTGTATGTCTCTTTACGCAACGGGTGGTAAAGGATTGAAGCGATTGCTAGGTCAATCCAAAAATGTACGCTTAATGAACCGAATCGCTGGCACTTTGATGATGGGAGTGGGTATTTGGCTCTTAATGAGTTAGAAAAAGCAGTATTGATGAAACAGGTCTAGTGACGAAAAACAAGTTATGAAGAACATTTTAAGCAGGCTCAAACAATCCTTTGGTGAGGTGTTGGATTTTCAAGCCCGAGTATGGGTAGTGAACGTCTATGCTGGCGAACATAAAGGTGAGTCTTACGTGGTCAATGAGGACAGATTTTCTGAACCGTTACAATGGATGAAAAAGAAGGGCTATAAAGGACCAATGCTCACCAAAGTCGAGTCAATGAAGCGATCTCAGATCATCGAATTTGATTTAGGTTCAGTCAAGCATCGACTAATGCGCGTGAAGTAGCGTCCGATTCTATTTCTTTTCCCTTTTCCCTTTTCCCTTTTCCACAGATAAAAAAGCGCCACTCAGAAGAGTGGCGCAAGCACTTTTACCTTAAACACCAAGTATTATGGTGCAGTGTCGATCTCTACTGGTAGGTAGTGTTTTGGTTCTAGCTTCAACCATTCAGGAAGCACCGTACCAATCGAGATTGATGACCACGTACCAGACAGTACGCCAATGAACATTGCGGTAGAGAAACCTGCCAATGCAGAACCGCCCATAATCCACAACGCACCAACAGTGATTAAAGTAGTACCTGATGTCACCATAGTACGTGAGAATGTCGCCAATACCGCTTCATCGTTGATCTGTTCTGTTTTCCAATTTTGCTTCGCAACAAGCAGTTCACGAATACGGTCAGCGATGATGATCGAGTCATTAAGCGAGTAACCAAGAATCGCCAAAATCGCTGCAAACACCGTCAGGTTGAACTCCATTTGTGTAATCGCAAAGAAGCCCAATACTAAGATAACATCGTGCGCCAACGCGAATAGAGAGCCACTTGCCAGACGCCATTCAAAGCGGAAACACAAGTAACCAAGAATCGTCAGTACCGATACTAATAATGCTAAGCCACCTTGGTCGAACAGGTCCTGACCCACTTGAGCACCCACGATGCTGTTACTTACTACATCTACTTGATGTGAAATAGGCTTAAGTACATCTGCAACATTAGGTAATGTATGACCTTCTGCCGGTGCTGAGTAACGAATAACCCAACGACCATCTTCGCCTGAACGGGTTACAGATGTTGATTCACCAAGCTTTGGTTGCAGCGCATTAAGCAAATCATGGTTAGTCAATTGTTTATCGACTTTCACTTCAGTAACCATACCACCAGTGAAATCGAGACCTAGGTTTAGCCCTTTCATACCCAGAGCAACCAGAGCAATAATCGTCAACACAACCGATACAGCTGTCGTGAAGTAACGAATCTTACGGATATTTTGTTTTAGCATTTCGACCATGATTAAACCCTCACATCACGACGGGCATCGCGGCCCCAAATTAAATTGATCATTGCACGAGAAGCAAATACGCCTGTAAACATACTGGTCATCAGACCCAGACCTAGCGTCAGCGCAAAGCCTTGGATTGGACCGTTACCAATCGCGTATAGAATCACGGCAGTGATCATGGTTGTGATGTTGGCATCAAGGATAGTAGCGAACGCGCTGTCGAAGCCTAAGTCGATAGCTTGTGCAAAACTACGACCTTCACGCATCTTGTCCTTAATACGTTCGAAAATAATTACGTTGGTATCCACCGCCATACCGACAGTCAATACCAAGCCTGCGATACCAGGAAGTGTTAGCACGGCGCCAGGAAGTAGTGCGATTAGACCAAGTAAGCAAAGCATGTTTGCACACAAAGCCACGTTCGCAACCCAACCAAGGCGACGGTACCAAAGTGCCATAAATGTCAGTGTTAGACCCATACCAAGAGCAAGAGCTGCGAAACCGTTTTGGATGTTTTCTGCACCTAGAGAAGCACCGATTGTACGTTCTTCAACAATCGTTACCGGAGCGGTCAATGAACCCGCACGTAGAAGCAAGGCAAGTTGCTGTGCTTCATCCATGCTACCCGCACCAGTAATACGGAATTGGCTACCCAATTGAGACTGGATAGTTGCAACACTAATAACGCGCTCGCTACGCTCTGTCATACCACGTTCGTTAGTTTTGTACTCACGGTAGACTGTCGCCATTGGCTTGCCGATATGCGTTGCAGAGAAGTCACTCATCTTCTTACCACCAGCGTGGTCTAGAGAGATGTTTACTTCTGACATGCCCATTTTATCAACGCCCGCGCGCGCATTTACAATATGTTCACCCGTTAGTACTGGACGCTTAGCAAGAATCACTGTACGACCATCGTTGTCTTTCAGGACAAGGTCTTGGCTGCTACGTGCTTGACCTGCGTCTTTCACTTCGTAGAACGCAAGACTTGCTGTTGCGCCAATGACGTTTTTCGCTTGTGCAGGGTCTTGAACACCTGGTAGCTCGATACGAATGCTCTCTTTACCTTGGCGTTGTACCAACGCTTCAGTAATACCAAGCTCTTCGATACGACCACGCATGATCTTCAAGTTTTGTTGCAGTGTCGTTGTTTGGAATTCTTGGATGTTTTGTTCGCTTGGTTGAAGTTCAAAGCCACGATCTGCGCTTGTCATTGTCCAACCAGGGTAGTTTTGACGAATGAATTGGCTCGCCGCTTTTAAGCCCGCTTCGTTTTCACTATTTACTGCGATGTGGTTATGCGCTTCAGCACGAACTTGAACGCCACGTACACGTTGCTCACGCAGGCTCGCTTTGATCTCATCAACCAATGCGTCGCGCTGCTCTTCAAACGCTTTATTTACATCTACATTCAATAGGAATTGAACGCCGCCACGAAGATCAAGACCAAGCTTGATTGGGCTGAAACCCATCTCGTTTAACCATTCTGGGGCAACAGACACGTATGAGAACGTGATGCTGTCATCTTTGCCTAACTGATCGTTAAGCAATACACGAGCCTTACTTTGCGCATCTTCACCATCAAAAACGATGGTAGTCTTACCGTCTTTTTCAATGATTTTAGAGGCTGGAATATGGTGCGTTTTTAACAGCTGGTCGAGCTGAACCACTGACATCGCACTGTTGTTTTGGTCAGCAAACGTCACCTGAATAGAAGGCTGCTCACCAAACCAAGTTGGGATGGCGCTAAGGGTTAAGATAATAACCGTCGTAATTAAAACGACGTATTTCCATGCTGAATAGTGATTCAGCACTTTTCTGTTCTTTTGTGGTTTTGGTGTTTTCTTCATGTAAACATCATCCCTTCACTGCTCAGTGAAGTTTTATTTAGTTAGATTCAAGACACGACAAAACGCTCACCTGAACAACATACAGGTATGGAATGCCCAGAGCTTCACTTACTCTGTTGAAGAATTGCCGTGTTAAGAATGCACAAAATGTGCAGAGTGATGGTGTTTAAGCAGAAAACTGACTATTGAGGGCGACGTACATCGCATTGGTTTCTTTCCAACCAGAAAGGCGGTGGTCGCTAACAAAGTGATTAAATGTCGATTGGCTTTGACGCCAGCTGATATCCATAAGGCTATAGGCATAGCCAGCATCAGCATAAAACGGGGCATTTAAATCGCCGATGAAATCAATGTGTTCATCGTCAATGTTCTCACGAAGGTGCGTTGTCCAACGTTGAGAATTAAAGATGGCAAACGAATCTTGGAAAGCATGACCTTCAGATACTGGAGATTGGGTGCTTTCCTCAGAGAGTTCTGAGAAATCAACTGGAGAGTTCGATGCAGAGTTGCTCGCCGTAAATGGCTGCAACTTAGAAAAGTGAGGTAAGTAGGATTTCTGTTCTGCTTGTGCAGCCGACGCCTGCATTGGCGATAAAGCCATTGCAAGAAGCAGCAAAAACAGTTTTCTAACGTAAATCCAAGGCATGGTAGCTCACTTAAAACAAAACGAGCCGAGTTCTTCAACTCAGCTCGGTGATAGTATTCCTATTGCTTATACTTAACAACTAAAAAGTTATAAATCTCTGTTTCCAACCGTGGAACGCAGTTGCCAGCAAGCCTTAAGCGGTATTCATCGATAAAATATTTCACCTTTATCGACATCCAAATAGATTTTGTTTTCTTGTTCCAAGCCACCGCAGTAGATGAAGTAAACATTGCGGGTTTTGTAAGTGACAGAACGCACCCACCCACCTAATTCTTCAAAATCACTTGGGTCGCAAGTCTCATCATCGAGCAGTTGCTGCGTTTTGTTGCGAAACATATCTAGATGCGTTTTTAAATCGTCTGATTTTTGCAAATACCCATCAAGGATCTCCAAGCGCTCTTGCTCTTTGATGACAGGTTCTGAGTCTGATAATCCTTTTGAGTCTACCCACTCAGCGGTCTCTTCCCCACCCTCTTCATACACAATGTAATCCGTCAAGCGGAACCAGCCATTAGATTTCTCCAAAACCGATACCTTCTCACCTTTATACAGCGCATCAATAATCAACGCCTGATGATCTGGCTTATTGTAAACATCGATCCGGCGCTCAATCACATAGTACTCGGTGACCTCAGGTGCGGGCGCCTCAAGATCCATAATCGGTTTGGGTTTTTCTGCAGGTTCGGCTGGTTTCTCTGGCTCTTTTTCCTGTTCAGCGACAGGGTCGTCTTGCTGCATAAAGAAGAAGTAATACCCTGCGCCCGCTCCCCCTAACAAGAGCAAGACAACTATTAAGATCAAGGCTTTCTTCATATTCCGTTCCTTTTTCATTCCTTACGCAGTAAGCACCGTCACACTAACTATACTGATAGAGAGTGCATAACGGACGCAAAAACTAATCAACGAGAAAGCTAATTAGTGTGAAAACAATGATGAATAAGTTCAAATGGATATTGCTACTGCTTCCACTTCCTGCTTACGCAAGCATTCAGTGTGACCACGCATCATGGAATGACAATCTTACCCA
This sequence comes from Vibrio sp. MM46, assembly GCF_027587135.1. Taxonomy (NCBI): domain Bacteria; kingdom Pseudomonadati; phylum Pseudomonadota; class Gammaproteobacteria; order Vibrionales; family Vibrionaceae; genus Vibrio; species Vibrio sp. MM46. The sequence goes on from NZ_JAPPTO010000012.1 coordinate 5,561, forward strand.
ATTCAACCGTTTAGAGTCCAATTACAATAGATACGTTGAGACATTCAATACGCTTCTCACTGAACACAAACAAAGACAACTGCTCTCTCAGACCTTCTCCCTACGTGAACTAACCTTGTTGTGGCAGGCACAAACTAACCAACGAGCTTTTCAAAGTCAGCTTAAGGCGTCGATTCAATATCGCGAAGAACTCACCAGTAAAGCGCGAGAGTTAGAGAAACTCAGCATTGAGTCAAATTGGATGGCAAACGGATGGCAAAAACTCGCAAGTAAATGTGAAATTTCTGATGCCACAGCCAACCAAATTAGCGCCGAATGGTATCAAACAAACGCTTCCCAACTCGCTAAAGATTATACGCAACTGGCAACACAATACCTTGGTTTAGCGCAGCTGTACGATAAAGAAGCCAATGCATTAAAATACGTGCAAAATGAATCTGACTAAGTCTGTTCATATTGGGATTGTTCCCTTTATTGAAATTGAGCAATTAATAGGCAAACAGGTCAATTTATAGAGAGGTACGTCACAATAACGCTTTACTTACGAGCAGATTTTGGGTAATTTACCCATTAACAAAATTTAATATAAAGTCACATTTGGCTGGAGATGATGCTAAACCAATGGTTATCAATCGATTAAGTAACAGGGATTGTCCTAATGCTACCAAAGCCAAGTTTTTGTCAGTAGTTAGGCATGTTAAAGAGTTCGGTTCAATCAGTGATTTGGACCTATGTAAAATCTTCGGAGAAACAATTTGGAGTGATGGGAGGGAATACCATTCAGCTGCTTTCTCTTTTAGGGTTGATAGACACACAGGTAACTGTGAGATCTCAAAATACAAATACCAATAAGGCTTAAAAGACTATTCGAACGGAGACAGGAAACTGTCTCCGTTTTTTATTGTCGGTTATTTTGGCATCACGATAGTAAAATCATGATCGGAATAACCTTCAATTAAGTAACTTCTCTCACTCAGCAGCTTGCAATAACGCAGTACACCATCTTTGTTGTGAGACTCTAACATCCGCATGCTGGGTAACTTAGCCTCATCCAACAGATTAAACACACAAGCAATACTCGCAGTCTGATACATTTTCTCAATCATCTCGATTGTATGATTTGGGTTGGCAGATTGGTAATTGAGCGAGCCAGATGCAAATACATAGTGCGCTTTCGGCAAAATCAAGTTAGAGAAATCGCCCCGGATAAACTGCGTATCAGTAATGAAATGACGCTTGCGAGATTCCGCGATAAACCGCTTTTGTTGATCAATGCCGACATAATGACAGGGGCGATTGCCTTTTTGTTCTATATACGCCAACAAATCTCCATATCCACAACCAATATCAAGAATACTTTTGCCATTAAGGTCTAAATCCCGACATAAGGCTTCAAAGCGTGTGACTTGGCTGAAAGTGTCTTGCCACCCCAGCGTCCTGGCTCTGTCTTCGCCAAATTGTTTGTGTCTTTTTCGGTGATAATGTGCGATGCGTAATCTGTCGAGCCACTTCATGATTGCTTTGTTTGTTGGGTTTGTGAATAACCGTATTTATGAGTATACCCAGTAACTTCAAGATGCAGAATTCTGAGCATTGTCATTGATTCGAGGTCAAGGAAAACAACGCCGCGTCTACAAGACAAATCGTTCTCGAAGAACCTAGCATCTCGAGGTTACTTAGGTATAAATCGGTAAGTTACCATTTCCTTTCACTTGGCGAATCGCTAAGTGCGTATGAATATCTTTGACGTTTTCAAGGATCTGGAGCTTTCGCGTAAAAGCTTCATAGCCAGTGAGATCTCTACTCACCACTTCTAATAGATAATCGTACGCCCCAGAAACAACATGGCAGGAGATCACTTCTTCCATTTCGCTTACCGCTTGCTCAAATTCATCTATTGAACTGGCTTGGTGATTATTAAGGCTTACTTCAACGAATACCGTCATTGCAATTCCCGCTTGTTCGCGAGAAACCATTGCGCGGTAACCACTGATCACGCCTTCTTGTTCCAAGCGTTTGATTCTTCGCGCACAAGGGGAAGCAGAAAGCCCCACTCTATCTGCCAGTTCGCTTGTTGTCATTGTGGCGTCTTGCTGGATCAAATCCAATAACTGTCGGTCAATTTTATCCATCTTGCCTTCCTTGCCAGATTTCGCCATGATTTTTTAATTCCATGCCGAAATTCACTAAGTTCTAACTGTATTAAGTCATATTTTGCCACCATTGAGCGTCACTTTCATTCGATAATTAACACATTATTTACAAATAAACGGAACCTCCCATGGCATTAGGATACGCCGCAATCATCACAACGCTCTTTCTTTGGTCTGGTTTCTTTCTATCGCTACGTGGAGGCGCAATTTCAGCCCTTCAACCTGCCGATATTGCCTTAACTCGCTTTTTCATTCCGGCGTTGGTGTTACTTCCTTTCGTCCTCAAATCCATGGATAAAGTACGCGCAGTACCGAACAAATATCTTATCGGTATCGTCATCGGAAGCGGACTCCCATACTTGCTCGTTGCTGGCACCGCTATGCACTTTGCCCCAGTCGCCCATGGCAGTGCTCTGATACCTGGCACTTTGCCTTTGTTTGTCTCTGCGATTGCGGTCATTTGTTACCAGCAACCTCTTAGCCAACATCGTATGGTCGGTTTGTCTGCTGTCTTACTTGGGATTATGGTGTTCCTGCTGTCCAATCTCGGTGAAGAATACAACTGGGCACAATTAAAAGGGCACTTACTGTTTCTAGTCGGCAGCTTAATGTGGGCGGTATTTACCATCAGTGCTCGCGTTGCAAATTTAAGTGCTTATGTTTGCGCTGGGTTTGTTTCAGTCATTTCGTTTGCATTGCTGATTGTCGCTGTAGGTTTCGGTTGGTTGCATAGTTATTTAGCCATCACACCTATCACTGATTGGCCATGGAAAGAGCTTGTTGGTCATCTCGTATTACAAGGTATCGGAGCAGGTCTATTAGCATCTTTCACTTTTCTTTACGCAATCAGAACCATTGGAGCGGAAGCCAGCGCCGCATTCGGATCTCTCACACCAGTATTGGCAACCTTACTCGCAATGCCAGTGTTTAATGAGCAGCCTGATACCCTTACATGGTGTGCTTTAATATTGGTGACTTGCGGTAGTATCGTGGCGAGTAATATCCTGATGAAACAAGACCCTAGTCAGAAATATCAGCCACCTGTTCACAGATAACAATAAAATTGCATAACTTTTTACAGGCACCTATTGAAAGCCAAAATAGCGTTTTGATAACCTGTTGCGATAATAAATTAAACGTCAGATGTTATGCCTTCAACTCATACAAAAGATGAACTGCATAAATTCCTAAAAACAGGGATGCGAATCTCGGTAAATTTCGAGTTCGGTCAGGAAGAAAAGTACATTTACGCTGCTACTTATTTAGGGCTTAAAGAAAACGCTTATATCATTCTCGACATACCCGCTCGGTTATTAGAAGAGCAAGCGCTAAGAAAACTCACCAATGTGGACGTTGTTATCCGTGGTGTGTCAGATACAGATCTGGGGCATGTGATTGCTTTTAAGACCAGTGTGCTGATGAACTTGGTCCGACCGTCTCCGTTATTGTTTGTACGGATTCCTGCCACCTTCGCGACGAAGCCTGTACGTGAGCATGAGCGTTATAAATTGCAATTAGACTGTGCAATAGACCACACTGGCAATAAATATGATGGCAGTTTGGTCGACTTCTCTCTTTCTGGCTGTGGAATTTCGACGTTGGTTGAACCCGAGTTTGAAATCGGTGAACGAATTACGATTGAATCCCCTTTAAGTGGCTATATCGACGAAGAAAACCACTGCTCAGTTGCCAATATTAAGAAGCTACCAAAAGGTTGGATTATAGGCGTGAAATTTGAGGTACCGCTTGATATGTCCGAAGAATTGAAGAATGAGTTACTAGAGCATTCTTTTTCAGCCAGCACGATTTAGGCTGCATAAGGTTCTCAACCGTAAAGAACTAAAAAGGGAGCATCATGCTCCCTTTGCTATTTCTGCATTACGTCCGTTCTAGCAAAAATCTCTGCTTAAAATCGACAAACGCTTCATGTAATGCGTTTTCTTTGATTGGCTTGAGCAAGACATAATTCGCCCCTGCCGCCATAAATGCATCGCTAGTTTCTTTAGCTGTATCAGCCGTACAGGCATAAATAGGCGTACCAAGTCGCAAGTTCTGACGAATCTCATGAGTTGTTTCAATACCACCAAGATGCGGTAATTGATTGTCCATCAAGATAAGGTCATAAGTATTGTCCGCGAGAAACTCCATCGCCTCTAATCCATCTTTTGCCCAATCAACCTGCATTTTGTACTTCTTGCAGAACGCCTGGAGAATAAAGGCATTGGTGTGATTGTCCTCCACCAGCAACACTTTCAAACTCTCATCAAACAAAGCTTCAGGCTTAACGCGTTGGCTGACTTCTAACGGTCGGAATACACGCTCACGGTCTTTTACCGGCAATGTCACAACGAAAGTTGTGCCCATCCCTTTACTACTACGAACCTGAACATCGCCTTCCAACATATCGACAAGATTCTTAACGATGGTTAAGCCTAAACCACTACCACCGTATTCTCGTGTTGTTGTTGCTTCTTCTTGTACAAACGGTTCGAACATTTGGTCTAACTTGTCCGACTCAATCCCGATCCCCGTATCAGTAATTTCAACAACCAATACACTGTTCTCTGCACCATAAAATTGCTCAAGCTCGGCATGGATCCGGATAGAACCCGACGGAGTAAACTTGGCGGAGTTACTAACAAGGTTAAACAGAATTTGGTTGAGTCGAACTTGATCCGTAAAGATTTCGACATTCGGATCCAGTTTGTTTTCGATAACCAGCTCAACACCTTTATTTGTACAGATTGGACGATAGATATTTTCCAATGTGCGAATCGTATCGGAGAATGAGAACGGGTGCTTCTGGATATTAAACTTACCTTGCTCTATCTTGGAGAAATCCAAAATATCATTCAGTACGGCAAGTAAGTGCTCACCACTGTGGCACAGAACATCAATTTGGTTCTTCTGCTCTTGAGTTTCTACCGTGTCTTTAAGCAATTGCGCAACACCTAAGATACCGTTAATTGGAGTACGGATCTCATGACTCATCTTCGCAAGGAAATCAGCTCTAGCTTGTGCAGACTTCTCTGCTTCTCTACGTGCGATATTACTTTGCTTTTCCGCTTCAATCAGAGTCGTAATGTCTTGCCCTTGCACAATGATGCCACTGATATCACCATCGACACGAATTGGTGATAGGTTCCAACGGTAAATCTTATTCCCAATTGGAACGTTGACGCCTGTTAACGTCGCACCTTGCGCTGCCATCTTTAGGTGAGGTGTCAATTTATCTTTGAAGCCTTGGAAGACAGGATGCATGGTTTCATTGTCATCTTCGATAACGAGCTCTTTGCGTGCTGCAGGGTTCATTTGGATAAGAACACTTTCCTCAGACCACACCATAATCGGTGATAACGCGAAGTTAAACAGGTCTCGGAATGACTTCTTCTGCGCCTCTAGTTCCTCAAAAGTACTTTCAAGAGTAGAGCCGATATGATCGAACTCTTCGATATCCGAGCCATCAAAGCGCTCAAAACCCTTTTCCTCACGCGCGGAACGAGTATAGGACATCAGAGACTCCAACTGCGCCGCTACCTTACTCTCGATCCATTCTTTAGTGAGCAACGCAATCATGATCATACCGATGATAGAAGCCAACATTGCAAGGATATGTTGGATCTGCAACGTAACAACGCTTTGGTTATCCTGCACAGTAAGCAAGCATAACTCTGTCGTCACGGCATTCACTTCTATTGGAGTTTGAATCACTAGAAGTTTGTCGAGCCTTCTTTCTGAACCTTTGCGCTGCAAAATATCCGCAACATTGTATGGCTCGTCACCAATTAAGGAGTTAGCTAAAGGGACGTTATTCGCCACAAGGACCACATTGTCGACATTACTTTCGCTTTTTAGCTTCTCCATCAAAGCGAAGTTGTTATCAAGCACTACAACATTAAAAGAGAAGCCAAGCACTTCACCTGTCGCAGGATCCAACACTGGCACGCGACGCGTCAGCATATGTCTAGAACCAATAGAGGTCATCACATTAATGTAATACCAGTTATTACTAAAGGTGACTCGGTTCGCCAAACTGTCGAGGATAAGATCATTCACACCATAGAAATGTGCATTACCATCATCCCAAATGATGCCCTTATGATCGGTCAGAAAGCGAAACTCTGGCGTGTGCGATGGGTCACTTTGATCGATACTGAGAAAGAAAAAGTTAAGTGCATCAGTGTCGCGATTGGTGTAAAAGTCACGAATCACTTCACTTTTTGAGTTGCTGTCATGATGTATTTGAATCGCCGCAAAGTGACTATCAAATATATTGTGGATCAATGCAGAGGTTTGTTGCTTCGTTCTGTCGACTTCTTGCCAAATTATCTGTTTAGAGAAGTAATAGCTCTGAATAAAAATCCCTAGAATGATCGGAGCAAGAACAAGAATGATGATCTTTGTTATGAGCGTCGCCAGTGAGCGACGCTTCTTTATGTTTGATCGAGTTATTGTCATCAATTATCTGAATATCTAAATGCACGCTTCTTCAGCGTTTCGATTCTTTCCGGTGAATCAGCTTTGGTAACAATTTCAAAATCACCGGAATATACGGTTGGGACAGGTTTTCCTTCCAAATCCCACTTAATGGCTTCTGCCATGGCAATACCAGTATCATCATTCATACGCATGACAGTGATATCTAAGTCGCCTTTCTGAATAGCATCAAGCTCTGCTGAACCACCACCCCAACCGTTGATCATAACGTCACTTCGCCCTAAATCTGCTAACGCCTCAACAGCACCTAACGCAACATCAGTCGAGCACGCATAAATAAAATCAACATCTGGGTGCTTTTCTAAACTTGCTTTTGCAGCATCATATCCCGACTGCTTTGTTGCTTTAGTGTAGTACGCTGATTGTAGTTCAAAGTTATTATCACGGTTAACCTGATGAATAAACGTGTCACCTCTCACATCACTAATGTACCCTTCCGAGAAATAGAGCACACTGTAATAGGTGTGCTTCGGAAAGTACTTTCCGAATTCTGTCGCTAATTCACGGCTGCCTTCCGCGTGATCAAATCCGACATATAAAAACGGTTGATGTTTATCCCATTCACGCACTGGTGTCGTGATATTTTGTAAGATCAATTTGGTGTTTGTTGAATCAAGAACGTGTTCAACAAATTTGCGGTGTCTGGTTGTATCTAACGTAAAAATCAAATAATCGGATTTGCTCTTCAGCGCTTCCATTAATGACAAGCTTTGCTGCTTAATATCCGCATTAGGGCGTGTGAAAACTTGGTTGATCTGATAGTTGATATTTAGCTTGTCCAAGCGCTTTTCAAATGCCGCAATGTTTCTTACCCAGTAATCAGATACTTGCTGCCCCGGATAAACCACGGATATTTTAAGCGGACGCTTTTTGTTTTTAGAGAATGGTACAGGACGTTCACGAACGGCTTCTGCTAAAGCATTAGTGAGTTTTCGCTGCTGCGGGAATTCATCCAAGAACTCTTGATAACCCCAGTAGCCATTGAGCACTTGCGTTGCATGTGAAACAGGAGAGAAACCGACCATAGAAATCAGGGAAAATAGTAACGCTTTTTTCATCTGTTGCTCTTTTAGTTTTTTATGGAGCATGGAACTGCTCTATTTTATTACCTAGCCGAGTCATCCTTTACCCTATAATTCTGATATCCATAAATTGCCCGCTTCTATATAAATTTTTTTGATATTAAGCCTAGCAGGGCATCAATGTATTATGTGTTACTGTCGCCTGAAATGATACCCATAATAGACAAAAATAAACCGCCATTTGAAGGCGGTTTGCTCTCTAATACGCATAGTGTTAATTCAAATTGCCCAACATTGAACTAGCAGCACATATTTGTACTTTTTAATTGATTAGAAGTTGTACAGCTCAATATTGGTCGAAAATGTCACTTGCGAAAATCATTGATTAATTGGAACACTTCACTCGTGTTTGAAATGCAAGGACATGTTTTTCATCGATACAAATTTCAGCATCTTCGCTGACTAAGAGCTCTTTCTTAGCTTTAGTCAGTTGCTTGATAAAGTATTCCGCTTTCATCGCGACGCTTTTGCTTTCAAAAGAAGAGAACCATTCCAAGGTTAATGGTCCCTTCCCTTTCAGTGCTTTTGCACCTTTCCCGCTCTGATGCTGTTTGAAGCGTCGGTCCACATCATTCGTTACACCACAATACAGCGCATTGCGGTTATTACGGATTAGATAGACGCTCCAATTTTGCTCGGCAGTCTCACTCATGAAAGCAGAGATTCAACCTGTTCTTTTAATGCGGTCAGCTCTGCACGAAGTTCTGCCACTTCTTGTTCTAACTGGCTAATGCGTTCAGAACCGGCTGATGATGGCGCCGCACTTGCCACAGCCAACTCACTGATGTCTACCTCACCACAAAATAGATGCATGTAACGTGATTCACGCTTGCCCGCCTCGCGAGGCAGTTTAACCACAAGAGGTCCTTTCTCTTCGCTTGCAAGGTGCTCAAGAACGTTTTCAACTTCCTTTACATCATTAAATGTTGCTAGGCGATTAGTGCGCGTACGAATTTCGCCAGGGGTTTGAGCACCACGAAGCAGCATGCAACATACGATGCCTTTCTCTTGCTCGGTAAGTTGTAGGTCGCCAAACTCGGTATTACAGAATCGGTGTTGGTATTTGCTGACACGGCTATTGAAACCACTTTCATCACTGACAAGACGACGCTCGATGAGTGCATCAACCGCGTCTAGTACGTCTGCTTCAGACAATGACATGACAGGTTCGCGGTTGCTTTTTTGATTACATGCGTTCGTCAGCGCGTTAAGGCTTAGGGGGTATTGGTCGGGGGTGGTGACTTCTTTTTCGATTAAGCAGCCAATTACTCGTGCTTCAATTGCCGTTAGCTCAACTTTCATAATGCATTTCCTTATTATTGTTGCATTTGAATTTGGGTATCAGGCTAAAGCATAGCGCATGGACCTGACACCCTTTGCGAATCGGGTTAGGTCTTAATGCTCTGATAGAATCGACACTTTGGTCATTTTTCCATTCTCGTCAATCATCATTATCTTCGAACGATTGAGTTCGACTTCAGTGATTTCGAGTTGCGTTCTAGCAGCCACATACGCTGCTTTGAGTTTGGTAGCCAAAGAATCGTCTTGGTTATCGACCTCTTGGCTTTCGACTTGCTCCGCAATAGTCCCAGAGTTCATTTCGAGCTTCATATTTTTGTATTGAATGAAGTTGATGATATAGCGAAGGCTCCACCATGACAACGAGTCCCTTCACTCAAGTGAGCAACATTCACGCTTTTAGCACTCGATTGTTAATGCCACATCAGAATTGATGGATAAATGTCCAACCCAGCATGACGTTTGATCTAAAGACTGTTATGCCACGAGATGTTGTGCTTTAATCGAATCAGATATTCACAAATTAGGAAAGGGAACCATGAGTAGCGTATTTGAAATCGTGAACCAAGCTCGTCGTAAAAACAAACTAAAACGTGAGCTGCTTGATAACGAGAAAAAAGTTCGTGACAACCGTAAACGTGTAGACCTACTAGAAAACCTTCTAGACTACATCAAACCAGAAATGTCTCACGACGAAATCGTTGCAATCATCAAGAACATGAAAGCAGACTACGAAGACCGCGTTGACGATCACATCATCAAGAGTGCAGAAATTTCTAAAGCACGTCGTGACATCAGCCGTCGTATTCGCGAACTGACTGAAGAAGACAAACAAACTAGCGGCAAAAAATAAGCCCAAATAGTTGTAGAATTTAACCCCGAGCAGGGATAACTTGCTCGGGGTTTCTTTTTGTAACTTACAAAACCAGTGTGTACAATAACACCAATTCTTGTTCCCAAAACACCCAATTTCTCTATGTCTTCTACTTCTTCTAGCGTGCAACCAACGTTAGCAAAACAACTTTTCACTATGACCTGGCCAATGCTGTTTGGCGTATTGTCATTGATGAGCTTCCAACTTGTCGACAGTGCCTTCATTGGGCAACTGGGCGTTTTACCACTTGCGGCACAAGGCTTCACTCTACCATTACAAATGGTGGTTATTGGCATTCAAGTTGGTTTGGGTATTGCCACTACCGCAGTGATATCGAAAGCACTAGGAGCAAACGACACCCACTACGCAAAACAATTAGGTGGGTTAGTCCTCATGATTGGCTCTGTCGGCGTAGCTGTACTTGGTTTGATCATTTGGTTATTGCGTTACCCTATTCTCTCTTTATTAAGCGCACCAGAAACCGTCATGCCAATTATCGACAGCTACTGGCCATGGTGGTTGCTAAGCTCATGGACGGGTGCTGTGCTGTACTTCTATTACAGTATTTGTCGTTCTAATGGTAATACCATGCTGCCAGGCACTATGATGATGGTCACCAGTGTAGTGAACTTAGTGCTCGATCCACTATTCATTTTCACCTTTGATTTAGGCATCAACGGTGCCGCTATCGCTACGATAATCGCGTTCGGGTTTGGCATTTTGGTTGTGGCGCCTCGCGTACAAAAAAATCACTGGGCGACGTTCCAATGGCAAGAGCTGGATGTTGTGAAAAGCGTTCGCTCCATCGGTCACATTATGGGACCGGCAATGATCAGCCAATTATTACCACCACTCTCTTCTATGCTGGCGACGAAGCTATTGGCAGGCTTTGGTACCGCAGCGGTAGCATCATGGGCGTTAGGCTCTCGTTATGAGTTTTTTGCTATTGTTTCTGTACTTGCACTGACGATGTCAATGCCGCCGATGGTTGGTCGTCTACTAGGAGCAAAAAACTACACCGACATTCAGTCTCTCATCTCGATTGCGGTTAAGTTCATACTTGGTTTCCAATTGCTGATTGCTGTGATTACGTTTATCGCTGCAGACCCACTGGCATTATTGATGACCAGCGACGCGCAAGTCACCCATGTACTTGAAATGCACTTGATGATTGTACCTATCAGTTTGGGCTCGCTTGGTGTGTGTATGTTGATGGTTTCGATCTGTAACGCCCTTGGTAAGTCCTACACGGCTCTGACCATTTCGGCACTGCGCCTATTTTTGTTCTTCCTTCCGTGTTTGTGGGTCGGTGCGCAATTGGGTGGGATTCAAGGGCTACTTATTGGCGCGTGTTTGGGTAATATCTTAGCTGGTATCGCGGCTTACTTAACCTATAGAAAAACGATTCGTAAGCTCACAGAAGCGCATGCTGCCGCTTAAATAAGCAAGAAAAACGAAAGCCCTCGCATTGAGGGCTTTATGGTTTTTATACACTGGGGTCTGTTGATCTTTCGCGGTTAAATTTCACTCAGATGGGAACACCTAGCCGAACCCTTTAGGCAGCGTTTGTAAAGAAAGGCGTTAGCCTAGCGCCACTTTATCCGCTGGGAACACAACACCAGTCTGTCTTCTCACCTCAGTGAGCACTTTAGCAACGACAAGTGAGCGCTGCTTCATTTGAGGATCAATCGAGCCAACTTTGAGTTGCTTTGCAAATGCGTGCGCTTCGTAGAACATGTGGTTCTCTTCTTGAGGCAATGTTAGTACTTGTTTACTCTCACCTCGCAAAATGCGCTCAACACCACGTCCTGTGGCAATCATATCTACCAACACACTGCCCTGTTCACCTTGGAATTCACTTGGTATTAGCGAATCGCTTACCTTGGAATGTAATAGGTTCACGTTAAAGCCGTCATACGCCAACGTCACACTGCCACAACCATCGACGCCAGAAGGCAAAATGTGAGCACTTGCTTCTATGCTGTTAGGCTCGCCAAACAACTCAATCGCGGAGCCAACACAGTAGTAACCGATGTCCATAATCGAACCGTTAGAAAATTCTGGATTGAATGTATTTGGATTCTCACCATTTAAATATTTCTGATATCGGGAAGAGTACTGACAATAACTGATCGTGGCATGACGAAGAGGGGCGATCGCTGGTAGGCTGTCTTTTAGCACTTGAAAATTCGGCGTATATGGTGACATGAAAGCTTCGAACAACACGACGTTATTTTCTTCAGCGGTCTTAAACATCGCCTGAGCAAGAGGATAGTTTGAAGCCATCGGCTTTTCGCAAATCACGTGCTTACCCGCTTTAAGCATTTGCATTGCCTGAGGAGCATGCAGTGAATTTGGACTCGCTATGTAAACGGCATCGATATCGTTATCAGCCCCTAATGCTTCTAAGCTATCGTAATAAGATTGCGCATTATAAGGCTTGCCAAATTCGCACGCTTTCTCAACATCACGTGAATACACAGCTTGAAGACAAAATTCTTTGGTCTGGAGTGCAGCTTCAACAAATTGTTGAGAGATCCAGTTCGTCCCGATCACAGCAAGTTTGAACATGTTACTTCCTTTTCTTTATCGTTCTAGAAGCCGTAAGGAGTTCGGCTCGCAGACACGATTTAAGCAAGCTTTAGTTCATTAAACAACTCAAACAGTTGATTCGACTTGTAAGGTTTCGGTAAGTAAGCATCCATTCCCGCAGCAAAGCAGTTTTGAATATCTTCTTCGAGCACACTCGCTGTCAAAGCAATAATGGTGATCTTCCCACTTCCTACTTCTTTCTCCCAGCGGCGAATTTCTTTTGTTGCGGTCAAACCATCCATAACTGGCATCATGCAATCCATAAGAATTGCATCAAACTTCTCCCCCTTAGTGATGGCTTCTAATGCCTCTTGCCCATTGCTGGCAATCAGATAATCGTATCCCGCCTTATCTAAGAAAAAGCTGGCTATCTTTTGGTTCATCAAGTTATCTTCAGCAATCAAAATACGACGATGTGTACGTGACTGGTTGATATTATGAACTACTGCCGAACGTGTGACATGGTAACTTTGAGTGTTTTGTTCAATGTGTGCGAGTTCATCAATGGCATGCCTAAAGCGGTTACCTAAAAAAGGTAAAGTCAGCACAGAATGAATACGCTCAGAATTGGTGTAGGTAGAGATCAAATGATGTTGGCAAACAATGATTCGGCTAATATCAACCGTACGCGCTAACTCGTCTATTACAGAATCCAACACCACTCTGCCATCATGACAATAAAAGATCACTTCCAGCCCCTTTGTAGAAGTCGGTAAATCCTTAATGCTGCTTACCTCTGAAAGCTGAATACCAGCTAAACGACACTCTTTCATAATTTGGTCGGCATACGCGTAGTTATCTCCAATGAGAATACCGTTACGAATGGTTTCTGAGCGCCAACCTACGGTCGGCAACACTTCCACTTCAATTGAGAACTCAAAACTGGTTCCCACTCCTTTTGAAGACGTCGCGGTTAACTTGCCGCCCATCATAGCCACCAGTTGACGACAAATGGCCAAGCCTAGTCCTGTCCCTCCAAACTGACGTGATATACCTTCGTCTTCTTGAGTGAAAGGCTCGAAGATGGAATCAAGCTTGTCCTTTTCTATACCTACACCGGTGTCAGATACTCGAAAAGTCAAAAATACGCTCTTTTGTGTGGTGGATTCTTGGTAGTCAACATCCACATTGATGCAGCCCTTCTCTGTGAACTTCACCGCGTTCGATACCAAGTTCATGACGATTTGCTTGATTCGATGGTCATCAACCTTGATGCGCGCGGGAATACGCTCATCTAAATTGATATTCAGTTCTAATTGCTTGGACGTGGCTTTGGACTGGAACAAAATCATCGATTGGTACACGACTTCGCGAATATCTGTTTCGATAAGAGAAAGCTGTAAATGACCTGATTCAATCTTAGATAGATCAAGGATGTCATTAAGTAACGTGAGCAAGGTATGCGACGAGGTATCAATATCGGTTAAAACTTCTTTTTGATGATCTGAAAGTTCGCTTTGTGACAGGATCTCTGTCATCCCGATAATCCCGTTCAAAGGGGTTCGAATTTCATGAGACATGCTTGCAAGAAAGACCGACTTTGCGCGGTTTGCCGAAATAGCAGATTCTTTGGTTTGCAAAATCTCTTCTGTTTGTCGGTTTTGCTCCTCCATCATTCGATTAACTTGTTGTGCAAAGATCGTGAACTCATCATTGCCATCAACCACCACCTTCTCCCCTTTTACATGTTCATGGATTAAGGTGTTAAGCGAATAAATAATCGAGTCCAATTTACTATGCACACGATACCAAGTACCAAAGCCTAACCAACATAACAGGATGATGATGACCATCACGCCCGAGGTCATTAGCGTAATGCTCTGCTTTTGCGAACTGACTTGGACCAACAATGCGCTTTCAACCTGTTGCGTGAAACCCGCGGTAATGACTTGCAAACGTTGAACACGGTGGTCAAGATCTCGTAAATAAGTCACATAGTCAGATTGGGACATCTCTCCTGCCAATAAACGTCCTCGGGCTTCGATACTCGACAAATAACGAGGAGACGTATACAAACTAAGGAGCTTTTCTACCTGCTCATTTGATGCACCTAACTTTAAGAATCCTTCCAGACTCTGCTGTTGGCGCTCAATGGCTTGAAAGAACATATTTTGATTCGGTTGGCTATCAGGCTGTAGCACCAACCGATACGTCAACCAAGCTTCTTTTTGCGTCCAGTAAGAAAGTTGAGCAAGATAAGCGATGAAATCTTGCATCCAATGTGCTTCATCACTATCAAACAAGTGATTATGTTGAACCAGTGATTGAGACATTTCTTGCAACAGGCGAAACGACCAATCTCCGGCATCCACACTGTCTCTCAAGTCACCAGAGATCAAATCTAACATCGCTCGCTTAAGGTCATCAGAATACTCGGCAGTATAACTGTTCTGTATAAACTTCTCGTAGATAGAAAGCGCTCTATCACGTTGTACTTTCACTTCAATTGGTAAAGGCTGCTCTTCTCGATATCGATGACGCTCCTTCTCCATGTCATAGACAAAATGAGACGCTTCGGAAATCAGTTTCAATCCTTGAATATTACTGACCGTTTGATTGAGTTGATCGACTCTTTGAGAGTTAACGACAAATTGGTGAACGGCAAACACAGAAATAACCACCGCGGGTAACAGTGCGAGTAGAGCTAAACGTAATTTTATAGAAAGTTTTATCATCCGTTTGCCCGTGTTAGGAAAAGGCTCTCGAATTAATACTAGACCACTTTCATAGATTGAATATGAACTTGTATGAAGTGTTTTATCGGCAACTTAATCGGTCTGAACTGCCCAAACGGCTAAAAACAACACTCATTACCCTTCTATACATTGAGGTCATAAGAAGGAAAAGTGTGATTGCTTGCAAAATTTTGCTGCATCATTTTTAAACAGATTTAGTTAAACCAACTCATACCATGGGCGAACTTAAAGATACCGCCTAAAATGGCGAAAAACGTTTACCATTTAAGTGTTAAAGATTATCCATATCACATTATTTAAAAGGAAGCTCACCTTGTTACATATACTCACTTTGAGATGAACCTTTATTGTCGCGAAATAAGTTTTATAGATAGGAAAAGTCAATCCCTATAAAACACCGCTTTAGTCACATTAATAAGCCAAAAAATGAATCATACCCCACACTTTTAACTGGATTTATTTTTCCTAGCAGAATAAGACCTCCACCCGTACAATCCGCACACATAATTATTACAACCCAATTACAAAACACCCTCACTTCACGCTCTACCGTTGAGGTAACAGCAGAAAGTAAGGTCAGCCCCCAAAACGTGAAAGGTCCAAAACAACAATGAGTCCAGAGAAATATCTCCAAGACTGGCAAACTAGCCAAACGATTGCTGAATCTATTTCCCCTCTTATTGGTAAGTTATATCGTCAAAAAGGAATCGAAGTGGTTCTGTTTGGTAAAACACTTATCAACGCAACAACCATCGACATTCTCAAAACTCACCGTATTGCAAGACGTTACACCGGAAGCCCTCTTTCTCTTGAACAAACCATGCCAATCATCCAAGCGCTGTGCGAAATGAGCATCTCGTCTTGTCGTGTTGATGTTGGTCAGCTTGCTGGTATGTACTGGAAAGATCACGAAGATACTGCCGCACTTAGCGACTTTTTACACACAGCACTTCAAGGTGCTCGTGATGCCGACTCTTCTCTAGCAGCTCGTGACGTGGTTCTTTATGGCTTCGGTCGTATCGGCCGCCTATTGACTCGCCTGTTGATTGAAAAGAGTGGTCCGGGTTACCCACTTCGTCTGCGTGCAATTGTTGTGCGTGGCGGAAAGAAAGGCGATCTAGAAAAACGTGCTAGCTTGCTCCGTCGTGACTCAGTTCATGGACAGTTCAACGGTAGTATCGTGATTGACGAAGAGCGTAAAGCCCTGATCGTGAACGGTAACTACATTCAAATTATTTACGCGAATAACCCAAGTGATGTGGACTACTCAGTTTACGGCATCAACAATGCACTAGTTGTTGATAACACGGGTGTTTGGCGTGATGCCGAAGGTCTAAGCCAACACGTAGCGTGTAACGGTGCAGAGAAAGTACTGCTTACTGCACCAGGTAAAGGCGACATCAAGAACGTCGTATTTGGTGTGAATGAATCTGTGATTCAAGAAGATGACACTATCATCTCCGCAGCGAGCTGTACGACTAACGCTATCACTCCGGTTCTTAAAGCCCTGAACGACAAGTACGGTGTGCTTTCTGGACACATTGAGACCGTTCACTCTTACACCAACGATCAAAACCTAATCGACAACTTCCACTCAGGCGATCGCCGTGGTCGTAGTGCTTCATTGAACATGGTTCTTACGTCAACAGGCGCAGCGAAAGCGGTAGCAAAAGCACTTCCAGAACTTGCAGGTAAGCTTACAGGCAACGCAATTCGTGTACCGACTCCGAACGTATCAATGGCTGTTGCAAACCTTAACTTGGGTGAAGATGTAGACCGTGATTCGCTGAACGAATACCTACGTGAAATGGCATTAAACTCTGAGCTTTCTGCGCAGATCGATTACACAGATTCGACAGAAATCGTATCAAGCGATCTAGTGGGCTCTCGCCACGCAGGTGTGGTCGACGGTCAAGCAACCATCGCTCAAGACAAGCGCTGTGTACTGTACATCTGGTACGACAACGAATTTGGTTACAGCTGTCAAGTTGTACACTGTATGGAACAAATGATGGGTGTTCGTTACCAAACATTCCCTCGATAAGGTGAACCTTGCTCCACAACGTTAACCACAATGTGTAACGAGCAACACCCCAGCATTTGTTTTAAATAATAAGCGCCTTGCGCATTACTAATATACTTCCCCGCTTATACGCCTGATGACCCTCAGGCGTTTTTTCGTTTTAAGACACTTTGACATTCCTCAGACAAATCGATGCGAAATTGAACGTTAGATACCCAAATGACCTCAATATTCAGAATTCAGAGCGTTGTTACTAGCGCTAGTTCAAAGATAAATCGCTTGCGTAAAAGTTCACTATTGCCGAGGGATTTATCAAAGAAATGGCGTTAGTAACACGCTCCCTAGGGCAAGTTGTCTTGCTGAAACTAGAATTTTGAGGTTATTTGGGTATGTTCATGTTTCGTTCATATTCAAAATCGTAGTATGAACCCATAGATTGAAAGAGAGGTCATGATTATGAATCGAATTATCGTTACTGCATTGGCACTGATTACTGGCTTTTTTACTTTGGTATTTAGCCTAATCATGGCGATTCCATTGACCATCGCAGCCCTGATTACTGGTAAACGTATTGAAAAGCGCGTGAAGCAAATGCAACAAGAAATGCATGAAGAGTATGAATTCAATACGGGTAAGTCCGACGCAATTGAAGGCGAGTTTGAAGAAGTTCGTCGCTAACGCTTCTGAAGGTTCCACACTCCCCCTATGTTCCTGAGCAACCTTCTTTGCTGACATCCTATCTCGTTAAGAGTTAGGATGTTTTTTTATTGGTCATCGACAAAAAAGGCTACCATTACGGTAGCCTTTTAACTTCATGAGCAGTGCATTCTACTTGGTTAAATCGTCACAACCACACGCACTGCCAGCAACATTAAAACGATGCCAGACAGTCGGTCAATCAATACTGCCTTTGAGCGAATACGGTCAACAACTCGTGAATTAGACAATACCAATGTGATGAACGTATACCACAAACCATCAACAACAAATGGGGTCGCGACGATAATCATTTGGTTACTTAGGTCATTACCTAACGCAACAAATTGACTGAACAGTGCAATAAAGAACAGTGCAATTTTCGGACTTAGAATCGAAATCAGAAAACCCTCTCGCGCCGATTGCAAAACCGTCGTCTCTTCACCAGATTCTAACTTCGCCGCTACGCCCCCCTTTGAACGCAATGCATTGAAACCAAGATACGCCAAGTAAGCTGCACCAGCTAAACTAATAGTCTTAAATAACAATGGGCTTTGTTGAAGTACCACGGCCAAACCGATCAAGGTAATGAAAGCATAAATACCGATACCAAACGCGTGTGCCCATGCGGTAGCCAAACCATTCACACGACCACCAGCCAACGAGTGCTTAGCAACAATCGCTAAACTCGGTCCTGGCGACATCGCCCCTAGTAAACACACGGTAAAAAGTGATAGCCAAACTGTTAGTGTCATAAGAATCTCCCCTCTTTGACGCTAATCTATCAATGGAATAGGTATAATTAGAAATCAAAGTTTTTCATACTAGCCATGATTTGAAATCATAAGTCAACAATGCATTTATTATCGAATGGAATACTCTGAAATCTGCATGACCGAACGAATCTCTTCGCGCACCCATTTATGTGCAGGATCCGTATCGTATTTTGGATGCCACATTAACCAATACTGATGAATAGGCGTTTCGAGAGGTAGTGCTTTATGGGCTAAGTCCCAATGCTTTGCGAGATTGACCGCAATATGCTCTGGAACCACCATCAGATGTTCACTAGAAACTAGGCGATTGATAGCAGCAGAGAAGAAAGGCACTTTGAACGTGACATGACGTGTATGCCCTAGCTCTCTTAACGCTAAATCGGTGTAAGAATCTTTATCTCCACCGCCTGTTACTTTGATATGAGAGTAAGAAATTAAATCTTCAACGCTGATGCTATCTTGCTTTGCTAAAGGGTGAGAGGCTTTCATCAAACAGACTGATGAGTCTTCACCAATCTTCACACTAGACACACCTTGAGGCTTCTCTGGATACATGGAAGACGCGATATGAATACCAGTCTCATGAAGCTTATCTAGAAAGTCTGGTTGCCACAATCGATACGCCATATCCAACCGAGGAGCAAAGCCACTCAAGTGCGAGGCAATGTCAGGGAGTACGTATTGTGCGACGTAGTCACTCGATGCCAATACTAGCTCCCCTTTCCAATCTGCGGGTTCAAAAGGCTTGTCATCGAGAAGATGATCGAACTCAGCCAATAAGTCGTCCAACTTCTCTTTTAGAAGTAGTGCTCTTGGCGTTGGAATCAGTTGGTTCCCCTGCCGAACCAATAAGGGATCGCCGCACAACTCACGTAACTGCGCTAACTGACGGCTTACCGCCGATTGGGTGATATGCAAACGCTCGGCAGTTTTGCTCACATGGCACTCTTCAAGCAATACATGCAAAGAACGCAGCAGATTCAG
This sequence comes from Vibrio sp. MM46, assembly GCF_027587135.1. Classification (NCBI taxonomy): domain Bacteria; kingdom Pseudomonadati; phylum Pseudomonadota; class Gammaproteobacteria; order Vibrionales; family Vibrionaceae; genus Vibrio; species Vibrio sp. MM46. The sequence continues at coordinate 25,233 of NZ_JAPPTO010000012.1, forward strand.
ATTGATGTTATTCAGCACGTTCTACCCATTTCGCACGCCAATCTGCGGCGGCATACTCTTCTGGCCAGTATTCAACTTGTTTGCAAATCAACCCATCTCGCACGGTGTGAAAAGTAATCGCCCGATCGGAGCGGACGCCATCGCTTACTATAACGTCAGTGACCACTAGCTCACCGTCACTTACGATACGCTCTATAGTAAAGGTCCACTCACCTTCTGCTGGATAAGCAGAGTTCAATTGGGCAAAATTCTTTCTGCCACGAATCACTTCTTTCGTCAGTGGCCAAACTACTTCACAATCAGGCGCAAGGAGTTCCGCTGCTGCATAGAAGTCATTGCTTGCCATTACTTTCCAGAAGTTGAGGACGATGTCTTTCTCGGTCATTTTACGAACTTGCTCCCTGTCGTATTGAAAAACTCCGTTAACACGGTATGTGTCATCACGTTACGAAGCTCTGGATAGCTTTGGATATAATCTCGAATCTCGTTGAGGCGAGCGATATTCGGAACTTCGACAAATAGCATCATATCGGTTTCACCACTGATTGCATGGCACCATTTCACACCATCAATTTTGTACAGATCATTCGCGTAGTTATCACAGTGATGACTAGAGGCTGATGTATCAAACTTCAGCGCCATATATGCACAAATCGTCGACTCTTTGGATGTCGCAATATCGGCATGATAGCCAAGGATCACTTGGTCATTTTCAAGCTTTTTGATTCGAGCTGTCACAGCAGAACGTGACAAGCTAACTTGCTCTGAGATTTCAGTAATAGAGAGACGGGCATTCTGCCGTAATAGATCTATGATCTGATGATCAAATTTGTCCATAACATCACCAAGCTTTCCTTAATTTTTTCATTCTACTCAATTACAACTTATTGAAAACCGACAATTTGCTGTTTATCGGTAAAACAACCGTCATTTTGACGGTCGACAACATCATTTTGATATGCAGAATTTAGATATGCTTGTGGCTTGCATTACCTAGATGTTTGAGGTCGTTATGGAACAACTCAAAAAAGACATTACGCTGATATCAGGAATTGGTCAGCTATCGACAACCTTAATGGGCACGGGTCTATTTATGATTCCAGCGATTGCCGCTGGCATTGCAGGGCACTTCTCACTTTGGGCTTGGATTATTTTATTCATTGCTATTTGTCCCATCGCTTTGACTTTCGCTCAGTTGGGCAAGCGCTATCCAAGTGCTGGCGGCACGGCGTATTTTGTTCGTAAAGCATTTAATAGCAAACTAGAGAGCAGCGTCGCGTGGTTATTTGTTAGTGTTATTCCTGTTGGTGTCCCTGCTGCTGTCGCACTTGCCGCCGGCTTTTTACAACAACTGTTACCAGAGTCCATTAGTAACCACCTTTTCGCTCAAATTCTCACAGTGGCTCTGTTAGTGGTCGTTAATCTACTTGGTACTAAATCATCGGGGCGGCTCCAGACGGTCATCGCATTGAGCATTTTTGCTTTAGTCGGTGCATTTTTGTGGAAAGGTGATGTGGGACCTGTTGATTTAAGCATGCCTAAGATAACGACGGATTCGACATGGTCAGTTGCTGCAGCGCTTGGTGTCATGTTCTGGTGTTTTGTCGGAATAGAAGCCTTTGCACACATGGGAGAAGAGTTTAAGAACCCACAACGAGACTTCCCGATCGCGATCATCGTTGGCTGCTTTGTCGCGGGTGCAACCTATTGGGCATGTTCTGTCGTGATATTGAAGTTTGGTGCTTACGGCAATGCTGAGTTCGACAGCGCATCAATTCCTTGGTTGAGCGCACATCTATTTGGTGATCATGCGAAATGGCTTATCAGTATTATTGGTTTCTCAGCATGTTTCGCTAGTGTAAACCTCTACACTCAAAGTCTGGCTCGAATGGTGTGGGCGCAAGCAAGAGAACACAAGCCAACCAGTGCTATCGCGAGAGTGTCCGTTCGGGGCGTTCCTGCCAATGCAACGCTAGTCGTTGGTGCAATTTTGCTTGCTTCTTGTGTTATTGGTTCGCTATCGGGACTGGATTTGGAGTTCTTCCTTAAGCTCGCGAATGGCATTTTTGTTCTGGTCTACCTGCTCGCTATGCTTGCCGCTTATAAGTTGTTGCAAGGCTGGGGAAAGACGCTCGCGGGAATTTCTTTGGTATTGTGCACCGCAGTGTTCATTTGTTTGGGTTGGTCTATGCTTTACGCCATCACTATTTTTGCCGTGCTGTCTTTACCGTGGAAGCAATGGCGAAAAAAGAACCCTAAACGGGTGATTGAGCAAGACTGATACTCTTATTCAAACAGCTCAGAAATCTGTTCAACCAGAGCATCAATCTCACCAAGCGCGACATTGCCATAACCAAGAACCACTCCTTGCCAATCTCGCACTTTATACTCTGGGTGCTCATAAAAACTCATCGGGCGCAGCACGATACCTCGAATCTTCGCTTGCTGTGTCCATTCGTTCTCATCAATACCTTGTTGCCACTTCAACGTAATATGAAGACCGGCAGCTTGACTGATCACCTTAACTTTATCCCCAAAGTGTTTTTCTATCGCCATACACAATTGCTCATGTTTGGTTTTGTACAGTCGACGCATTTTACGAATATGGCGGAGTAACCCTCCTTCAGTGATGAAATCAGCCAAAGCCTCTTGAGTATGAGAGGGAGAATCCCCGCTTAGCGCATCTTTGATCACTAAACATTCTTCAACTAAAGCATCCGGTACAACAAGATACCCAAGCCGCAACCCGTTAAACATGACTTTACTAAAAGAGCCTACATAAAGAACGCGATCATCACGTCCCATTTGGGCTGCAAGCCCTTGCAAGCTGGTATATGGGCGATGGGCAAACTGAAACTCACTGTCGTAATCATCTTCGATAATCCAACGTGACTGTTGCACCGCCCAGTTAATGATCTTTCCTCTTTGTTCGGTATTAAGCGTTGTGCCCATCGGATATTGGTTACTTGGCGTGACATATAAAGCATCTGCATTGCTGGCCGTTACCGCTTCCACATCGAAACCCAATTGCTCTCGAATATAGAGTGGCTCAAATTGATATTGCTGGAATTGAATCAACTTACGCATTTGCGCGTAGCCCGGTTGTTCCATCAAGACTTTGCTACCCGGCTTAAGAGTAACCATAGTGGCAATCGACAACGCTTGCTGAGCCCCGGAGGTAATAATTATCCGCTCAGGGGAACAGCTCACAGAGCGGCTTGATGCAAGGTAGTTAGCCAAAGCGCAACGCAATGCCCAGCTTCCTTGAATATCTTGATTGCCCAACAAGCACGTGCGAGACATATGGTGTGCGAGTAACTTTTGCCATTGAGCCATCGGAAATGCGTCCAAATCAGGCACACCCGGTGCAAATGCACGGTTGATATCAAAGTTACTTTTCGGTGATAAGCCCTTCTTTTCTGAATTAGGCTCAGGCAGATACTGCTCTGGTAATTCCACTGCGACATAAAATCCCGAGCCTTTTTGGCTGATTAAATAACCTTCCGCCACCAACTGTTCATAGGCTGCGATCACCGTATTCCGGCTGATATTAAGCCCTTGTGAGAGTTTTCGTGTTGAAGGTAACTTTCCGTTTTTTGCCCACAATCCTTGAACAATTTTCTCGCGAATTGCGAAAAATAGCGCCTGTTGACGCGTCCCATCACTGTGCTTTAAGTACAAGTCACCAATATCAATCAAAGACAAACTGGATCCATCCATAAGTTAAAACTGGCTCTCTTTAAGCTACCAGTTAAGCGCTACATTGCAATCAAAGATTGAGGAGCAAGTGCTTACCCACATGAGTAAATAAGGAGAAAAAATGTTATCCAACACCAATAGAACCGAGATAAAGAAAGGCGCACATAAGGCGGTGACGGATGTCGATAAGCTACACGCCATAATAGACGAAAGCTTGATCGCCCATATTGCAATAACCAATGATACGGGTCCGGTGGTTATCCCTATGTTGGCTTGGCGTGTCGACAATTATGTCTATATCCATGGCGCGAACAACAGCCGGCTATTACGCTCGCTCAAACAAGGAGTACAAACGTGCCTAACCTTTACTTTATTTGATGGTTGGGTGTTAGCTCGAAGTGCTTTTCATCATAGCGCACATTATCGCAGTGCCGTCGTCTTTGGGCAGTTTGAAGTCGTAGAAGATAATAATGAGAAAGACAGACTTCTGAATCATTTTATTGAGCAAATTGCGCCGGGTCGAACCGAAGAAGTGCGTTTGAGTAACGAAAAAGAGCTCAAAGCGACCATGTTACTGCGCATCTCCTTGGTGGAAGCATCGGTCAAAGTCAGTAACTTTGGCGTCAACGACGATGCAGAAGACATGGGTCTTCCCGTTTGGGCGGGAGTCTTGCCGTACCGAACTGTGGTCGGTCCGCTTCAAGCTTGTGACGATTTATATGAAGGTATAGTAGAACCAGATTATCGTAGTGCTTACCCTAATCGTTGGCAGGAATAAGCACCGTAAAGCGCGCCCCACCTAAATGGCTTTCGCCGACAGAAAGCTCCCAACCCAGTTGCCTTGCTGCACTGGTTGCAATGGCTAACCCCAAGCCAAACCCTTTCACGTCGGCGTTACGGCTCCCATCTAAACGTGAGAACGGGATAAACACTTCTTCACGTTTCTCTTCCGGAATGCCAGGACCATCGTCTTCAATATCAACAATCCAAAAGTGCTCTACAGAACGAATCGTGACCTCTACGCTGAATTCCCCATAACGTTTTGCGTTTTGCAGTAAGTTATCCAGAACCAAGTTCCCTAACGTTGGCTGTAGATGGATAGACTGGTAATCGAGATCATTTTCAACGGTCAGCTTTGCTTGTTCTAACCCACGATAATTCATGCGACTCTTGCACCACAAAGGCAACTCAATCGCTTCGATAGAGTCTTGTAACGAATGGTTCTTAAGGCTAAGTCGAGAAAGCATCACGATGTCGGATGTCAGATCCGTAACGACGTCTACGTAACGCTCGATGTCTTCATGCAGTTCAGCTTGCATCTCACCCTCAGTACGCCTTGCTAAATCAGTGGCTAATTGGATTCGACTAAGTGGCGTTCGAACTTCATGAGGGATGGCTTGAGTGAAAATGTGTGTTTGACGCACTCTTCTTTCGATTTCTTCAGACATACCATTAAAGCCGCTCGCCAGCTCTTTAATCGGTGAAGAGTATTGTTCCAACTTAACGCGAGTATTCAGCTCACCTGAGCCAAATAATCCTTGTGCCTTAGTCAGTTGTCGAATCTGACGATCCAACCTTCGTACAGGGATGTATACCATAACTCCGAGGCTACAAATCACCGTGAGCAGTAGCGTCAAAATAAATATGATTTCGGAGTCTTCATCCCAATCAATATCCGGGCTGAAAAAATCACTCTTTTCTTTAAACACTAAGCTCTGAGTGGTATTGGGCAAAGGAAACACTGCGGCGTATATGCTTCCATCAATCAAATAGACCGGAACGCCTTGCATTCGATAAAGTAACTCGCAGTCCAAGCAAGGTGGTGTGCCATCCCAATTGTCGACAAGCGTTAAATCAAAGATGAAGAAATCTTGCTTTCCGTTTGCCGTTAACTTTTTGTAGAGAGAGTCCGGCGTACCTCGTTGTTCAATGTATTGATCAACAAAGTAAGCACCATCGTTGAGAAAAACACTAACTTCTGTTTTGCGCATATACTCGCCCCCCATAAAAAGGAACAAGCCAATCGTTAACGCAAGACCTGTCACCAGCCCTACATAGAGACGGGAAAACACAGAGAACATCGATTATTTGCCCGTCAGCATGTAACCGCGATTACGCACTGTTTTAATCGTTGCGGTGTGGATGTGCGCTTTGGCGAATTTTTTACGTAACGATGAAATTCGCATATCAATTGATCGATCGGTAATGCAGTACTCAATACCTCTCGCTAGGCGGCAGCATGACTCTCGGGAGACAGGTTTGTCGACATTGAGCATCAAAAGTTCCAAGATTTCGAACTCAGAATCCGTCAGGTCAATATCTTGTTCTAGATAGTACGCTTTAGAGCGACGCGTACACAGTTCAATACCGTATCGGCTCAATTCTGTCTCTTCAACCGTATCGACCTGACGGCAATAGCGACGCAAGGCGGCTTCAATCCGAGCTAAGAGAATATTACCTTTGATGGGCTTGGTTAGGTAATCATCAGCACCAAACTTAAACAAGCTTACTTCACTCATTTCATCATCTGTTGCAGTCAGAACAATAATGATCCCGTGAAAAAACTCGCGTGCTTCCTGACATATCTCTGCGCCATTTTTACCCGGGAGCATCAGATCCAGCAACACCAAATCAGGCTTCAAATCTTTGATTGCATCTAGTGCATTTAGACCATTGTCGACCACTGTCACTAGGTAGCCCTCAGCCTCTAGGTACATTTTGGTTAATCGAGCAATCTCAGAGTCATCCTCTACGAGCAAGATTTTATTGCCAACCATGATCTATTCACTCCATCTATAAAACAGGAGAAGTATATCGTTCGTTTTGTAGGGTGCAACCCACACTGCCGACACTTTTCCTACACAGAACGGCTTACAAAGCCTTACAAACCATACATTTACAATCGGCCGTATCATTGTAAGAGTCAGGAAACAGAACAACCCTCTATTTTATAAATGAATATCAAAACTTTAATTCGGAAATAAAACCAATAATCACATATAAACCCGTTATTATTTTAGTTTTATCGAATTAATAACCTTACAACTAACCATTTTTAGTGGTTATGACTATATTTGCGCATATAGACAGAAATTTCCTATCCCCCTACATTCCTCGGCGAACCTTCAGTTTGTGAGTACAAAAAGATGAAATTCGCTCAATTAACACCTTTAGCAATGCTGTGTGTGGTCAGCCTATCTTCGTTCGGTAGCAATGAATTCAGTTCGGATACGTCAACACCTCAACCAAATCCAATCACAAGCACCGTATCTATCCCAGCAGCCGTCTCTTCACAGTTTCCACCGAAGTTAAAAGTCGCTTCTGATGCGGGGTTTACCCACTACTTGAAAGTTTCTGTTCCAGCAGCCCACGATGACCAATCATTTCATATCATTGCGGTCGATGATGGAGCAAATAATGAGAAAATTTTTCGTGCAGCCAAAATCATCCAGCACTTACTCACAAACCAACCGGGGTCTAAATTCGGTGCCGACAAATCTGAGATCGCTAAGACACTAGCTGAGCACGATGCCACTTTAATGCTGACGAGAGACGATGATCAAAGCAATGAGCTATTAACTAAAGTTTTTGTTGGGGAACTGATTCGCCAAAACAAATTGAGTGATGCGGTATTAGATTCTGGTTTAACACACAGTTTTGATACCGATTCTTTAGAAAAGTTTGTTGCTAGCATGACGGTATTGAGTGAGGACGATATGGATGTTCTCATCGATTCCATCACGTCCACATTAATGAGCAGCCAAGACACGCCAAATTGGCTGATAAACAGTCAATCTTTGATGTATCGAGAGCTGACAGTCGAAGGTGACTGTCATTACATGAGCAACTTTTCGGATTACTGCGCCTATCTCGGAGAACACGCCGATCGAGATGCCGCTTTTGAAGAAATTTTACACTTGGTCCAAGCGCAAGGTATTGCACCTAACCCGTCGACTTCGTCATTGCAAAATGAAATCCAAGCACACGCGCTAAACATCTACAACGACGCTCAAGCAGGTAAGCAAACTGTCTGGCAACCGACTCAGCGTGATTGGCAAGATTGGGAGTCTGACGACTTTGATCCTGAACGTGTAAAACAAACGGGAACATCTTTTTCTCACGAATACTTTGCTGCCGCTTTTGAAGCCTACATGGGCGTAGCAAAAGCAAATGGGCATGGCTTAGATGGCTATCAAGCACTGACTCGTTCAGCGATGCACACGCAAGATCCACAAGCCGTTGAGTGGATTAGTGAACTCTTCCACAGCCACTTACAATACACTGCACACATCGATTCTGAAGGCGTCAAAGTCTACACAGATAACACGCGACCAGGTACGGTTCCTACCTTCCGTATGTCACCAAATGAAAACGGTGTAGTTGAAGCATACACCTATAAATCCCAATGGTTAATAAACGTGAAGATCATTGGCGACCAAGCGATGGATGTCATCGGGAATGATCAAAATAATACATTTGAAGGCAACGGGCAAAACAACCGTATTTACGGCGAAGGTGGCGTTAACACTTATATCGTTCCGCACGCATTCGCAGACTGTACCCTTTTAACTGCGAAGAACGTATCAGTGACCTGCCCTAGCACTGGTACCGATGAATTATTCGATATACACAACATTCAATTTACCGATCAAATCCTAGATGTAACCAAGCGATAAATGATGAAAAACATGAAGAAACTTACTTTGCTCGCCCCTTTGTTCCTTGTCGGTTGTGGTGGTCTTGCCGTAATGGATCGATCCGATGCGGTGAAAGCACAACCTGAAATGTTGGTCAAAACAGATGGCGATTTCTGGGGATTTGGTGCTGATGGCTATTTCGACTTTGCTGGTAAGTACAAAGGAAAATACTCACGTAGCGCCTCAAAGTCGAGCTGGTTCAATCGCGTATCGTTTAAAGATGGGGCGATGGGTGCAGAAGTCACGCGTATCGACAATGGTAAAACTTGGCTATTGAGTTGCACGGGCGGCGGCATGTCAGTTAACTATATGGGCGTCGATTTCGGTGGAAACGATCCTTACACATGCCAAATCACCCAAGACGGTGTAAAAGTCGGTGAGTTTGCGATGGAGCCTAAATCGGCACTGATTGATATCAGCTTAGAAAAGAAAGAAACAGGCACCGTTCGCGTTGGCGACACTCATTTCAATGTGGAAACCGTACACACTAGCCCTGATTCCATGATGGCGGTAGACATTCCATTGGGTTACAGCTTTAAACAAGGCACACAAGAAATTGCGGCAGTGCAAACAAACGGCACAATCGCAGTACAGATGCTGCCAGAACTTAGCGAGCAACAAAAAGATGTTGTTGCTATCGGTGCGGTTGCAAGTGCACTGAGCTGGCGTCCCGAGCAGTAAACGTCTCATACCCTAAAAACCAAAGCCGCTAAAACGAGCGGCTTTTGTTTACTAACAACACTTGTTCTTACAAAGGCTATTTTTCCAATCGAGCCGCATATTGCTTAGGCGTTAAACCACGATGTTTTTTGAACATACGATTAAAGCTGGCCACATTGGTGTAACCGAGACGCACCGCTATATCTTCAATGCTGACGTGCTTACTCAACAAACCCGCAGCAACATTGCTCAATACGTAACCCGATACCGTGGAGAAATTGAGACCTAGTTTATGAAGCCGGCGTTGAAACTGCTGGTCAGATAATCCTAACAACGCAGAGACACGCTCTAGCGTTGGTAATCCGTAATGACTGCTGTAGTGCACCACTTCATATATCACTTTCAGTTCATCTTCTGGATCGGGCATATTGAGTAAATCATCCAAATCGGAAAAACTCATTGCTAAACGGTTGTCTTCGCGATGAATTATCTGTCGAGAAGCGAGACGGTCATCGCCGTTAATCCATATTTCGGTCTTGGGTTGGCTCCATTCTACTTCACAGCCAAAGTACTCTTTATAGAGCTCACCGTTTTTCCTAGAGCCAGAAACCATCACGCGCAATGGTTTGTAATCTTGTCCCAGAAATTCACGTAAAATCTTAATCATGAAAATCGCACAGCGAATGCTGTCATGTACTTTCACTGAGGTTTCAACGAAGGGGTTATGGTAAGTCCACTTGATGATCTTCCCTGACTGCTCGCCAGCAAAAAAAGCCCCCGATTGCAGGTTACTCACTCCGTAATTCACACGTCGAATCGTACTGGCTAAATCGTTACCAGAAAATAACCATCGACCGACAGGACCGAGTTTCTGCAATTCGATGCCACGACTCAAATTAAGCACCACATCAGGATCATTACTGAGTTGCTCAACACGTCGATACCATTCCGCGACCGCCTTTAAAGGCACCAATGTCATTGGGTTATGAAACACCGACGACGGGATCCCAAGCTCTTCAGAGCTCAAATTATACTTAGATAACGCGAGGTTATGCATATTTAAAATACCCATCGCGCGAATAAATCGAACCGTTTTCATAACCAATCACATCAAATTTAATCTTCTAGTGATTGAATTTGTCACAAACCCTCACCTATTTCAATTCCAGATCACAATACGCCAACAGTTTGATAGAGGAGTGTTTAATGAGTTTACTGAGTGTCCCATTTGTCGGAACAGGCGCAGATACAGCGTTACATGTTGTCGCTGCCGTCGTTTTAATCGCGAGTGTCGCTGGCGCATGTTACGGCTTTTGGAAAATCCATGAGTTGCCAATCAATAAGGCACACAGCAAAGACCATCACCAGATAGGGCTTATCACCGCCCTAACCTGGATAGGATTTGTCTGGCACTGGGTATGGGTGTTAGCCGTAATCTTTGCATTCGTTGATATGGAAAAAGCCATCATCAATCTGCGTGATACATGGAAAAGTAAACCGCAAACAGAAACACAGCCACAAGAGGAGGCATAATGTTAGAAGGTTTAGCGGTATGGGCACTCTTCATCTACCTGCTCCGTTTAGTCGGTATGCCTTGGAACAAAGCAACCAAATCGTTCGCTTATCTTGGCGGTTTAGGTTGGTTAATGTTCGTATGGGTAGGTCTCATTAACTTCACGCCTATGGACTTATCTGGCGGCTCTGTTGTGCAATCACCGCACATCCAATTGCGTCCAGATTCGACCAACGTGAAAGGCAAAGTTGACCATATTTACATCAAACCAAATCAACAGATTGAGAAAGGTCAGCTCATTTACGAACTCGATCCAACGCAGTATGAGATCGCATTGAACCAAGCAAACGTGTCAGCTGATTCGGCTCGAGTAGCACTGGCAACAGCACAAGGTGATATCGAGATTGAAGAAGCAAACCATCAAGCTCTGGTACAAGATCTAGAAACCTCCAAGAGCCAATTAGAAGCGGCGAAAGTTGACTACAAATTGCAGAAAAAGATGCTCGATCGTTACGTTGAACAAAACCGCGTGGTCCAAAACACCATCACGGAAAGCGACATCGACAAACAATCGAGTGCCGTTGATATGGCACGCCACAACGTGTTAACTCTTGAATCTCAAATTAAGAAGAAACAAGTTGATATCTCACGAGCAAAACTGGCAATTCATAAAGCAGAATTAGCAGTTGAAACCAAACAGGCTGAATTGCGCCAAGCTGAGGAGCAAATTGCAAAAGCGCAATGGGATTTGAACAGTACGAAAGTTCACGCACCAGCAGATGGCTTTGTGACCAACTTTATCTTGCGTGAAGGTCAACGTGTTTCGATGATGCCGCGTATCAACATGTACACCAACGAGAAGTACGTTTTGATGCGCGTCAATCACCAAGCGATTCGTAACATCAAACCAGGTCAACCTGCGGAATTCTCTTCTTCGGTTTATCCTGGCAAGATCTTCTCTGCAACCGTAGAGGGCATTGTTGAAGCGACTGGTGAGTCACAAGGCAACCTACTTGGTTTGGATGATTCCGTTCGCGCTACAACTGGCAAGAACTTACAGAATAAGCATCACTTTGTCCGCCTTAAGATTGACGAGCCAGAAGGCTACGATATCCCTGTCGGTTCGGTTGGCTTAGCATGGGTCAGCGGCGAGAAGCCGATCGGTTTCCTAGCGTTCTTGGATGTGATTCGTGGCATCATCATCCGAATGAAGTCTCAACTGTACTTCTTCTACTCTATCTAAACTCATAAACCGCCAGTTCTGCTGGCGGTTTTCTTTTCATTTGTATCCAAGCATGTACTTTTCCCGTATAACAAATAGTTAGTCATAAACGGAGAAGATTCATGTCGGCAAAGGAAAGAAGCCTACCTACCCATCGTATCTCAAGATTCAGCAAGTTTGCTTCCCTTGCAACCCGTGTCGCAGGCAACGTAATTGCAGAAGGCACTAAACAAATCGCCAAAGGTAATAAACCTAATGCGAAAGACCTGTTGCTGACGCCACAAAACATCGCGCGTTTAACAGACCAACTTGCTCACTTGCGTGGCGCTGCAATGAAGCTTGGTCAAATGCTCTCAATGGATGCTGGTGATGTTTTAGAACCTGAACTCGCCGATATTCTCTCTCGCCTTCGCTCCAACGCAGACCCGATGCCAGCCAAACAGCTAAATGGAGTAATGGAAAGTTCATTAGGGACGAATTGGAAAGCCGAGTTCCTGTCCTTTAACTTCAAGCCAATTGCCAGTGCCTCAATCGGACAAGTACACCAAGCCTACAGCGACGGAGGTGATAACCTAGCAGTCAAAGTGCAATATCCTGGCATAAGAAAGAGCATCGACAGCGACGTAGACAACGTGGGTACTTTGCTCAAAGTCGTTGGGTTGATTCCCGAGTCTGTTGATTACAAAGGGTTGCTGGAAGAAGCCAAAAAGCAACTGCATGATGAAGCCGATTACGCACGAGAAGCGCAATTTGCCATTCGTTATCATGACGCTTTGAAGGATCACCCTCATTTTGTCGTGCCAAAGATTCACACTGAAAGTTGTTCAGAATCCGTTCTCGCTATGGAATTCATTGATGGCAGCCCGATTGAGCAAATTGAACACTATGACCAAAATACGCGTGACTTCGTTATGCACAGCCTGCTCGAATTGCTATTTCGAGAGCTGTTCGAATTCAAGATGGTGCAAACCGATCCCAACTTTGCCAACTATTTATACATAGAAAACACCCGTCAAATCGGCTTGTTAGATTTCGGTGCGACTCGCGAGTACAGCGAACGATTCAGCACTGGTTATCGCCAAGCTTTTGCATCGGTTGTTAACGACGACGAACAAGGCTTGAACGATGCACTGGAACAGATTGGTTTCTTCAGCACAACCATCATGCCTACGCAGCGCCAAGCGATTCTTGATTTGGTAAAAATGGCATGTGAGCCAATGTTAGTGGATGAGCCTTATGACTTCAAAGCCAGTGGTTTAGCCCAGAAACTTCGAGAAGCTGGAACCATTCTAAGCATGGAGCAAGACTACTGGCACACGCCACCAGCAGATGCCCTATTCCTACATAGAAAGATCGGCGGAATGTACTTGCTGGCAGCCCGTATTGGCGCAAAAGTGAACATTCGCCAATTGGTCTCACCTTACCTACAGATAAGTAACCAATAGGCTATTGTTTTTCTGCTATTTTCGAGTACCTTGATCAGCTGCCTATAAGAATAATCTGACTGTCGGGGTGCTCGGTGAGTAAGTTTCAAGACCTCTCCACTCTAATCGAACAAATTGTCCAAGCAGACGAAGCGGATCAAGTCACCGCTTTGAATGATTCTATCGAATGCGGTCTCGAGCCCGGTGCTGTTGCGCTTATCCTCGAAGCCTTTCCTATCGATGATCGTGTGCGCTTGTGGCGTGCATTACCACTAGAGCTACATATTGATGTACTAACGGAAATGCGTGCTGAAGTGCGTCTTTCTATCATCGAAGCATTATCGGAAATAGAGCTAAAGCTCACGCTAGCCAAGCTAGATAACTTATCTTTAATCGAATGGGCAGACTCTCTGCCAGAAGAGTTCATCAATGAAGCACTAGAGCTTATCGAGAAAGATGAACTTGAGCTTTATGATCAAGCGAACGAATACGAAGACGAACAACTCGGTCGTTGGGCAGAGCGTAAGATAATCACCCTCCCTTTTAATATCACCGTTGGTAAAGCAAGACGCTTGATGGAGCGCTATAGCTACGATACACCACAGCAAGTGTATCTCATCAACCGTAAGAAACAGTTTCGTGGTGCGGTAAACTACTATGAAATCTTGCGTAGTGAAGCTGACGTCCGCCTTAAAACTTTAGCGATTGAGACCGTCACCGTACTCGATAGTAAAATGGAACTTCCGGAAGCAGTGGAAGCACTTGAGCACAGTGCGCTTCCGGCACTTCCGGTTACCGATGCGGATCAAACCCTGATCGGTGAAGTTGATTGGCAATTTGCATTGAGTACTCAACGTGAAATCTACGAAGCACGTTTGATGGCGGGTACCGGTATGGACGAAGGCGATGACTTATTCGCCCCTGTTTTAAAGAGTTCGCAAAAGCGTGGAGTTTGGTTGGGTATAAATTTACTCACTGCAATTCTAGCCTCCGTCACCATTGGTCTATTTGAAGACGTGATTGCGCAGGTGGTCGCCCTTGCTGTGCTGATGCCAATAGTAGCCTCAATGGGTGGTATCGCTGGTAGCCAAACACTGACCCTGATGGTTCGTGCTATGGCATTAAACCAGATCACTCCAGGTAACCGTTTTGCATTACTCAAAAACGAATTGGGAATCGGCTCTCTTAACGCATTGCTGTGGGCGCTGATCATCGGTGGTTTAGCAGGGCTTTGGTTCCAATCTCCCGTATTGGGCAGCACCATTGCTCTGGCGATCATCGTCAATATTGTTACTGCAGCCTTATTTGGTGTGCTTATCCCAATAGTTTTAGACAAGCTCAAACTCGATCCAGCATTGGCGGGCTCAGTGATTCTGACCACGGTAACGGATGTCGTTGGCTTCTTTGCCTTCTTAGGTACCGCAAGCCTAGTAATGTTATAAAAAGAATTACTCTAGTTAATTAATTCATCATTAGCATTATAATTACAAATTGCAATCCGCATTTGCAATTTGCAACAAACAGCTAAATTTAGGCAACTCATATCACAGAAACCGTGTTTTTTCGGTGGTTTTAAAGTTGGCACACTAACTGCATTATTTAAAGTGACCCTTCTTAAGCCGAGGGTCACCTAGCCAACTGACGTTGTTAGTGAACTTGAATTTGTTCACAAGTATATAAGCCAATCGCACTCTTTGCGGTTGGCTATTTTTTTGTCTATTCCTTCTCCAACTTCTTCGATTTACCCTCCCGCGCTCAGCAACCAACCTTATTCAATAACTTTACAATCGATTACACACGTAAAAGATACGATATTATCTGTTAGAAATACCCGCTTAAGCCAAACTATCAAGTCAAACCAACAAAAGAACAAACTTACAAATCGCCTTTCGATTAAATAACAAACAACGGTTACCAGCAAGCTCATAAAAACGTTTGCCAACCATCACTAAAATCAATCAAATCGCAATTTTATAAACAAACCACATAAATATGACATCATAACCACGAACTACCAATGACACCGATTTCATTACACATTACAGAAAACAAAACCCACTTGTAGCTAAACTTTTTTGATTTTTCAAAAAACCATAACACCATGTTTTAAAAAGCATTAATAAACAAAAACCTTAAAGCAAACGCTTAAGTGACAAAAAACTCATTGACTATGAGATTTACATCACGATAATACGCGCCGTTTGCCCAGAAATTGGGATCTATAATTCGTTTTAATTTTCTTTGCGGAGGTAAAAATGGCTGCAGACAATAACTACAGTCTTGGACCGGTTCCTAACACTGCCAGAAAGGGTGTTGCATCATTAACCATGGTAATGTTGGGACTCACTTTCTTCTCCGCAAGTATGTGGACAGGCGGTTCGCTCGGTACCGGACTTTCTTTTGATGATTTCTTCCTCGCTGTTCTTATTGGTAACCTAATCCTCGGCATCTACACTTCTTTCCTCGGTTACATCGGCGCTTCTACTGGTCTCTCTACTCACCTCCTTGCTCGTTTCTCATTTGGCTCTAAAGGCTCTTGGCTCCCTTCCGCTCTTCTTGGTGGCACACAAGTTGGTTGGTTTGGTGTTGGCGTGGCTATGTTTGCAATTCCAGTAAACAAAGCAACAGGCATTGACACAAACACACTCATTATCATTTCTGGTCTACTCATGACCGCAACGGTTTACTTCGGTATCTCTGCACTAATGGTACTTTCAGCGATTGCAGTACCAGCGATTGCTCTGCTTGGTGGTTACTCAGTAGTCGAAGCGGTAAACAGCGTTGGTGGTGTAGCTGAGCTACAAAAAGTACAACCAGCACAACCTATCGACTTTTCTGTAGCGCTAGCAATGGTCGTTGGCTCATTTGTCAGTGCAGGGACACTAACTGCAGACTTCGTACGTTTCGGCAAAAAGCCAAAAGGTGCCGTGATGGTCACAATGGTGGCATTCTTCATCGGTAACTCATTGATGTTCATCTTCGGTGCCGCAGGTGCCGCAGTAACCGGTCAATCAGACATTTCAGAAGTGATGATTGCGCAAGGTCTTCTTATCCCAGCTATCATCGTGCTTGGCTTAAACATCTGGACAACCAATGACAATGCGCTTTACGCATCAGGTCTAGGATTCTCCAACATCACAGGCTTGCCAAGTAAATACATCTCTATGGCAAACGGTTTAATAGGTACATTGTGCGCACTATGGCTGTACAATAACTTTGTAGGCTGGTTAACCTTCCTATCGCTTGCAATTCCACCAATTGGTGGCGTCATTATTGCGGACTTCTTCATGAACCGTAAACGTTACAAAAATTTCGCAGCAGCAGAGTTCCAAACAGTCAACTGGGCTGGCATTATCGCGGTAGCGATTGGCGTTGCAGCAGGTCACTTCCTTCCGGGCGTAGTACCTGTGAACGCGGTACTAGGCGGCACAATCAGCTACCTGATTCTAAATCCTATTCTTAATAAAAAGACACTGGCACAGCAGCCAGCGTAAGGAACCATCATGACAACACTATTGATCAAGAACGCAACGCTTAAGGGACAGGAAGGTCTCCAGCAAATTTTGATTGAGGATGGTCAATTCAAGCGTATTGAAGACAATAATGTAGAACTAGATTACACAGGTGACACTCTTGATGCGGAGGGCGGCATGGCTGTCGCGCCATTCTGTGAGCCGCACATTCACCTAGACACCACGCAAACCGCTGGTGAGCCGAGCTGGAACATCTCTGGTACACTTTTCGAAGGTATCGAGCGTTGGGCTGAGCGCAAAGAAATGCTGTCGATTGAAGACGTAAAATCACGCGCGAAACAAACACTTAAGTGGCAAATTGCAAACGGTGTACAGCACGTTCGTACTCACGTTGACGTTTCTGACCCTACTCTAATTGCTCTAAAAGCAATGGTAGAAGTACGCGAAGAAATGAAAGAGTGGGTAGACATCCAAATCGTTGCGTTTCCACAAGAAGGCATTCTGTCTTATCCGAACGGCAAAGAATTGCTAGAAGAGGCAGTTCAGTTGGGTGCTGACGTTATTGGTGCTATTCCTCACTTTGAATTCACTCGTGAGTACGGCATCGAGTCTCTGCACTACGTTTTCGAACTGGCACAGAAATACGACCGTTTGATCGACGTACACTGTGATGAGATCGATGACGAGCAATCACGCTTTGTTGAAACACTTGCAGCGCTAGCGCACAAGTTCAACATGGGTCACAAGGTAACCGCAAGCCATACAACGGCGATGGGCTCTTACAACGGTGCTTACGCATCTCGCCTGTTCCGTCTGCTACGCATGTCTGGCATCAACTTTGTTGCAAACCCATTGGTGAACATCCACCTTCAAGGTCGCTTCGATGATTACCCGAAACGCCGTGGTGTGACTCGTGTAAAAGAAATGCTGAACGCCAACATCAACGTATGTTTTGGTCACGATGACGTCTTTGATCCTTGGTACCCACTAGGCACTGCAAACATGCTGCAAGTTCTGCACATGGGTCTGCACGTATGTCAGGTAATGGGTTACGACCAAATCAACAACTCACTTGATCTGATCAGCACCAATTCAGCACGCACACTGAACATTCAAGACAAACACGGCATTGAAGCAGGTAAGCCAGGTAGCTTGCTTATCCTTCCTGCAGAAAATGGTTTTGATGCAGTGCGCCGCCAAGTACCTGTTCGCTACTCTGTTCGCCACGGTAAAGTCATTGCTGAAACTCAACCGGCAACAACGCACATTCACCTTGGTCAACAAGAGCAAGTAACGTACAAGCGTTAATCTCTAATCTGCACATACAAAAAAGGGTCTGACTTGCATCAGACCCTTTTTTATTTCTTTACGCGTTGCGTTAGCTGTCTACGGCAACTAATGACATTTCTTAGCAACGAGGGTGTATTCCCTAAATAAACAACCTTGCCATCTTGATCAATGATTGCAGGAACAACCTTTAAGCCTTTCATGTCTGCGCCGTATTCCACCAACTTACGCTCTAGCTCATATAAATCCTGCATAGCTTAGGCTCAATTTATAATTCTCAATTTCGCGTGAATGCTATCCCTCTGAAGGAGGATTAATATTGATCCAGATCACAAAATGGCGATCCAGTTTATGCTTGGCTCAAACATGAGACAGCACAAGCGATCTTGTGCTATTTCCACCATTTTAGATTGTTATCTGTTGTGATATTACTTCAAATTATATTTCAGAATATAGATAGTTTACGTAATAAATATTTGCACTCATGCTGAACAAGCACTAAAGTTAGCAAGTTAGTTGAGCTTTATATTAAAAAGCCAAAAATCGCCCAAAGTAGATTTACCACTAACAACGTCAAAATTAGTGCTTATAAAATAAAAGAATAAAACCATATAGGGTCAACAGCGATGTTGACCCTTTTCTTTATCTCTTTTTTATCGAGCTATTCAGTTAAGATTTGAGCTTTTTAATAAAAGTTATTTACATGTGATAACTGACGGTTATCAGCGAGATAAGTGGATTCACAATCAAACAGCGTTCAATAATAGCTCCGAACCAAACATCTCGGAGTGAACACATGAACATTTTCAACAAAACAACATTGGTCGCGGCGCTATCTCTTCCCCTACTTGCAGGATGCGTGACTCCGGGAGAAGACGATCCAAATGCATTAACAAAACAAGGAGCCGCTGGCGGTGCACTTCTCGGTCTTACTATGGGCGCATTAACTGGCGACGCAGAGCTTGCAATGAAAGGCGCTGTCGCAGGTGGTGTTGCTGGCGGAGTAGCAGGAGCTGGCGCAGATATTCACAACAATCGAGAAAACATTCGCCATGATAGCCGTAACGAAGCGATTGGTGGCATCAATGGCGGTCAGAATACAGCAACCACCAACGCACCTCAGCAATGGCAAGAAATCGATAACTTTGTTGGGGATTGGAACGTAAACATCCAAAACCACAATCGCGATTTTAAAGGCTTAGACGGCTTACAAGCGCACGGTTCTCTGGCGAAAACAACAGAAGCAAATATTAAGGTGACCAACTCGCAAGGTGTTGACCTTAATGCCGCATTCACGTTCGACCAACAAGCTGGCTATCAATTGACATTAACTAACCAAGCAAAAGATGTATCGGTCGCATTTGCAGGCGAGCAACAAGCGCAAAGCAATCGCTACAACTTTTATCCGATGAACATTAACGACGTTATCTATCAAGGAATTCCAACCGGTGATGTACGTGTGGAACTAGGTTTCGCAGGTCCAAACGTTTGGACCATCGATAGCTATGCATACATCGACGGAGCAGAGCAAAAAGTGCAGACGTTCCGCTTCACTCGTACACAATAAAACGACAACGTATTCATCGTAACATCGCAATAACAACGTCTCATTTGGCAATTTAATAAAGGCTTAGGCATACTCTGTCTAAGCCTTTATTTTTTAGAAGAAATCCATGTCTCAACTCAATACATCAGAGCTCAACCGATTTGAGTCTCAGTTCCTTCAATTTATGCAACAAGAGATGCAAACCGATGCGGCTCACGACCTCAGCCATGTCCGCCGCGTAGTCAAGACAGCTCGCCAACTTGCACTTCAAGAAGGCGCTGAGTTAGCAGTTGTGTTACCCGCAGCCTATTTGCATGATTGTTTCACCTATCCCAAAGATCACCTAAACCGTAAACAAAGCTCCGCTATTGCGGCAACCAAAGCCATTTCGTTTCTTGAAAGTATCGATTACCCTGCTCAATACCATGACGCCATTGCCCACGCGATCGAATCGCACAGTTTTAGCGCCAATATTACGCCAAATACTTTGGAAGCTAAGGTCGTCCAAGACGCAGACCGCTTAGATGCGCTTGGCGCTATTGGCGTTACACGCTGTATTCAAGTCAGCACACTATTTGATGCCACCTTGTATAACGAACAGGATATGTTTGCAGAGCATCGAGAACTGGAAGATAAACGATTCACCATCGATCACTTCCAAACCAAACTGTTTAAAATTGTAGATACGATGAACACCAAAGCGGCGTATGAAGAAGCTGTGAAGCGTAAAGCGTTTATGCAATCTTACCTAGAACAGTTGCGCCAAGAAGTAGAAGGTTAATATGTCGGAAAGTCACAACCTAATTAAAGAGCTTAAACACCAGCTCAAGTTGTCCGGTATACACTATGTCGATGTAGCAAAACACTTGGGCTTAAGCGAAGGTTCCGTAAAGCGCTTATTGGCAGAAGGCAGTCAAATTAGCCTCGATCGGTTGGAGCGAATCTGTCAACTAATTGGTTTGGAAATGGCAGAATTGTTTAAGCTATCAGCGGCACGTAACAAAGGGCTGGAATCGCTCACGTTAGAACAAGAAAAGCAGCTGGTCGACGATAAAGGCTTGTTGCTTGTTGCGGTATGTGTGGTTAATGGTTATCGCTTCGAGCAAATCATCGAGCAATACACCTTTGATGAATTGGAGCTCATACAAAAGCTCGCACAACTCGACCGCCTCAATATCATTGACTTGCTACCAGGCAATAAGATTCGTCTACGTATCTCCCCGACTTTTCGTTGGCACACTGGCGGTCCTATTCAGCGTTTCTTCCAACAACAAGTTCAAGATGCCTTCTTCCAAAGCTATTTCTCCGCCGAAGATGAAAAACTGGTGATGGCGACGGGGCTGATGAGCTTGCCAACAAACAAAAAGATGCAACAGAAGCTACAGAAGGTCATTGATGAGTTTTACCAAATCTGCCAAAGCGACGACTCATTAGACATGAACGAGAAACACGGTACTTCTCTAGTGATTGCCATGCGTCGCTGGACATTTCCGCTGTTTAAGCCTTGGGAACGTAAATAGGGACTACCTGATGCTCGATAAACTCAAAAGCCTATCTATCAAGACAAGACCTATTCTCCCTTTATTCGTGTTAATTGTATTTGGTGGTTTTGCTGTGTTCGTTGCCACGCTTCTGCAACTTTCCAATATGGTTAAAGAGTCTTATCTGATTCCGAGTGGTGTAGCGGCTTTATGGGCTCTTGCCGCTTGGGTGATGATCTCAAGCTTTCAGCATGTTCCAGAGCTTACGCCAAGCCTTGGCTTTTTCAAACGAATGAAAGCTCGCATGGTACGTCTGTTTTTTTATCTCATTGCTTTGGGCTTTATAGGATTGTCTGGCTTCATCCTATTTGTCACATTGAGAATGCTCAGTGCCTGGTTCCGACACTAAATTCATACTCGTAATACATAAAAGCACCAGTTCGTATCAAATCACGAATTTATGCAATCAAAAGTAGCATTAAGTGTTACTTTTGGTTTCTCATAACGTAACTCTTTTCTTCACACTGGCTTCCTAAAGCCAAGCCTTTAAAGTGCTCCCATCTCAACGCTATTTCGCCTTTACGGAGCCAGCATGTTTCTCACTAAACGATTCTTCCCTTATTTCGTCACTCAGTGCCTTGGTGCACTGAACGACAATATCTACAAAAATGTTCTTTTACTGATGGTGACGTACAGCCAAATTGACTCACTGCCAATGTCGGTTGACCTTTTTGTTAACCTTGCTGCTGGCTTGTTTATCCTTCCCTTTTTTCTGTTTTCTGCCCACGCAGGTGCGATTGCAGACAACATGGACAAAGCAAAATTGATCCGCCGCTTAAAACTTATTGAATTAGTGATCATGAGTTGCGCTGCGACTGCCATTATGACGCAGAGTGCTATCCTGATGCTCGTCCTCCTCTTCATGACTGGTACTCAATCGGCTTATTTCGGTCCAGTGAAATACGCTCTACTTCCTCAAGCGCTAAAGTCGAATGAACTAGTGAAAGGTAACGCTTGGGTTGAGATGGGGACTTTCCTTTCGATTCTGATTGGTACATTAAGCGCTGGTCTATTACTCGCAGTTCCAAACGGCATGATTATCGCCTCTTGCATTGTGATTACGCTATCTCTGCTTGGTCTGTTAAGCAGCGCTAACATCCCTTCTCTGCCAAGTAAGAAAAGTGACAAAGTAAAGTTCGAGCCTATTACTGGTTTGAAGAAAACGCTCAAACTGGCACAAAAACAACGCGGTATTTGGATGTCGATTCTAGCCATCAGTTGGTTCTGGTTTATGGGCGCAACTTACCTGACCCAATTTCCAAATTTTGCTCGCGAACACTTATTCGCAGACAGCACTGTGGTTTCTCTATTATTGGCTCTATTTTCAATTGGTATCGCTACGGGTTCATGGCTATGTGAGAAGTTGTCTTTCAATCAAGTAGAACTGGGCATTCTGCCATTTGGTATTTTGGGCTTAACAATTTTCAGTGCAGACCTTTTATGGGCGGTGCCTGCAATCGAATCTTTTCCAAGTCAGTATTACGCTATACATAACTTTGTTACTCAGTCTTCGCATATTCGAGTGATGATCGATTTGTTCTTGGTTGGTGTGAGCGGCGGTGTGTTTATTGTTCCCCTTTATGCGTTTATCCAATCACGCTCTGAAGAAGGCGAATGTGCTCAATCTATTGCAGCCAATAACATAATGAATGCACTATTTATGGTCGCTTCTGCTGCTGTTTCAATCTTGATCTTAAGTGTTTTAGAGTTCTCTATCGTTGAACTGTTTGCAATTTTGGCCGTCGGTAACTTCATCGTAGCTGTCTACGTTTACCGCCAAGTACCTGAGTTTACTCAGCGCTTTGTTAGCTACTTACTAAGCCACTGTTTGTACCGAGTATCCGTAACTGGTCGTCAGCACATCCCAGAGCAAGGTGCAGCCCTGATTGTGGCAAACCATGTGAGCTATGTAGATGCTTTGATTCTAATGGGCACATCAACCCGCCCAGTGCGATTTGTGATGGACAAATCAATCAGCGAGCTGCCTGTTCTTAAATACGTCTTCCGCCATGCTGGCGTCATCCCAATTTGCTCTCCACGCAAATGCGCAGAGACTTACAAAAAAGCTTTCGAACAGATTGAGCAGGCTCTTAGTAACGATGAAGTTGTTTGTATCTTCCCTGAAGGTCGCTTGACCTCAAATGGCGAACTAGGCGAGTTCAGACCCGGTGTTGAGAAGATTTTAAAGCGTACACCTGTACCCGTGATTCCAATGGCGTTAAAAGGCTTATGGGGATCTTTCTTCAGTCACAAAAATGGACATGCGTTAACTAAACGCCCTACTCGCTTTTGGTCTCGTATCGAAGTCAATATCGGTGAGTTATTGCAACCAGCCACACTAGATCGCCATTTGTTACAAAAAGAAGTGCAAGATTTGCTAATTCGCTGACAGTAGCCCTGTGGAGAATTTAGTAGGATAAAATCAACATCATAAATCTAGGAGGTATTATGAAAATCATCATCTTACATGGTCTTTATATGCATGGGCTGGTCATGCAGCCTCTTAGCCAAAAGCTGAGAAAGCTGGGCTACGAGACCCAAGTATTGAGTTACAACACGGTTTCAATTAATGAAGAATCGCTATTTAACTCCATCGACAAAGCGCTTAACCCGTTGACTGCTAATGTGTTAGTGGGTCATAGCCTAGGTGGCTTGATGATTAAACGATACCTCGCAAGCAGAAAACCATCGACAAGCCTCGTTTCTCACGTTGTTGCAATTGGCTCACCGCTGAAAGGCGCTTCCATCGTGACTCGCATTCAGGATTTAGGTTTAGGTGCGATTCTTGGTAACTCACCATACCATGGTCTGAATAAGCACGAGGACAGTTGGACTTTCCCACAAAAGCTTGGCAGCATCGCTGGCACGATGGCAATTGGTGCAAGACCCATTCTAATGCACAGAGACAACACCATGTCTGACGGTACGGTTACTGTCGATGAGACACGCTTAGAGGGCATGCAAGACCATATTGAGACCAAACAAACTCATACCAGCCTTATATACAACACCTACGTGCCTGCACAGATTGATCACTTTATCAAAACTGATCACTTCAGCCGATAGCGCACTTTTCCATCAAGTAGTTGCAATCTACTTTTCAAGCCAAGGCGTTCGCAGTACTATCCCTACTCCGACCACTCATTTGAGTGTCGGAGTTTTTTACTTCTGACCATATTGGTTGGATTCAATGTTCTCAGGGCGGGGCGAAATTCCCCACCGGCGGTATACTCTTTTGAGTGAGCCCGCGAGCGCTCGATTCGTCGAGGTCAGCAGATCTGGTGAGATGCCAGAGCCGACGGTTATAGTCCGGATGAAAGAGAATAAGAAAACATCAGCGTTTTCCTCAACGTTCTTTGTTGATGAACACTGGTGCACTTCTTTTTGGATCGCATTTTTATTGCGTGGGTTTGTGCCAACTTACCGTTGGCGGCTCAGCGCATGCATAAAATGTGACGATCCCTCATACCGCCCTGATTCTGGTGATATTTAGGAGTTAACCATGAATCAGTCATCACTACTTGCCGAATTTGGCGACCCAATTACTCGCGTTGAAAACGCACTTATCGCACTTAAAGAAGGTCGTGGCGTACTTCTTCTCGACGATGAAGATCGTGAAAACGAAGGCGACATCATTTATTCCGTAGAGCACTTAACCAATGAGCAAATGGCTCTTATGATCCGCGAATGCAGCGGTATTGTTTGTCTGTGTCTGACCGATGCTCAAGCAGACAAGTTGGAACTGCCACCAATGGTTGTAAACAACAACAGCGCAAACCAAACGGCTTTCACGGTTTCTATTGAAGCAAAACATGGTGTAACAACTGGCGTTTCTGCCGCTGACCGCGTGACGACCATCAAAACAGCTGCTAACCCAAATGCAAAACCAGACGACTTGGCTCGTCCTGGTCACGTGTTCCCGCTGCGCGCTCGTCCTGGTGGCGTAATGACTCGCCGTGGTCACACAGAAGGCACTATCGATCTAATGCAAATGGCAGGTTTGCAGCCTGCTGGCGTGTTATGTGAGGTGACAAATCCAGATGGCACTATGGCAAAAACACCAGAGATCGTCGCGTTTGGTCGTTTACACAACATGCCAGTACTGACCATCGAAGATATGGTTGCTTACCGTAATCAATTTGATTTGAAGCTAGCGTAATCAACACGTATTTGCTCTAGTAAAAAGCCGCTGAACTCAGCGGCTTTTTTGATCGATTTGGTTCCTTTTCTAGTAGTTATACTTAGTAAAAATAAAAGGAATCAACATCATGAAAGGAATTACTCGCAGCGCACTTATCGCGACACTACTCTCCACCAGCTCTTTGACTTTTGCATCGAGTTGCCCAGATATCTTGCAAGGTAAGCAACGACTTCTCAATTCAACAGAAGAAATAGCCCTGTGTGATGCCTTTAAAGGCAAAACACTATTGGTTGTGAACACCGCGAGCCAATGCGGCTTCACTCCCCAATTCGAGCAACTGGAACAGCTACACCAAACGTACAAAGATCAAAACTTTTCAGTTGTCGGCTTTCCTAGTAACGACTTTCGTCAAGACCGTGGTAGCGAAGAGAAGACCGCAAAAATCTGTTACCTCGACTATGGTGTCACCTTCCCTATGATGGCTAAAACGTCTGTCCTAGGTGAGGATGCAAATCCAGTATTTACCCAGATCAGTACCCAAGCGGGCATTACACCGAAATGGAACTTCTACAAGTTCTTGATCAATAAAGAAGGCAAAGTCGTCGTGACCTTCCCAAGCTCAACCTCTCCAACAAGTACTACGCTTACTAACATGATTGAACAGCAACTGTAAGGAAGGCTGCTATGACAACCACACGTACGACGATGTTGCAATTGGGTTATTTGGGGCTGTTGCCATTTCTGTTCAGCTTGGTTCTCATCGTTACGGAAAGAACTTTGTTTAACTTGTCTGGGGAACAATTTTTTATCGCTTACAGTGCAGTGATTTTGAGTTTTCTCTCAGGGGTACTTTGGGGCAATGCTATTGATCATTTTTATCACCGCTTGAGTCGCAATGCATTGGTGCTCAGTAATTTATTTGTACTACTCGCTTGGGGAGCGCTACTACAAGGTAACAAACACTATTTGATTGCAACTCTGCTATTGGCTGCTGGTTACATTGCCGTTTGGTACGCGGAAAAGCTGATTCGGAAAATAGAAAAAGAGGCGGAGCCAAAAGGTTACCAGATGATGCGAGGCAAGCTCACGACAGGCGTAGTGCTCATGCATGGGTTGGTTTTAATTGCATAATCTGGTCTGTCCACCTACCAGATCACAAAATTACTGTTGTTATATAAAACAATGTTCATTTCGTGAGCCTATAGCAATTTTGAACACTGTTTTGTTCCAATTATGAACAGGCAAGCATATAAGTACTCAAAAGCATTCACAAAGGATATGAATATGTTTTTTCGTAAACTTCTTTTTAGTACTGCAGTTATCAACGCAACAGCAGGTTGCGTGTCTTACCAAGCTCATCAAGCTGCGGTCAATACGGTGAATAACACTGGCGTGGTTTTAAATACCGTGGTGAAAACCACTATAGCCCAACCTTGTAACGTTGCCGTCACCATGGCGAGCTTGTTTTACCCAAACGCGATCTTTATGACCGATATGCCAACAGCAGCTTGCACAGCCGTCCTACGCTAAAGCGAACAAAACAAAAAAATGGCGACCTCATTGGTCGCCATTTTTCATTTTATAATTAAAGCGTTAGTAAGTAGTTTACCAACTTATTGTACTCATCGTAGCTTCGGATTTCGTTCGGTAATACGATGTACTTGTTGTTAACAACCACCCCCGGAACACCAGTCAACGTACTTTGCTTAAACTGCTTATCGAAACCCTTTTGCATCGAGTTTACGGCAAAGCTGTTGTATGCCGCATCAAATTTCTTACCATCTACCCCATTGTCCACAAAGATTTGCTTCAATTCAGCTTCATTTTGAGGTGCTTGACGTTTCTGGTGAATTTGAGCAAACATCGCCGGTACCATCGTCTTCTCTACGCCCAAAGACACCATTGTCGCGTATGACTTCGCCATCGGCACCGCCATATTGCCGCCCATAAATGCGACATGTACTTTCTCAAAACTCGCGTCTTTTGGTAGCGATGGTTTTAGGTTATCGATGACTGATTCAAATTTGTAACAGTGTGGGCAATAGAAAGAGAAAAATTCGGTTACTGTCGGTTTCTTCGACTTCTCTACGTCCAACACTTTGTAATGTTTACCCGCTTCAAATTGCGCAGCGTGAGCAGTGAATGCCAGTAATAGAGTGCTACAAAGAGCAAATAGCTTTTTCATGTTTGATTCCTTCAGGCACACGTGTGCCGTATTCATTAGTGAGTTTTTTAAAAGCCCAGCAGGGCTGGTTTGTGATGAATAAAAGGATCAAACAATAGGAGGACGGTAAGGTTTATAAACCACAGTCACTGCTTTCGGTGTGGATGATTTATCGATCAGTGCGAGGCTATGCGGGAGCAAGATGACATCATCTTGCAAAAGGTTAGTTGGAATTTTCACGATACAGGAAGAGCTGCAACTGGTATGTGCTTGCTGCCCTTTTTCCATCAAGTGATCACTATGGTGCGACTCGATGCAATCCTTATTATCTACACCCATTTTTTGATGAAGTTCAGCGACAGGGTCTTTGTTTGAACTCACATCAATTGGTGCCGTTGCTGCACGCACACTCGACACGACACCCGTTAGCAACATGGCTAATAGACAAAGCATTGTCGTCAGGAATGTACGGTTAAAACTCGGCATACAACTTCTTCAAAATATGGTGAATCTTCATCATACAGAATCCTTCTTTTCATACAAGCCAATCACTTAGTAGCACGTTCACAAACCAGAGGATTCTGACACTCGATACCGACTGCAATGCCGATAACACTTGAAATCCTTATGAAACCTGAGTAATAGTTAGATCAGTTTTTGTACAAACAAGGAAAGATTAATGCTTAAAAAGAGATTCTTTAAAACAAAAGACGAAGTCGAAGTCACGTTCGAGCTAGACAAAAACCAGTGGGAGTCGATTCAAATTGCAGGCGACTTTAACAACTGGCAACCAGAACCAATGAAGCTCGTGAAGAAAAGTGGACAGTTTAAATTTAAAACACGCTTGCCGAAAGAACAGAATATTCAGTTCCGTTACCTATTTAACGAAGCTGAGTGGGAAAACGACCCACAAGCGGATGCCTACGTACCAAATGGTTTTGGCAGTGATAACAGTGTCGTGTGCACTCAAGAGCAACCAGCTTAATCACACAGACAGAAAAGATAGGCGTACTCAGTGCGCCTTTTTTATCGCCAATTTTTCATCGAGTTACCATTAATTGTTGCTATACAACAACAGTGTTTTACCTAAAGTGATATATATCAACAAAAGCCATTTCCTTAATATACCCACATCGCAGCGAGATAGATGTTCTTAACTAAAAGCTGCTCTCATACAAAAGCAACTCTCAAACAAAGAGATGAAGGAAACAAAAGATGAAAAAACTGATTGTAATTACAGGTGCAAGTTCTGGTATCGGTGAAGCAATTGCCCGTCGTCTAAGCGATGAAGGTCACCCACTTCTTCTTCTTGCTCGTCGTGTAGAACGTTTGGAAGCCCTAAAGCTGCCAAACACGCTATGTGAGAAAGTAGACGTAACAGACAAGTCTTCATTTGAAGCTGCGATTGCGAAAGCGGAAGAGAAATTTGGTCCAGCTGATGCACTAGTAAACAACGCAGGTGTGATGCTACTTGGTCAAATTGACACACAAGATGCATCAGAATGGAAACGCATGTTCGACGTGAACGTACTTGGTCTGCTAAACGGCATGCAGTCTGTGCTTGCACCAATGAAATCACGTAACAGCGGTACTATCATCAACATCAGCTCAATCGCAGGCAAGAAAACGTTCCCTGATCACGCAGCTTACTGTGGTACTAAATTTGCGGTTCACGCGATTTCTGAAAACGTTCGTGAAGAAGTCGCAGCATCGAATGTTCGTGTAACAACAATTGCCCCTGGTGCGGTAGAAACCGAACTGCTTTCTCACACAACATCGCAAGAAATCAAAGATGGTTACGGCGCATGGAAAGAGGACATGGGCGGCGTTCTTGCTGCTGATGACATCGCACGTGCAGTTGTATTTGCTTACCAGCAGCCACAAAACGTTTGCATCCGTGAAATTGCATTAGCACCAACTAAGCAACAGCCTTAATCTATACGATTTTAAGACGACGAAATTCAAAAAGCGGCTTCAAAGCCGCTTTTTCTCTTTATGTAATCAACGCTCTTCATGTAATCAGCAATCTTCGGTAAATGAGGCGACCGTAACGCTACCGCCGGAGACAGCATCTTTGTAATAAACGTAGCATTTCTTGTGCCACACGTTATCTTTCGTAAAGCCAATAAACGCTTCCCTACCCGCGGCATCACTGCCTTTGTTTGTAACGTAAACTTGCTCAGCATCGATATTAAAGCTCCGCAAAAC
This sequence comes from Vibrio sp. MM46, assembly GCF_027587135.1. Taxonomy (NCBI): domain Bacteria; kingdom Pseudomonadati; phylum Pseudomonadota; class Gammaproteobacteria; order Vibrionales; family Vibrionaceae; genus Vibrio; species Vibrio sp. MM46. The sequence goes on from NZ_JAPPTO010000012.1 coordinate 54,808, forward strand.
ATTATCTCGGTGTGCAGTGGGATACCCATTACAGGTATAAATGTCATCGATATAGGTATAACACTGGTTTTCAAGACCTTGAGTCAGGGCCTTAGAGAACACAATATCCGAGCCTGTTTTCATCACCGCTTCGATTTCTTTTAATTTTGCCACGCGTCCATCACTAAAAAAAACTAAAATTCGAGGTGCAGAAGTGACAGACACGAGGGCCAATACAACGACAACAATAACCAGCTCTAACAAAGTAAACCCTTTGCTTCTCCTCATAATCAATCTCTCTACAATCCAAGCAAGCCACCAAAGTAATGAAGAAAATTATTTCATAACTACATAGTCGCCACGTAAGCGTTTGTAAGAGGTCGTGCACTTCGTAGACAAAAAAGCCGAGCAGTTGCTTGCTCGGCTCAATCGGTTAACGCTGAAGAAGAAACCTTCTTTACTTCCTCGGCTTAATCGTTCGATAAGCCACATCAGTTAGGTAGTCATTTAGGCGATGTGATGCCGTGACCGCTTCCTCGGCATCAGTATGGCTGACAGCGCGTAAAACGGCAGCATGAAGAGAAGATGCTTCAACCAAATCTGAGTCTTGGTTTTTAAATGCAAACCAAAAGCGACGGGATAAACCTTGTAGTGGTGCCATCGCTAACTGTAGATATTCATTACATGCAGCTTTGACGAGCAAGGTATGGATTTCTTTAAGTAAAGACGCGTAAAGCAGGTCATCTTTGTTTTCTGCACAAGCTTCTAACTGCTCAGCCAACATTAACATCTGCTGCTTCTCTTCAACACTTGCTCGCGAGGCAGCGTAGTTGACACATAAGGCTTCAATGTCGCGACGGACTTCTAGGATCTTTAGTTGGCTCTCGACAGAGATTGCTGGGATTTGAATTCCACGTCGTGGGTGGATCTCAACCATACATTCATAAGCCAATCTTTGTAACGCTTCTCGAACTGGCGTTCGCCCAAGCTCTAACTCTTCTGCCAACTGCTTTTCACTGACCATACTCCCTGGTTCTAATTCGCGGAAGATGATCATTTTTTCAAGTTTGCTGTATGCAACTTCTGTCTTATTGACTGAATTTACGGTCATTCTCGTTCCTATTCCATTGATCAATCTTTTAGTGAGCAATCTCACGATAAGAAGTTTTGCCATTGTACCAAAAAAAGAAATATGAATATATTAAAAACATACAACTGATATATCAGATGAACATCAGTCATCTATTAGTGAGGTAAGAATGAAATCTTGGAACATTATCCGTCGTTATGAACACACTCCTGACCTACCTGTTTTGGCTGAAGTAGAAGTGTTAGTCATTGGCGGAGGTCCTGCTGGTGTTGCCGCAGCTGAAACGGCTGGTCGTCTAGGTAAGAACACTTGGTTAATTGAGAAATACGGTTTTTGCGGTGGTGCTGCCGTCGCGGGCTTATCTGGCACTATTTGTGGTATGTACATGGCATCGGACGATGAAAATGCACAGCCAGAACAAGTAGTATTCGGTTTTACAGAACGTTTTCGTCAAGCATTAGAAAACAAAGGTGGTGTCACTGCTCCACAGCGTTACGGTAAAACGTACACAGTGACGCACGATCCTTTGATGTGGCGTGAAGTTGCTGATGATTTCCTAGAGCAAGCAAATGTCAAAACTCTATTCCATACGTCAGTCACTGGCGTGATCATGGAAGGTGACACATTTAAAGGCGTGATCATCGAATCAAACGCAGGTCAAAGTATCATCTTAAGTAAACAGATCATCGACGCTTCTGGTGATGCTGCTGTGGTAGCTCGTGCGGGCATGGATTATTACTTTGGCGACAATGGTCGTATCCAAAACCCAACCATGTTCTTCCGTTTTGGCGGTGTCGATATGGACACTTATCTCGACTACTACGGTAACGACACGATCTGCCCTCCAAAAGTCACCGAAAATATTCTTGCAGCCAACGAAAGCGGCGAATACCAGTTGCCACGTCATAAGATTTGGATTTTTCCGACCACACGCGCGAATGAGCTGATGGTTAATGCGACACGCCTTGCAGGTCAAGATGGACGCATGCTGAACGTCATTGATCCTGAAGATTTCACAGAAGCCGAAGTGTTCGGTCGTCGCCAAGTTCGTGAGTACGCCCGTTTCTTGAATAACTTTGTTCCTGGTTGTGAACAGGCATTCGTTGTCGACACCGGTGTAGAAGTCGGCATTCGTCAAACGCGCTCTATTGTTGGTATCGAAACGCTAACTAATGAAGACGTTGTTAACTGTCGCAAGCGTGAAGACGGTATTTGCCGTACCCCTTGGCCTATTGAATTGCACTCCGGCGATAAACCAAAACTGCACTGGCTAATTAACGATTACTACGACATCCCATTCCATACGCTAGTGCCAGTGGTTGGTGAAAACATCATTGTTGCTGGTCGATGCTTGAGCGCTGAACACGAAGCGCTTGCTTCTGCTCGCGTCACCGCGCAATGCTTTGAGCTTGGTCATGCAGCTGGCGTTGCTGCTGCACAAGCGATTGATACAAATACGGCGATTCGTGACTTAAATGTCGCGGAGATTCGCGCCACCATGATTAAAAATGGCTCACGCCTGTAAGGACTGAAAAATGACCGAACTAAAAATTGAACGTGTAGAACTTTATGCTGTAGCAGACCGCGATGCAGCACCTGTACCATGGGCAGATAACCAAGAACCTTTGTTATACACCAATAACATCGTCCGTCTAATTTGTAACGATGGTACAGAGGGGTTAGGCGCAACAATCAGCTATACAGAGAATGATTTTGACCGCTGCATTATCGAATCTCAACGCACCATAGTTCCAGGTTTACTGGGTAAAAATCCATTGGCAACTCAAGAGCTCTACAACTGGTTAATGGCGCGTTGTACTTGGGGTGGTCTGCCGGCTAAAGCGCCAATTGATATTGCAGCATGGGACATCAAAGGCAAAAAAGCGGGCATGCCTCTTTACATGCTTTTAGGTGGCGCTCGAAACAAAATGTTGTCTTACGCATCGACGCCAATGTTCGACACCGTAGAAGAGTACTTCCCGTACCTAGACGACTGTATTGCACACGGCTTTAAAGCAATCAAGCTTCACTGCTACTGCGTGTACGAAAAGGACGTTGCCCTTGTTGACGCAGTTCAGGCTCGTTACGGCAAAACAGGCATTCGATTCATGCTTGATACGGCAACCTTCTACACGCCAGAACAAGCAATGGCAATGGCCAAACGCCTAGAACGCTACCACTGGGAATGGTTAGAAGCACCGGTTTCTGATTACGACTACAACACTTATAAACGCCTAGTTAAAAACACTGACCTTGAGATTTCTAGTCATGGTAACTGCTTGTTAACACTGCAAGAAGTGACCTATGCCTTATCACAAGAGATGTGGTCTGACATTCGCCAAGACGCGACGGTTTGCGGTGGTATTACACCTCTAAACAAATGCTTCCACATTGCAGAGGGCTTCTCTAAGAACCTAGAGATCCAATCAATGGGTTACACGCTAACGCAAGCTGCAAACCTGCACGTCGCTCTTGCGCATAACAACTGTAAATTCTTTGAACAATTCTACCCTTACGAAGACTTTGAGCTAGCGTCGAAAACCGTTATCCGCACCGACAAAGAAGGTTATGTCCGTGCTCCTGAAGGCAATGGCTTAGGTGTTGAAATGGATTGGGACAAAGTGAAAGAAATGTCTGTGGCGTCGTACGTTTTCGAATAAACCGCATGCTTCACGACATAAACAATTAATACAGAGACAGCAAAAGACTGACATCCCTCTACCCCTACACTGTCTGCCTTTCTAATTACTCGTATGGGAACGGGAGAAAGGCAGACACCCTGAGTGTCAGTGACAATAAACAAGGCCGTCCGAGTATTCTCATTAATAGACAATATTGGAAAGTCACAATGAAATTGAATACTTCAGAAATCGACTGGAAACTTACTTTTGGCAGTTTTGGATTTGTACTGCTTCTAGGTATTCTTGCAGTGGTATACCCAGAAGCCGTAAAAAGCACCATGAGCGGCATGCTAGATTTTACCGTCATTAACTTCGGTTCTGGTTTCCTTTGGTACACACTTTTTGCAACAGGTGCCCTATTGTTCCTCGCCTTTTCTAAATATGGCGATATTCGTATGGGTGACACCAAACCTAAGTTTACGAAATTCCAACTGTTCGCAATGGCATTGTCTGCGGGCATGGGTGCAAGCACCATGTACTGGGGCTTTATTGAAGCGGTATACTACTTCATGGACCCTCAGTTCGGTATTACAGATAAAGCCATGGCAATGGAATACGCTACGGCTTACAACATGTTCCACTGGGGCGCAGCAGGCTGGTTTATCTACCTCATTGTAGCCATCCCATTCGCCGTCGTATTCTACCTAAAGAAAAGCCGTCGAATGAGCTTAAGTGGTGTCATTAACTCACTGTTTGATGACCGATTACCGGTTTGGGCGCAAAAGTTTATTGACCTACTGTTTATCATCACAACGCTTGCCGCAACCGCATTAACATTAGGTTTGGGCATCCCGATGATTTCCTCTAACCTAGCGAGCTTAACGGGCATTCCAGACAATTTAATGTTGGGTATTGGCGTTATCCTTGGGTTGTCAGTGATCTTCTCTCTCAGCTCTTACATCGGCATTGAGAAAGGCATGGCCCGCCTATCTAGTGCAACCATTTATATCTGTGCAGCGTTTGTTGGCATCATCTTCATCATCGGACCATCAGCTCTGATCATGAACAACTTAACCAATGGCATTGGTATCATGTTGACTGAATACATCCGCATGAGCACCAACACAGATCCATATGGCACAACGTTGTTCCCTCAATACTGGACGGTATTCTTCCTAGCGAACTGGATTTCTTACTCACCGGGTGTAGGTGTCTTCATCACTAAGATCATCCAAGGTCAGAAGCTAAAAGACGTGGTTCTCATCCTCGTGATTGGCGGCACAATGGGCTCTGCGGTTATCTTCGGTGTATGTGGCACCTTCTCAATGGATCTTGTAAACAACGGCGTCGTTGATGGTGTCAAACTGATTGGTGAAGGTCAGCCAACTGAGTTGGTGAAGCAAGTATTTGACTCAACATCTATTCCAATGTTGCTAACTGCTATCTACCTAGTCACGATGATTCTGTTTACAGTAACAACACTAGATGGCACCTCGTATTCACTAGCAGGCATCGCAACTAAACAGCTAGATGAAGAAGCAAACGTAAACCCAATGTTTCGTCTGTTCTGGTGCTTATTGCTAACAGCACTACCAATCATCTTCTTACTGATTAATGCTGACTTGAATATCCTTAAAGCGTTCCCTGTACTGATCATCGTATTGATCGTGCCAGTGTTCTTCATCGCGGCGGTTAAAACACTCCAATACCTTAAGCAAAACTACGGACAAATTATGGAGCATCAACGCCAACAAGACGAACTTCTTGCAAAACAAGCACAAGAGCAACAAGTTGAAGTAACAAACTCGACACCCGCTCCTCAAGCTAGCTAGCATCGACTTCTAACTCTCAAAAGCTCCGATAAACGTCGGAGCTTTTTTATTGGTTGTTAAGTTCAATCACTGCCGTCTATAAATTCCACAAGACTATTGATGTTTATTGAAATCACTGACAAATTTGTTTAAGTTTCAGGAAGAATTCCTACAAAGCGCATCACTGCCATGAATGTACAAGACACTAAGCAATCAATTTTCATCGTTGAAGACGATCCTAAACTGCAAGCCATGTTAAGCGAATACTTTGTTGAACAAGGCTTCGACGTCCGTTGTATCGATAATGGAACAGACGCTCCAGATGCGATTATAGAGGCTCAGCCCGACCTCGTACTGCTTGATTTAATGTTGCCTGGCCAAGATGGATTGAGCGTCTGCCGCCAGATTCGCGAGTGCTTTAAAGGCAAAGTCTTGATGCTAACTGCTAGCGACGATGATTTTGACCACGTCGCTGCCCTTGAAATCGGCGCAGATGACTTCGTAAACAAGCCAATCAAACCACGAGTTTTGCTTGCTCGAATCCGCATGCTTTTGCGTCGTAAGGAGGTAACGACGTCTGATTCCGATACTTGTCTAGAAGTGGGGTTATTATGCCTTAACCGCCTACGTAAGGCTTGCGCTCTAAATCATGAGCCCATTGCCCTAACCGATGGTGAATTTGACTTACTTTGGGTCCTCGCAAACCACCCTGAACAAACTCTTTCTCGCGAGTGGCTAACAAAAACCTTACGTGGTATCGAATATGACGGCACTGACCGTACTATCGATAACCGCATCGTTACCTTACGCAAAAAGCTGGGCGACAGCACCACTCCACCACAAAAGATCATCACTGTGCGTGGTAAAGGCTACTTGTTTATGCCTGATGCTTGGAATGCGTAATGAAACGTATTTATCTGGAAAGCTTCTTAGGTCTGATTATTCTTTTTGTCGCCAGTTTAGTTGGTTACGAAATCATTGTTTATCAACTGAACACTGACTACGACTACCTACTGGAAGAGCATGAGGCGCAAGCTTTCCATGAGCTTATTTATCCGATTTATCGTGAAAAAGGTGAAGACTACACCATTCAACAATTGGAGAAATTCGCAACCTCTAGCCATATGTTGTTGATCGCTCAAGAGATGACTAGTGTCCCTCTTGAGGTTCAACAAGCTTTCGATGAAGATCCTTCCGTCAATACCGCGTTTGATGAGGATCGAGATTTATGGTTTCGATTTGAACCAGGCTCGCCAGTATTCAAATTAAGCCAAAACCCCAACAGCCCAATCATTCAAGCCATTAATTTTGACGACAATATCGTTTGGCTGTTCTTCCTCGCTGGATTTGCACTGTATTGTGTTCTGCTGATTTGGTTTTTAAGCCGCCGCGTAAGGGCATTAGAGAAGGTCACGATGGATTTTGCATCCGGTGATTTTAATGCTCGCGCCGATACTTCCAGCGCGAAGTCGGTGGGAACATTAAACAAAAGCTTTAACCATATGGCAGAGAAGGTCTCTCGTCTTATTACGAGTAACAAAATGCTAACCAATGCTGTCGCTCATGAGTTAAGAACACCAATCTTCCGACTCCAGTGGCAAGCCGATCTTCTGGCGGACGCTTCGTTAAATGAGCATCAGCAAAAATACGTCGATAGCATTGTAGAAGACATTGACGATATGGAAAAAATGGTTGAAGAACTGCTCTACTACGCAAAAATGGAGCGACCAAATTCCGAGATACAAACATCTACCGTGGTGTTATCTCGCTTTCTTCAATCGCTTCTTCCTAAATGGCAGCGCGATACGCCTTTATCCATTGTGATTGATGATGCCGAATCACAAGGCGTGGTTGTCAACGCCGATCCAACGCTGCTCAAACGTGCACTCGATAACCTACTTCGCAATGCAATGCGTTATGCGAAAAAGCAGATCGTTTTAGAGCTGGTTGATACTCCCGACCACTGCTGTATTCAGATCCACGATGACGGCTGCGGAATTGAAGAGAAAGACTGGCCTCACTTGTTCGATGCATTTTATAGCGCCGATAAAGCGCGAAACAAAAGCACCAGTGGTTTTGGCTTAGGGCTCGCCATCGTAAAACAGATTGTTGAGTTACAAGATGGCTGCGTGTCTGTCTCTCACAGTCCTTTGGGCGGCGCATGCTTCACGGTATGCTTTCAAAAATAAAATCATAAACTTATCAGTAACTCCTATCTTGTTGTTACAAAACACGACATTTCAATACATACGATAGACAGAGCTCAAAAATAAAACAGTGTACATTTAATCCATCAATTCACAGCAATAATGGATTACAAAAATGTATAAACACCTTTTTCTCCTCACCCTTTCTTCCACACTTGCTGCTTGTGCCTACAACCAAAAGCCTGTCGTTGATATGACCAATGTCGACCAAGCTCAATACGAGCAAGACTTCGCTTATTGCCAAGGTTATGCCGAAAAAGTCGACAAAGGCGAAGCGGCAAAAACTGAAGCAAAAAATGGAGCTGTGACAGGTGCTCTTGTTGGTGCCGTAGCTGGCGCACTAGAAGATGGCGTCGGTGGTGCTGCCGTAGGTGCCGTAGCTGGTTCAGCAGTCGGTGCTGGCGCAGGTGCACTTGGCGGTGCAAATGACTCAACCAAAACCCAATCGCTCGTGCTTCGTAAATGCCTAGCAAATAAAGGCTATACCGTATACGACCTTGATTCATAACGTATAAATTAGCATCAATTGCATAAAATAATAGTCAGGCGACATCTTTTTCACAAATGTTTCACGCTCGACCTATTACTCTCAACTTTCGCAATTTGATGCCTTTTCTTTTATCAGGGGATGCTTATCCCTCAAGCGCCCCTTCTTTTTTGGCTCAGCAGTATAGGCCCCATTTTGAAACCAGGAAAAACAGGCATTCGCCGGATATTGGACGCAACCGGCTATTCACTTCAAGGATTGAAAGCAGCATGGATTAACGAAGCAGCATTTAGACAAGAGTTAGTACTGACGTTAGTACTCTCTATCGCTGCATTCTTGCTTCCCGTCACCATGCTTGAACGAACAATGATGATCAGCAGCTTGCTGCTGGTTGTAATAGTTGAATTGATTAATTCCGCCATCGAAGCGGTTGTCGATCGTGTCAGCGATGACTGGCATGAACTCAGTGGAAGAGCCAAGGACATTGGTTCCGCAGCAGTATTTGTTGCGCTTGTTCTCGCCCTATTTGTTTGGGCGTCGATTTTAATTTAGTTACATCGAAGTACGTCAATTATGAAGACAATTGAACTACCAACTAAAGGTCTCTCTTACGTTACCTTTACGCTTTTACTCGCCTTGTATTTCGCCCTTGTGGTGAACATTCCCATTTACAAGGAATTGGTTCACATCCTTACTAATCTCGATCAAGTTAAGATCGGTTTCATTATTACCATTCCCATCTTCTTTTTTGCAGCGCTGAACTTTTTATTCAACTTGTTCAGTTGGCCTTGGATCAGTAAACCATTCTTTATCTTATTGCTGATCACCTCAGGTATAGTGAGCTACGCGAGCTACAACTACGGCACACTCTTCGATACCGACATGATCACCAATATTGTCGAAACTGATACCAGTGAAGCAAGTTCTTACTTCAGCGCTTACTCGTTGATCTGGACAGTTTTGATGGGGGTACTTCCTGCATTACTTGTCTTTAAAGTGAAGTTTCAATCGCTAAAAGGAAACTGGCTAAGATTCACATTAACTAAAATCGTCTCAATGCTTGCTTCTTTAGTGATCATTGCGGTGATTGCTGGTTTGTATTACCAAGACTACGCATCCGTTGGTCGTAATAATAGCTACTTAAAGAAAATCATTATCCCTACTCAGTACGTGTATGCGATCTCTAGTTATGTCAAAGAAACCTACCTGACAACACCACAACCATACCGTGAGATTGGCACTGATGCTAAGCAATCTCAGCTAGCTTTAGAACAAGCCAAAGAGAAGCCTACTCTGGTTGTCTTCGTATTAGGAGAAACTGCGCGTACTCAAAACTACCAAATCAACGGTTACGATCGCGAAACCAACCCATACACCAGCAAGCTAGACGTCATTTCATTCCAAGACGTTTCCTCTTGCGGTACAGCAACAGCGGTTTCCGTTCCTTGTATGTTTTCGCAACTGCCTCGTAGCGACTTCGATCGTAGTACAGCAGATAACCAAGACAATGCTTTGGATATAATGCAACGTGCTGGCATTGATTTGATGTGGAAAGACAATGACGGCGGAGATAAAGGCGTCGCGCATAAGATCAATAAGATGGATGTGGACCGCAGCCAGAAAAATGAACAGTGCAACGGCAGCACTTGCTATGACATCGCATTGCTAAATAACCTAGATGATCAAATCGCAAGCATGAAAGGTAACCGCCTTGTTGCGCTGCATCTCATTGGTAGTCATGGTCCAACGTATTTCCAACGCTATCCAAAAGACAAAGCCTTCTTCCAACCAGACTGCCCGCGTGCAGACATCGAAAACTGTAGCGTTGAACAAATCGTCAATACTTATGACAATACTATTCGCTACACGGACTTCGTTTTGGATCAAACTATAGCGAAATTGAAAGCGCTAGAAGACAAATACAATACGGCCATGATTTATGTTTCTGATCACGGTGAGTCTTTAGGTGAAAATGGCTTGTTCTTACACGGCATGCCTTACGGATTGGCGCCTGATTTCCAAAAGCGTGTTCCTATGATACTTTGGATGTCTCCGGGCTTTAAGCAAGCTAAACACATCAATACTGATTGTTTGGAACAAGAGGCGCAACAAACCGCGACGCACTCTCACGATAATGTATTCCACTCTTTACTCGGTATCATGGACGTAGAAACCGATGCTTATGATGGAGATTTGGATATCTTTAAAACCTGCAGAACATCTTAGTATCAAACAGCACGATAAAGCCTGATTCATATGAATCAGGCTTTTTTATGACCTTTTGCTCTCAGAAATCCAACAGGTTCTCGTTATAATGTTTATCCCGTCAACGAACAAAGTAGAACCAAATGAAAATTGGCATCATTGGCTTGGGCGACATTGCTCAAAAAGCCTACCTTCCTGTTATCACCCAGATTCCAAATGTTGAACTGGTATTTTGTACCCGTAACGCAAATACACTTAACACACTGGCTCAACAATATCGCATCACAGAAACCTGTCAGGACTACCAACAGTTGGTTGGCATGGGTGTGGATGCAGTAATGATTCATGCAGCGACGAGCATTCACCCTCAAATCGCATCTTTCTTTTTAGAACAAGGCATCCCGACATTTGTTGACAAACCTTTGGCAGACAGTGCTGCTGAGGTGGAAAAGCTATACGAACTAGCAGAACGCGTGAATCAGCCTTTGTATGTCGGTTTCAATCGCCGTCACATTCCGCTCTACAATCAGCATATGCCGGGCGTACAGCAAGGCGAACTTTCAGGCTTGAAATCAATACGTTGGGAGAAGAATCGTCATCAATTACCGGGGGATATTCGTACCTTCATTTTCGATGATTTTATCCACCCTCTCGATAGCGTGAACATTACGACCAAAGCAGATCTACAAGACGCTTACATTACGCACCAAATGGAAGGCGACCAACTGGCTCGTTTAGATATCCAATGGCAGCATGGTGAGACACTGTTTCACGCATCAATGAACCGCCATTTTGGTATCACAACGGAGCGAGTCCAAGCTTGCTATTCAAATAAAGCGATTGAATTTGATTCATTTGTTGAAGGGAGACTGTGGCAAGACAATCAAGAGCAAAAGCTCAGCTTGAAAGATTGGACGCCAATGCTGACCAGTAAAGGTTTCCACTCTATGTTGCTAGATTGGTTTAATGTCATTCAGTCAGGTAAAGTCGCCACTGAAATTGTCCAGCGCAACATTGCTAGTCATCAACTTGCCGAAGCGATTTGTCAGCACATTGAACAATCAGTGCGTCGATAATTAAGCACAAAAACGAGCGCGGAATGCTTTGGGTGCCAGTCCCATGGTTTTAATGAATACTTTTCGAAACGCGCTCGCATCTTGATACCCCACGTGGTAAGTAATCGCCTCAAAAGTGAGGTTGCTTGATTCCAGCAAGTCACATGCTTTTTGTACCCGGAGGTGTTGTAGATACTGATTCAAGTTCAAACCTGTCGCTTTTTGAAAACGTCTTTGAAGTGTTCGTTCGGTCAAACAGCTCAGTTCTGATAACACTTGGTTTGAAATGGTGTGTGAGAAATGGTCGGCCATATAATGTTGGACATTAAGCACAGCACTATCACCATGTTGAAAATTAGGCATGAACTGCTGATAAAAACGCTGCTCGCGCGCGCCTGTATCTACCACCAACATTTTTCCCAATAACCGCATCACCGAAGGCGTGCTTAACTGAGATACCAACTCCAGCCCTAAATCGAGCCAAGACATCATGCCACCAGCCGTGATGATACTGCCCTCATTGATAAGGATGGATTCTGGCTTAAGCCTCACGTTAGGAAACTTGTCTCGGAATAACCCTGCAAGCCCCCAGTGTGTCGTGCACGCTTTGTTGTTCAACAAACCAGCTTGAGCGAGAACAAAAGCCCCGGCACATGCAGACGTAACAACCGCTCCTGCTTTGTGTTGCTCAAACAGCCAAGACGTTAACGCCTCACTTGGCGAAAGATAATATTGCTCCGCGCCGCTTGGCGGCAATATGACGACCGTGAAATCACCGGCTCGAATAACGTCTTCTTGCCAATCAATGATGTCTGCATCAAAGCGGCATTCAGCACCCAGCTCAATCGCAGCGCGGCTTGCCATCTCAAACAGCTCCTGCAAACCAAAGACTGACGCTTTGGAGGCGCCCGGATAGCTCACAATGGCAATGTTTATCTCATTCATTCCAATTGTCGTTTTTAACCAATTTTTTGTCATTTTAGACACTGAGCAAGATAAAAGAAAGCACGCATAATAGCTCCCATACCAAAGCAATACATTCACTGAAAACAAAAGGAAAACACCATGAGCCAAGCAGCACTTCTTGTTATCGATCTACAAAACGACTACTTCCCAAACGGTAAATTTCCTCTATGGAATACAGAAGCAACACTAAACAACATCAAGAGCGCAATTGCTAAAGCGAATGAGAAAAATATTCCTATCATTCATATTCAGCACATTGCGGATCCGGCAATGGGTATTGCACCTTTCTTTAATGAGGGGTCCGAAGGTGCTGCTATTCACCCTGAGATCTTAGCGCTGGCGCCGAGTGCAGATGTAGTTATCAAGCACTTTGCAGACAGCTTTGAGCAAACAAACCTTGAAGAAGTGCTGCAAAAACATGGGGTAACAGAACTATTGGTATGCGGTATGATGACGCAAAACTGTGTCACTCATACTGCGATTTCTAAAGCGGCAGAAAAGTATGATGTCTCAATTCTTATGGACTGCTGCACAACGGTTGACGAAATGATCCACAACATTGCCTTACACGCAGTCTCTACCCGCGTTCCCCTAATAACTGCAGAACAAAAACTATAAACGAAATATTATAGAGGTATGCATAGAACGCATACCTCTATTCACTTTTTGTAATTTGTCTCGCTAGACAATTATCTCTACACTTCGCGCTCATTTTTCTACTTGAGCGCACAATGCATGCTTTTTTCTCAATCCATTTTCGCTCAGGTGCTGAGAATGTCCGTCATGTTGGGGCTATCTTTAGTTATCGTCCATCACTCTCCTAGGTTGCTGGAAATATTAGCAGAGCAAGCCATCAACAGCGGCTGTCACCAAACCACAGGCGACGGCGAGCATCATGATCATTCTCATCACCACCATCATTAATAAGAGCAAATTATGAGTATTTTCCGATTTCCAATTCTTGTTTGGCTTGGAATAGGGATTTTGATTATTTGTCTAGGGATCAGACAATCTTTCGGCATTTTCATGATGCCAATTTCAGACTACTTTCACACTGGTCGCGAGTTCTTTAGCTTTGCTATTGCGTTGCAAAACTTGTTGTTTGGTGTGTTCCAACCGTTTGTTGGTATGGCTTCAGATCGTTGGGGCGCGAAGCGTATTATCATTTTAGGTGCCATTTCTTACGCTTTGGGTCTCTACCTGACTTCTATCGCAGTTGAACCAACCATGATGTACCTGTCACTTGGTGTTTTGGTCGGTTTTGGTCTGAGCGCGACCAGTTACGTGATCGTGCTAGGTGCCGTTGCAAAGGTCGTCCCTGCGCAACATGCTGCGAAAGCATTTGGTTTGACAACAGCCGCAGGTTCATTCGGTATGTTCGCCATGATCCCAGGTGCCCAAGCGCTGTTGAGTGATTTTGGCTGGCAAGGCGCGCTTCAAGCATTCGCTGTACTGTGTAGCTTTATGATCATGTTTGCACTGTTCATGAGAACGGCGAAACCACAAGCGAGCAATGCAACTAATGCTCAAGAAGACACACAAACTCTAAAAGAAGCATTGAAAGAAGCCTTTTCACATAAAGGCTATTGGCTAATCCATGCTGGCTTCTTTGTTTGTGGTTTCCACGTAATGTTCATCGCGACTCACCTGCCGAGTTACTTAGCCGATAAAGATTTACCGGCATCAACGGCGGCAATGGCGCTAGCGTACGTCGGTATTTTCAACATCTTTGGCTCGTACTTCTGGGGTGTAATGGCAGACCGCTTTAACAAGCGTCATGTTATGTCTGCACTTTATTTGATGCGCACAGTCGTAATCGGTGCTTTTGTGACGCTACCTGTCACCGAACACACCGCTGCTATCTTTGGTGGTGCAATTGGCTTTTGCTGGTTAGGCACAGTGCCACTGACTTCCGGCTTAGTTCGTCAAATCTTTGGAGCTCGTTACCTTTCCACCTTGTATGGCTTGGTGTTCTTTACGCACCAAGTAGGTAGCTTCTTAGGAGCTTGGGTTGGCGGTCGTATTTACGATTACTACGGTTCGTACGACCCAATCTGGTGGTCGACCGTTGTATTAGCATTTATTGCAGCACTGATTCACCTGCCAATCAATGACAAGCCAGTCCCTCGCTTGAACTTAGCTACTGCCTAACCTGAAAGGCTCTCGACATTTCTCGTTGAGAGCCTTTTCTTTACTCCATCTCATGCGGTCTAGTACCTGTATTAAATCTGTATTCTCATCAATGATTGCTTATTTAAGATAAAGTGTGTCCATTCATCCTCTGTTAAGATTCGTGTGACATACTTAACACAACGCTATAAATCAAAAAGGGTTTTAAATGAGAACACTCGGCAACATCATCTGGTTTGTATTCGGTGGCGTATTCATGGGTTTGCTATGGTGGTTCTTTGGACTTCTAGCATTCATCAGCATCATCGGCATTCCATGGGGACGCGCTTGTTTTGTAATGGGGAACTTCTCGTTCTTCCCATTCGGTAAAGAAGCAGTCTCACGAGATGAATTAACCAATGAAATGGACATAGGCACGAGCCCACTTGGTGTCATTGGTAACGTAATTTGGTTTGTGTTTGCAGGTATCTGGTTGGCAATCGGTCACGTACTTTCTGCCGTAGCGTGCTTTGTCACCATCATCGGCATCCCGTTTGCCCTTCAACACCTGAAACTTGCGGTTATCTCTCTAGCTCCGATCGGTAAAACAGTCGTGACAACAGAAGAAGCAGCAATGGCTCGCTACAATATCAATCGTTAATTTACTAAACCCTCTAAGCTTCCGGCTTAGAGGGTGATTCCCGTCAAGAGCAACCCCATAATCGCCACTGCGTATTCAATCATCGTTGATTGTATGTTCATATCGACTCCTTAAAAGTTGAAGTTAACGCCTAGCTCCACACTATTTTCTTCACTTACCTTCGTGGAACCTGGAGAGACTCTATGTTCACCAAATGTGTATTTCACGTAAGGTTCAACCCACTTTGGTTTTAATGTAATTCGCACTTCATGGTTTGTACGATGACCGCCCTCCGTGAGCTTTTTATCGTAGTTATAAGCATAGCCGAGGCTGACAAATTCAATTGGTGTATAACTTGCCCCGATGGTGTTTTTCCATTCTCTTGTTGTATTTTCGAATGCCGGAAATGACTTACCAATAGCGCTTTTTCTCCATTCGTGAGAGCTATTGGCATAAACCATCCAATCTTCACCCAACGCTGTTCCAGTAAATACGCCGGCGTCATACACATCAAACAAATCAGCACGTCCGTAACTCACAAAAGCTTCGGTATAAAACTGTCCCAGCATGACACCATATCCAGTCCCAAGTTCTAGGTAACCAGTCGAGTCAATTTCCGCTGAAATATTCCACTCTTCCGTTGCTTGTAAGTAGCCACTAGCAGTGACAATCCATTCATCATCTGTATTGGATACGTCCAATCCAAACTCTGGCATTTTATAGTCAGCGGAAAAACACGGGACAGCAAAGAGCGCGCAAAGCAATGTTAAAGATTTATTCATTGGAGAGACCTGTGAAGAAGAGTTAAAACAAAAAAAGGAGCCACTTTATTCAAGCGGCTCCTTGCTACTTACCCTTATGCGATTAGCTTACGAACGCTCAACGCGGTCGCGAATCGCTCTTTTTATTTGCTGACGTTGCTCTTGTGACAGAGATTGAACCTTTTGTTTCAGCTCCGCACGCTGTTCTTTGGTTAACTCATTTGCAGGAAGATTAACTGGACCTTCGATCGGGTGACCAATTTCCGGCTCGATTGGGTTAACTGGCGACGGAAGTTCAATTGGATGCATTGGCACACCTTCAATTGGATGGCTAATATCCGGGCGGTTCGTAACGCCTGCGAATAAACGACCATCTTCATTACGGAATACGACTTCTGTACCATCTTCTAAGCGTACGATGTAGTTATCACCCTCTTTTGAAGTGTGTCCGACAATCTCACCGTCTTCATTTCGAATCTCACTACCATTAACGGTGTAAGAGGCACCCGAATCACCGACGGCAATGTTTATCGTGTCTGTTTCGTCTTTACTGATAAACACATGGTTGCCATTATCACCAACGATAACCGCAGCGCCTTCAAGCTCGATGATGTCACCATATGTAGGAACAACGCCGCCTCCGTAACCAGGATCTACATCTTCTTCAATAGGATGCTCGATCTTAGGTTTTACCTCTTCGACTACTAGACGACCATCGTCAACAGATAAGTGAATAAAGCCTTTGTCATTCACAAACACCAATTCATTATTGCGAACTTCAATGTTACCAACTACGTTACCAGAAGCGTCTTTCACCACATCGCCGTCAGTGAAGTACAGCTCACCGCCAACGTTGAATACGGTGTTACCTTCTACGCCGCGAATAGCTACTGTGTTGTATTCGCCGTTGTCACCTTGAATTGCCATGCCATCAAAGTGCTCACCTTCGAAGGTTTGTACCGATGCAACTCCTGCAGGCTCACTTGGGGAGTCCGAAGAACCAGATGATGAACAACCGGCTAGAAAAGACGCTGCGATAACTGCACTTAGTAATTTAACTTTCATGATTTACTCTCTTAATTTGTCGAAATTCAGGGCTGCCTCTTGCAGATTCAGTGGACTCCCTGCCCGATGAAGAGAAGTATATTGAGCGGTGTTTTATTGCTCTAATCGCTTATAAGAAACCCGCCATTAACGGCGGGTTATTAATAAACCAAGGTAGAGAGCTTGATAACCGATGGTTATTATTGTTCTTGAGGGCGTTCGAGGTGACTAATGATCACTTCGGTCACGATATTACGTAACCAGTGCACGGTTTCGTTGCGACGATTCTTATGATGGAAGTAAGCGTGCAAACACGGTTCTATCACCATACCATCCAACTCAATATCCAACCTACGTAGCTTATAAAGTTTATCGACATTGACGGTTTTTGATGCAGGAAACACCATATCTGAGTTTGCGACTACGTCGATGATGGCTGATGGAAGCTCTGATCTAAACGCGATTTTTGGCTCTACCCCTTTAATTTTCATGATCTTTTCTGAAAAAGAAATGTTCGAGTTCCAGTCAGCAGCGATGACAGTTGCAAATTCCAGATCATTGCAATCAGATATCTGCAGTCGGTGACCTTGTAGAGGATGATCTTTTCGCACATAAGCACAGAATTCATCTTTAACGATCATTTTAGTCAGAAGCTCTTTGGGTGCATGGTTTATTTCGTAATTGACTCCTAACACAACTTCGTCCTTGATGATCTCTTCCATGGTTGAGCGAGACCAATTCAGCAAATGAATTTGGACATGAGGGGCAGCTTGCCTGATGGCTTGAAAGATCTCACTCGCGTAAGAACTAAGAATAAATGGTGCCAGAGCGATCTTTACCGTGCCGTTCATTTCCAGTGGGTTAAATGCCTTGGAACCGTTTATCGTTATGGAAATATCGTCCAACAAAGGCGCTAAGCTCTCTGCAAGATCATTGGCATATTCGGTTGCTCGCAAACCATGGTGAGTTTTCACAAAAAGCTCATCTTCAAAATGATCACGCAATCTTTGTAGCGCTTTGCTCACGGCGGGTTGGGAAACAAACAAACGTTCAGCAGCGCGCCGCATATTGCGCTCTTGATGAAGAATGATGAATGTCCTGAGCAGGTTTAAGTCAAGAGTTGAGAATAGATCTTTAGCCATGTTCCACTTCGTTAATAACTTGAGGTTATTATTCAGCATAAGAACAGATTGGCGCAGTTTCCAACCGAAGTGCATGAATTCTTTGCGCTCGATAACTCTCTATGACACAAAAATAACAAAACAGACAGTAAGATTATTTTGAAAAAAGGAATAAATGACGACGCAAATTTGTAAATGAACTCATCGTCTGACGCCATACATACATTACATTCCTGCTGTCAATGTATGAAGATCTTCGACTCGATAGGCAGCAAAGAAAAGAGATGATGGGGTGAAGTCTAGAGGAGATAGGAAAGGTTAATGCCATCAAACATGCTGCGTTTAATGAGAAAGATAGAAAGCAAAAACGTTGGCTAAACGCCAACATAAAGAAATTAAAAGACCTGACTTCAAACACTTTGAAATCAGGTCTAAACATACTCAAGAGCCAAACAGCCTCTTGGTTTTAGCTATTTACTGTGGTGTTACTTGCTCATTTGGATCAATGAGCGACCAATCAACCACTCTAGCTCTTTGTCACTGCCTGCGCCAAACTGGCTCTCAGCCATTTTGTACAAACGATCAATGCCGTTTGCCGCAAACTCGTGCGCGCTCTCAGAAGTAACAATATGGTGGAATAATAGACGCAAAATCGCTAAGAATTCAGAGTCTTCTAGAGCCGTGATCCAGCTCTTTGAAAACGCTTCCAGACCTTTATCGAATTCTAGATGTTCAACGAACATTTTGAAAATACGACCGTCTAAAGCGGCGGTAAAGTCCGTTTTCTTAGGGAAATGGTGGCTAATACCTGTACGCGATACACCTGTCTGCTGGCTTAACGTGGTGTAAGACATTTTGTCATAACCAAGTCTCAGAAGCTGATCAACAACGGCATCCATGATCTTCTGGATAGTGATTTCGGTATCTTCTTTACTACGCTTTGGCATATTTTAAGCTCTTCTCTTTGTAAATCCATCTAACTCACAATTAAATGAGGCCAGAATGAAAATCATCCTCAGCATTATGTACTGTATACCTCAAACATCAAAGTTAGAGGACCAATCATAACTAAACTGCACTGCGTAACGTGCAATTTACAGTGATATTTCTGTCAATACATGTGACTCAAAATATGGCGAAAAGTCCACTCCATCAAAACCTTGCACCAAATCATTCATCGAAACTATTCTCAGGCTAAGAATGATAATTATGTAAAAATAATTAATCCGGAAATAGTCTTATAAATTGAACCCCAGTTCAACTCACCTGACAGAAATCTCACGAATATCTAGGTTAATTGATTTTAAATATTGATACATATCACACTAATTTCCTTAAGGAAGTTCTAATAAAATTAGTTAACCCTCCATTAACAACATAACATACTGTCCTTTTTTTATCCAAAATCATTCATTTTTGTAGATAGAGATCAAATACCTGATAGAATACTGACAGTATTTACAAGAGGATTCGTTATGAGTGTCGAATTAGAAGAAAACCAAGTATGTGAAGCTTGCGGTTGCGCTGGTGAAATGGGTTTTATCATCAAAGAAGGCGACGATGTCGCTGACGTAACGATTTTCGCAGAGACTAAAGCAGCACTTGAAGCTGAGTTGGCGAAATACATCGAACTAGCAAAACAAGTTTGTACAGGCGTTGAATACAACGTTTCTGAACTAACGGAAGATTCGAAAGAGCTTACTGCTCGATTCAAGTTTGAAGTAAGCGCTGAAAAGCTAATCTTCGAACTTAAGACTCGCTCTCTAGCGCGTTAATCGTCGATATTTCATCGTTAGATAGGTAAAAGCGAGCATCCAGCTCGCTTTTTTGATCTCTGATGAACCTATCTATTTCTTGTCTTTCTGAAACACAACCCACTTCAACGAGCCATTAGTTTCAAAATCATTTTCATCGGTACACATCAGTAGCACCCCATCTACGTTTAGCACTGCCCCAGTAGTGTAGGCTTTGTCGTCATAGTAACAAACACGCTGCCCTAGCTTACCGTCTGCCACCACTAACGCTTTTGAATCTGGCGTATTATAGGATTTCGCCATCGCAAAACTTGATAAAACAGCAGCAACGCTTGCAAGCAAAACAGAAATCGATCTTACGTTCATGAATATCCCCTTAATGAAGAGCCATAAAACTAACAAAGAAGCGCTTTCAGTTCTTGGCAGCATCTCATATTCTTGAGACATGGATAGGTAGCAGCCCCCCAAGCTTTACGTTATCCTTTTCTCGCTTTTACCAATACTGTGGTTGCTATGCGCATTTTTCCTCTTTTATTAGCTCTGGTGTTTTTCTCGAGCTCTTCTATCGCTTACGAGCTTGATTACTATGCTAAATTCGGTCATACCGACAACTACGGTAATATCGATCTCCGCAACAAGCCCTATACGACCCTACCTGATGGTCTTGTCGTAAAAGGAAACCTCAATATTTCCCAGACACCGATTACTAAACTTCCTAAAGGACTCGATGTTCAAGGCAGCCTTGAAGCAACGAATAGCGCCCTCAAAACGATAAGACCTGGAGTTAAAATTAAAGGCTATGCAAATTTACTTGGTAGTAAAGTTGAACGCTGGCCTCGCGGTGTAAAACTGGGTGGTTATTTGAATTTAACCGATACCCCGTTAACTAACCTACCAGCAAGACTAAGAGTAAAAGGCGACTTGAGCGTCATTCGGACACCATTGACCGAACTACCAGAAGGATTGGTGGTGGATGGTAACCTCTATATAGGAGGTTCAAAGGTCACAACATTTCCTGACACCATGACAGTCAAAGGCAACATCTTCTTGGGAGGAAATCGAGTGACAAAGTGGCCAACGAATTTGACCTTAGGCGGTGCGGTTGCACCATAAAAGTAATTGAAGTGAGGAACGAGCTCAGAATCTAACAAATAACACGCCTGAGATAGATTCCGATTAGGTCCCGTTCCTCGCAATTGAATGTCCATTGCTACTTCGCGCAATGGACAATAGCAAGGTTATTCTTGATTATTTACTGGGTTAGCGTAACTTGCAACCAAGTAACTATGCGCACCTGTCGGTAGCTGTTCAAGTTTCTCTTGCAACTGAGATTTTACTGACTCAGTGATCGATTCGTCTTCACGACCCGCAGCGAGCAAGTTGATAGGGAATACGCGGTAGTTATTGTGGATTTGGCGATCGATTTCGTTTGCCAACTCATCCGGCGTCTCGAACTCTTGATTGATCACATCACCAAATGCGACATGCACTTTACCTTTGTAACCCACGATACCTTGGATGATGCTTTCAATATCTTCAAACTCACCTTTTTCATAACTGCCGTTCTCTGCTTTTTCATACAGTTCTTTAGCTTTTGCAATATCACAAGGGTCATTTTGGTAAGAGATAGAAACAGGCACAATCTTCAGTGAACGAGTGTATTCACCAAAGCTGATTTTTTGCTTACGACCTTCAACATGGAACATCTTCAAGATTGCTGGGTCAGTGAAATCATTACCGTCTTTCGCACGACCTTCTTTTTGCGCAATCCAGATTGAGTTACCGGTATCTAAAGAGTGCTTAATATAGCCCGACAGTAGACCAAGCGCTTTCATCATTTCACGTGGTGCTTTCGCAGAACGTTTTACAATAAAGCTCTTGTTGAGCCTCATTAGCTCCGTCGCACAAGGTTTCTTAAGCAGGTTATCACCAATCGCGATACGCACTGTACGGTGGTCTGTTTGATGTAAACCAAAGTTAACAAGCGCGGGGTCCATTGCGATATCGCGGTGATTAGAGACAAACAAGTACGATGTGTTCTTGTCGAGTTTGTCCAAACCTGAAAAAGTAACTCCGTCAGTAGTCGTATCTAGTGTGTCTTTAAGGTACTTCTTCACTTCTAGCTGAATGGCTTCCACAGAATCCAGTTTACTCCACTTCGCTTTTAAGTAGACACGGATAATCGGACTCATGAGTGTTTTGAACCACGCCGCTTTGTTTGCAAAACGGTGGTTTAAAATCGCACTGATAAACTCATCGTCTTTGATCAGGCGGTCCAGCGCAGCTGGAATTTCTTCGTCGTTGTATGGACGAATTTCAATATAAGGATCGTTATTGGCAGTCATTATTCAATTCATTTCAAAAAAAGCTGGCACATTTTACGCATTGTTTTGCCAACCCGCAGCATTTCAGACCATACTTTTAACATGGTCATACCAGTAGCATTACAATTTCTATTCGCAAAAAAATCTGTTATCCGGTTGGCAATTTAGGGGTTTAGCGTTACCCTTAGCGCCCCAAAAACTCTGGTATTCACAATGAACTACGCAATTGAATTTCACGACGCTAATTACCCTTTTCTTAATGTTGCTGCGCGTAAAAAAGCGCTAAAACACAGCTTACTATCAGTAGTGGAAGGTTTGGCGATCATTAAATTGGGTAAACATGAGTATGCCATTGAACCGGGTCAACACTTCTGGATTCCTCAGGGATGTTTGAGCTCCCTCACCTTTTTACCTAACACACGAGTAACTCGCTGTGACTTCTCTGTGCGCTTAACTGATGCATTTGCTCAACAAGCAGGCTACGTGAAACTACCAGTGTTATTGTCAGCGCTGATTGAAAAGTTGGTGATGACAAAAGCACGCAGTGAACATCAGCTCGACTTGCTAGCGGTTGTGAAACACGAAGTGCTAACACTCAAACCAATGCTTACCAGTTCAGCATTAACGGATTCTATCAATAAGTGGAAACCAGGCTGTGAATCTCAGATTTCCATTGAGCTTTGTCTAGTATTAACGCTTCGAGAAGCACGCAAGATGAAGTTATCCGGCAAAAAACAAGCGGATATCGTTGCGAAGCTATTTAACGACAATGAAGAAGAATACGAACAGCTTTGCTTTTTGGTGTTTGGGGAAGCGCTATAAAGGGTAAGTCGCAATAGAATACAAAAAGGACGCATCAATGTGCGCCCTTTTTATTTTGATTCGAATATTAAAACGGTACTTCGATCTGCATCATCCAATCAGCGTCATAGTATTCATGCCAGCGGTAATCAACACGCATTCGTGGTTCACTGCCATTCTTGTCACCAAAGCCGATGCTGAACATTAAGCCATGACTTCTCAGCCACTCTTCTGTACTCATTTCGGCTTCATCATCACGCAGTTCTTCTGGCATCCATAACCCGAGCCCAAAATAGTTACTATCTAAATTTTGAGTAAGTATTGGAGAGTCTTCAGACTTGAACGCCCATTGATCCCAGTAACTTTCTGTCGGACCTTCTATCTGTTTTTCTGCGGTATACCAATTGAGCGTATCGATACTAAGAACGCCAACACTGTCAAAGATGTCTTCACAAACTGGCATGGTGTTATCAGCAAATACAACGGAACGATCAGATAAATAGTTACATGCGGAACTCGCCTGTGTTGCCACAAGCATTGCGCATGCACTAAGTACGACGATTCTGACCATGAAAACCTGACCTCTCAGTTCTCAGATTACGATTGTTTATATAAGCCTTCGCTTAGCAATAATTCACTGACCGTTGATGTTGTATACCCGCTAATATCGTTACCTTCGAGCAATGCATTGCGAATATCGGTGCTCCTGATTTTCACTCTCTCAGGGCATGCCATCACAGTCCAACGTTCCGTAATTTCTTCTGCTTTGTAAAATTTAGCAAATTTGAAGAAATTATCAGGACCAATGACAAAAGTTATATCGGCTTGCGTGTGGATTTCTTGAATTTTTTCTAATAACGCAAAAGTCGTCACACTTTGTCCTGGTTGGTACAAAGTTTGCTCAAGGTCTGAGCGTTGAACATTAGAAAGCCCCATGTCTTTAATAAAGGCATCAACCAGTTTGCACCGAATTGGGTAATCCAACATATTTTTGCCCCAAGCGTGTGCAATGCTTGGTTCTAGTAGCACAAGATCAAAGTGGCTCAGTGACTCGATCACACTCTTGTGACCTAAGCTTGGTGGGTTAAATGCGCTGCCAAAAACGGCGATTTTTTTCATATCCGGTGATTACCTGGTTGAAGAGAGTTTTCTAATCCGATGAATTCGGTATGATACTACTAATCTTTAGAGCTTTTTGACACTAAAGCGACGTTTATAGACATCAACTGCATGGTTTATCGCCATTTGTGAACTATAAACGCCTGCGACAGTATGAATTTATTCACACTCACTTGGTGTCGTACATATTTGCAGGAAAAGGAACCCTAAATGGAACAATCCATCCGCGATGAAATGCGAGTACTCCCTTCTATCGATCCGCATTTCGAAATTGAACGCCGTGTCGCTTTTATTAAGCGTAAATTGCAAGAAGCAGGCTGTAAGTCTCTTGTTCTTGGCATTAGCGGTGGCGTTGACTCAACGACATGTGGTCGCTTGGCTCAACTGGCTGTAGACCAACTAAACGAAGAAGCTGGTGACAACAACTACCAGTTTATCGCTGTTCGTTTGCCTTATGGCGAACAAAAAGACGAAGATGAAGCACAGCTCGCACTTTCTTTCATCCAACCAACGCACTCTGTATCAGTAAACATTAAAGCTGGTGTCGATGGTCTCCATGCCGCTTCTCACGTCGCACTTGAAGGAACAGACCTTCTTCCAACGGATGCTGCAAAAGTGGACTTCGTGAAGGGTAACGTAAAAGCGCGTGCACGCATGGTCGCTCAATACGAAATCGCTGGTTACGTTGGTGGCTTGGTTCTTGGTACTGATCACTCAGCAGAAAACATCACTGGTTTTTACACTAAGTTCGGTGATGGCGCGTGCGATATGGCCCCACTATTCGGCTTGAGCAAACGTCAAGTTCGCGAAGTTGCAGCAACATTGGGTGCGCCTGAGCAGCTCGTGAAGAAAGTACCAACGGCAGACTTAGAAGAGCTTGATCCTCAAAAAGCTGATGAAGATGCTCTGAGTTTAACTTACGAACAAATCGATGACTTCCTAGAAGGCAAGCCAGTATCTCAAGAAGTCAGCGATCGCCTTGTGGCTATCTACAAAATGACTCAGCACAAGCGTCAGCCGATCCCAACGATCTACGACTAAATCACGATTGTGCACATCAACGATTCGTTTTTAAATCGTTCTGCTATAGATAAAAACGCCGCTAATTTAGCGGCGTTTTTGTTTGCTTGTTACAAGCAGTGTTTATGCTCAGCAACGTTAGTCTGTCAGCGTCACATCAGTTTCCGGAATAGCACAACACGCGAGCACTTTCCCCATCGCGCGCTCTTCTGCGCTCAGTGCAGGCACGTCAGGATGCTCTACCTGTCCTGATTCTAATTGAACCTTACAAGCACCACACAAGCCCGCACGACAACTATTGGTAATACTTTGACCGGCATTCTCAACTTGTTCAAGTAACGTTTGTTGGTTGTTACCCATCAACTTAAAGCCGTTGAATTCAATCTCAACACTTTTCTCTGGCTTAGCTTTTGTCGCTGCAACACCAAATGCTTCTTGATGATAATTGCCTTCTGGGAGCCCCTTCTTAAGCAATAGGTTTTTCGCCTTTTGCATAAAGCCGTCAGGACCACAAACAAACACTTGGCGCTGTTCAACATCTTTGATCTGTTTTATATGAGATAGACTGATTCGCCCCTTAAGACCAAACCAATCTATCGCAGGTTGCGTTAAGCAGATCTTTACATCCAACCCCGGGTGTTGGCGCTTTAACTCGTTTAACTCATCCTTGCACGGAATATCAATCTCGCTGCTGCACTGATGGTAGAACACCACATCATCGAGTTGGTTGTGATCAGCCAAGTAACGAACCATCGACAGCATTGGTGTTACGCCGCTACCAGCAGACAACAGCAATAGAGGCTGAACAGAATGCTCTTTTAGATGAAATTGACCATCTGGCGTTTCCGCTTCCAGAACATCCCCCACTTGTAGGTTGTCAAGCAAAGCATTGGATACGCGCCCACCAGAAACACGTTTCACCGAAATTGCATAGCGTCCCGGGCGAGACGGGCTAGATGACAGCGTATAACGACGCCCTACTTTCTTACCGTCTATATCCACTTCAATAGGTAAATGCTGTCCCGGTAAGTACGTAGGTAATTGACCTTTGCTTGGCTCAAGCCACAAGGTGACAAAGTCGCGTGCGATTTCTTCTCGTTCGACACAAGTTAGCGTCATTCGGTGAGGAGAGTTATCTGGATAGAACTCTGGCTCTTTGTATTCCAGCACTTCAACTTTGTCACCAGAACGAATAATGCCTTCGTTCAGGGCAACAAGGTTTTGACCGAAGAACACGCCCCCACGCTCGTTTGCACGAAACTCTTGCAATGTCTTCAATGGTTCTTTGCTTTCTCGAAATGTGCCTCGCTGAGTATTAACGGTAGTTAGAATACATCGTTCACATGGTTTTACTGATTCAAATTCTACCTCGCCAATGCGAATACGCTTCCATGAGTCTTCTTCAAATGGCTTGGTATCAGATACCACAAGGTTGGTTCGGAATTGATCCATTGAGTGCAGCTCAGAGCTTCTGCGGTTTAATTCTTCCAGTGATGCCTCACTGATGACAAGTACTGGGTAGCCATCGGCAAAGCTGACGTTGTGACCCAGTTTCTCTCTTATGCGATTTGATTGCTCACCAGTAAAAAGTAACTCGACGCGAAGACCTAATACTTTGCTAAACCAATCATCCGCTTCATCCGTGGTGGTATATGCCGTAAAACTGTCTTTCCAAACCGTTGCAGGTGCTTCCTGCATTTTGAAATCTTGATAGCGAATCTTTAGTGGCTCTTCGCCAAGACTGGTAAACACCACTCCATCTGGCAACAACGCGGACTTGATGGTCACCATTTGAGGGAACTTTCGAGCTGTCACCATTGAGCCATCTGACGTCGCAATCATAAATCGACGATCAAAACTCAATCCTTGTTTTTCTACCCAAGCGGAAGATAACGCAACGCCTCCGACGGATTTGACTGGAAAAATATTAATTTGGGACAAAACTGATTGCGACATAGCCTTCTTCCTACAGGTACTTTCTCATTATTGGACTATCATATCCTTATAACAGTTATGACCCAAGCCTCTATAAAATATCGATTTATAACCGCACCTTCGTCAGTCACCCGATATGACACTTGCTTTGCAGGTGGAAGAACTTCTTTTTATGAATGGAGTCCCATAAATTTGCATAGTATTGACGAAACTAGGATTGCCAAGATGTGATATCGAGCACATAATTCGCCAACTTTTTGACACTATAAATAATCTATCCGGAGCATAGACCATGGATACTAATAAACTGATTCTAATTCTACTTTGTATCTTCCTTCCGCCAGTGGCGGTTTACATGGAAAAAGGTCTAGAGAAAGACTTCTTCATCAACCTAATCCTGACTTTCTTCTTCTTCCTACCCGGCACAATTCACGCGCTTTGGTTGACGATGAAGTAACCCACTGAGCTCCTACCGTAAAGAAATGTGAAAAATGGGGTGAAATAGAGCTGCAATTCCTCTATCATCCTGTCGCCTAAGCGCAAGCGTTTGCTCTTGAGGTAAATGCAGCGTTTAGGCTCCAAACATAACTTTTTAATGGTGGGAGCAATTAATGACAACACTGACTATTACTCGTCCTGACGATTGGCACGTTCACTTACGCGATGGTGAAGTTCTAAAAGATACCGTTCGCGATATTAGCCGTTATAACGGCCGTGCGCTGATCATGCCAAACACCGTCCCACCAGTGACCAATACTGAAATGGCATTAGCCTACCGTGATCGAATCCTTGCTGAGCAACACGGCGAGCAATTCGAACCTCTTATGGCGCTATACCTGACAGACAACACCACGCCAGACGAAATCCGCAAAGCCAAAGCAACAGGCAAAATTGTCGCAGCAAAGCTTTACCCAGCAGGTGCAACCACCAACTCTGATTCTGGCGTAACCGATGCAAAGAACATCTACCACGTTTTTGAAGCGATGGAAGAAGTTGGCATGCTGCTTTTGGTTCATGGAGAAGTGACTCACAACCACGTTGATATTTTTGACCGTGAGAAGGAATTCCTAGACACGGTTCTTGCTCCTATCGTTAACGACTTCCCTAACCTAAAAATCGTTCTTGAACACATCACGACGGCGGATGCCGCAAACTTCGTTAAGAACGCTTCTGATAACGTCGCAGCAAGCATCACTGCTCACCACCTGCTGTTCAACCGCAACCACATGCTAGTCGGTGGCATTAAGCCTCACTTCTACTGCCTGCCAATCCTTAAGCGCAATACCCACCAACAAGCGCTTATCGAAGCAGCAACAGGCGGTAGCAAGAAATTCTTCCTAGGTACAGATTCAGCGCCGCACGCAAAAGGCGCAAAAGAATCAGCTTGTGGTTGTGCAGGTTCTTATACCGCACACGCAGCACTAGAACTTTATGCAGAAGTGTTTGAGAATGAAGGCAAACTAGAAAACCTAGAAGCATTCGCAAGCTTAAATGGTCCTGATTTTTACGGCATCGCTCGCAACTCAGACACAGTAACACTAGAAAAAGCAGCTTGGGATGTACCAGAAACGATGCCGTTTGGTAGCGACATCGTTGTGCCAATTCGTGCAAATGAAAAGATTGAGTGGGAAGTGAAGTAATCATCTCCACGAAATAAAAATGGGTCATGCCACCATATTCGATATGGAAACGCATGACCCTTTTCTTTTGGCTCCTATAAAGCCTTATGTCTACTGTCTACTGTCTACTGTCTACTGTCTACTGTCTACTGTCTACTGTCTACTGTCTACTGTCTACTGTCTACTGTCTACTGTCTACAGAGTAATTATTTACCACGAACTTTCTCTACTAAAGTCCAAGCTGCAACCACAACCAAGCCAGCGATGACACCAATCACACCATTAAGCAATGTCGGCACAATCGCCGTCGCAATCGTATGACCACGGAAATCCATGATGATCGGTTCAATCAGATGATGAATTGCAGGCACGTTATGGACAACAATACCGCCCCCAACAAGGAACATTGCCGCAGTACCCACCACAGCAAGCATCTTCATCAACTTAGGCGCAAACGCCACTAACGCTCCACCTAGCTTGGCTTTCAGTCCTTCACCATTTGATGTGCGTTCTAGGTAAAAACCTAAGTCATCAAGCTTAACGATGCCAGCGACTAAGCCGTAAACACCAATGGTCATTAATACCGCGATTAAGCTGACCACAAGAATTTGCGTTACGATGCTTGAGCCTGTCACCGTACCCAAAGCAATCACGATGATTTCTGCAGAGAGGATAAAGTCAGTACGAATCGCACCGGCGACCTTTCTCTTCTCGTACTCTTCAACCGATTCTCCGGTATTGAGCTCTTCTTTCTTCTCTTCATGTTGGTGCGCATGAGGAAAAAGCTTTTCTAAGATCTTCTCAGCCCCTTCAAAGCAAAGAAACAAACCACCAATGAGAAGTAATGGCATGATCAGCCAAGGAATGAAGGCACTGATCAACAACGCCGATGGCACTAGAATCAGTTTGTTTTTAAACGACCCTTTTGCCACCGCCCAAACCACCGGGATTTCTCGTTCTGACGCTACGCCAGACACCTGTTGCGCATTTAGCGCTAAATCGTCGCCCAGTACACCAGCGGTCTTTTTCGCCGCCATCTTCGACATCAACGCGACATCATCCAATACAGCTGCAATGTCATCCAACAGTGTTAGTAAACTTGCTCCAGCCATTTATTTATCTCTTTTATGGAATTGAATAAGTAACAAAATGTAACACCAATAAACTACTCAGCAAAGTTATGATTTCGCAAAGAATAAGGTCACAAATTGTGTTTTCTATTGCCGTGGCTTTGAGACAGGACTAGTCTTGTCTTACCTTTCACGCACACAAAAGAAAAAGTATAGATGAAAAGCGGATACACTTACCCAATTGGTACCCCAGGTCAGTCATGGGGTGAAGCAGAACGTAAAGCTTGGCGTGAGCAACGTGACGTAAAACGTAGCTACCAAGAAGAAGTCGTGACCAAAATTGATGCTCTTCGCGAACGTTTTGATGTTGAGCAATACGGCGCACTCTCTTACGACGAGGCGCGCTTCCCTCTGTTTTGTATCAAGACTCGTAACTGGGATGCTGCAAAACCGGTTGTTTTAGTAACTGGCGGCGTACATGGCTACGAGACAAGTGGCGTACATGGTGCGCTGAAGTTTGTTGATACGCAGGCAGAGCGTTATGCAGAACACTTCAATATTGTCGTTGCACCATGTGTCAGCCCTTGGGGGTACGAGGTGATCAACCGCTGGAATCCAAATGCGATTGACCCAAACCGCTCTTTCTACGCAAATAGCCCTGCGGAAGAGTCAGCTAACTTGATTAAGCTTGTTGCGACCTTAGATGATGTTCTAATGCACATCGACCTGCACGAAACCACCGATTCTGACGAGACCGAATTCCGCCCTGCACTTGCAGCACGTGATGGTCTTGAATACATCGAAGGCATGATCCCAGATGGTTTCTACACGGTGGGCGATACAGAAAACCCGCAACCTGAGTTCCAAAAAGCCGTCATCGAGTCAGTAGCGAAAGTAACGCACATTGCACCTGCTGACGATAAAGGCGAAATCATTGGTTCGCCAGTGGTGCAATTTGGTGTGATTAATTACCCAATGGTGAAACTGGGTCTGTGTGGCGGCGTCACCAACTGCACTTACGGCACTACAACAGAAGTTTACCCAGACAGCCCGAAAGTCACTGATGAAGAGTGTAACGACGCTCAAGTTGCAGCAGTTGTAGGTGGTTTAGATTACGTGCTTACTCAGCTATAACAAGCGGTTCTTATATTGCTCCGGTGTAATGCCGGAGTATTTCTTAAACATGGCGATAAAAGGACTGGCCTGGTTGTAACCCAATGTCAACGCTACCTCTTTTACGGTTTGCCCCTTCCTTAACAACTCCATCGAATGCAAGTAACGCACTCGCAATCGCCACTCGGTAAAACTCATCCCTAACTCACTTTGGCAATGGCGAGCTAAAGTGCGCTCCGTGGTATGAACCTTTTCCGCCCATTCCCCCAAGCTAATTTCATCAGTTGGCGCTTCTTCGACGGCTTTAAGAATTGGCTCCAGATATTTGTTGTCTGTGGTTGGCAAAAAGTGATGTTCGACTTCTTGTTTGGCTAGCTGATCCAACAAGACCTGAACGAGGCGTTTATCTTCTTCGCTCTTAGCAACATTAATATCACGCTGGCGAAAGTCTTCCACAATCGCCGAAACAATGGGCGTCACTTTGATCAAGCTCGTTTTGGATGGAAAGTGCTGAGTCAACTCTGGGTCGATATTTAACGAGCAGTATTCCAAAGGCTTACGATTATAACTGGTGTGACGGATCCCAGCCGGTACCCAAATCGCAAGATGCGGAGGCGCTAAGAAACGTGTGTCTTCCGCATCCATTTCTAGAATACCGCCACTGATCAGTTGAACTTGTCCCCACGGGTGGCTGTGAATGCGAGTTTCTGTATTCGACAAAAAGGCTTCAAAATTCATAAACACATCTGATGGTGCTCTGTCGATTGATAATGACGGATGAAGATTCCTTGTGCTCTTTTTCAAATTTGTCTTCCTATCGCTTACGATGTCTTTCCAGAGATACTTTTCATTATAAAGACCTGTCAGACTAGCGCCATTAATTATTCTGCGATGAGGTTCTCATGGTTTATTTGCTTCCGTTTTTTACTGTCATGATTTGGGGTGGAAATTCCATCGTAAATAAAATGGCAGCAAGTGCCATCGAACCAAGTGCCATGAGCTTCTATCGTTGGTTTGTCGCTATGGTGCTTCTGACGCCATTTTGCTTACCAGCGGTTATCAAACAGCGCCATGTGATTCGCCCATACTTGGCTAAGTTAGCGTTCCTTGCGCTACTGGGCATGGTACTAAACCAATCACTCGGCTATTACGCGGGTCTTACGACGACCGCTTCTAACATGGCATTGATTACGTCTCTCGTTCCTTTGATCAGTGTTTTCTTGAGTGTACCTTTACTTGGCAAGTCGATTTCCATGCTGAGCGTGGCAGGTGGTGTGATTTCATTAGGCGGCTTGGCGTTTATGTTAGGGCACGGCGATATCACCTACTTCCTGCATCAAGATATGACGCAAGGTGACAGCTTGATGCTGCTGGCTGCGCTTTGCTACGCAATTTATTGTGTGTTACTAAAACGCTGGAAGATGCCTTTCAACAGTATGACTTTGGTTTACATGCAAGGCTTTTTCTCATTGGTTATGCTTGCGCCATTGTGGCTAAGCAGCGATCAACTTCTACCAAGCCAAAGCGCATTACCTTTAATTGCTTACGCTGGTATTGCCGCGTCTATCTTTGCTCCATTGATGTGGGTAAAAGCGATTGACTTGATTGGTGCTGACTCAAGTGCCATGTTCATGAACCTGATGCCTGTGGTTTCGGTAGCTCTCGCTTCAACCATGCTCGGCGAAGAAGTTCATGTTTACCACATCATTGGCGGTATGTTGGTTATCTCTGGCGTTATCTTGTCGCAAATTAAAGTACGCAGAAAAGGCAAAGTCATCGACCCAGAAGCTCAAACTGCAACGAGCTCATAGCAACTAAAAAGAAAAGAGCCATGATGGCTCTTTTCTTTTTGCTTTCATTTGGATTAAAGGGCTTCAGCCTGCTGTTCCAATTCTTTGCTTGTCTTTTGGCTCACAAACTCTTTGTATAGCGCCGCTTTATCCGTTGGATCAATATCCGTTCCTGCCGTTACAGCAGAGTTAAACATCTTTTCTGATTCAATCTTTGGCATGACTACTAGCGCACAAATTTGCTCTACACCACCAATTTCAACCAGTGATACTTGCTCAACTTGGCTCTTTTGAATTGAAGTATTAGTTATTTGCTTAGCGATTTGCTCAAAAGATGTGCCAGAGGTTTGACCGTCAACTGAGCTATCAATTTTTTGATAGTTCTTCTCTAACACACTGACTTTAATATCAAGGTTTTGCGCAAGCGTGTTACGTGCTAGAGAGATAGCGTGGTTACGATCAACAGAAAAGTTACCTGACGCCGTAACACAGTTTGACGCTGCAAAGCCATTCGCTGAAGTTGGGTTTAGTACCCAGCTAGGCACATTGCTGCCTTTGTTGGTTTCCACTTTCGCCGTGTTTTCAGAACCACTTTGACTCGCACAACCAGATAAGATCACTGCGCTGATTGCAGCGGTAAGAATTTGATATTTCATCTTCAATTCCTTTTAGATAATTGAGTTGGACTGCGCATGATAGGTTTTCATTCTATCGTTGACCTTTTTGAGATATTTGCGAGTCTCGTTATAAGGTAAGTTCTTGATAAGGTGCTCATATACTTCATCAGAACTCATGGTATTGATTTTCTTAATCGCACTAGAAACACGTCGCTCACCAAATGCTTTGGCCACGTTACCTGACCCGGTGTTGTAAGCCGCTATCACACTGTAAGTCGCACTTTGTGGGTCTTTAATGCCTTTTAGGTATCGACTCTGAAGAATTTTTAGATACGCCGTGCCAGTTTCGATATTCAAATTGGGATCGTATAAGTCATTCGCTCTCATCGGCTTATCTTTACCGCGATATAGCTTATTCACATCATGACCAGCGGTTGTCGGCACGATTTGCATCAGCCCGTATGCTGGCACATGAGATTTTGCCTTCGGGTTGAAATGCGACTCTTCGTGCATGATTGCCAAAACAAGTGCAGGCGGTAGTTCTCGCTTTGCACTTTCTTGTTGAATCGCAGGAAGGTACTGATTGGCGCGGTTCGCCAGTGATGATTTTGGAATCTTAACCTTATACTCAACAATCTTTTTAGGCTGTTGCTTTAGGTGCTTCTCTTGCTGAACTAATTCTTGCTTCACAGCAGCAATGCGTTTTTCTTCCTGCTTCACCATTTGTTGTTTTTGCTGAACAATCACTTGCTCTTGCTTTTGTTCACTTAACACCGCACTTTTCTCAGCAGCAAAGATGTCAAGTTGACTCATTTGGCGCTCAGTTTGCGCCTCAATCTCTTTCTTCACCTCTTCGAAAGTCTTTGGTTCTACTTTAATTTCCTCAACGAAAACCATTGTGGGCTCAGCTTTTTTAGGTTGAGTTACACCAACTTCTTCAAACACCTTGGCGTTTTTCTCGATAACGGCATTGACGACTTCAGCTTCAACAACTGGAGCTTCGGCTTTTTCTTCTTCCGCAGGCGGTAAGTAGCTAACCGTAATCTCACCTTTCTCCAAATCAACAACGGTTCGTGCGTTATGTTGTTCGTCATAAACCACTACCACATCCGGAGAAGGTATTTTGGTGTCACCCCATTTTTGAATAGAGGCTTTCTGTTTTTTGTCCCAATCCGCTAAGTAAGCTTGCTGCCATTGATTGAACTCTTGAATTTGGGCGGCATACCATTGCTCAAACTCATCCGTATCATCAGCGGTTAATTGTTCGATTTCTTGGTCCAGTTCGGCAAAAGGATCATTTGCAAAACTTGGTTGCATCACAATTAGGTTTAACAACGCAGCCAGTGCGCAATATTTCAATTTCATAAATTGAGTTACCGTAATTTGTTAAATCAGAAATAAGAAGACAGATCTCCGACACTCTCAGCTTGTTGCTCAAACATTTGATCTTCAATGTCTATCACCAAACGCTCGCATTCTTTGCTTGAGCACTGCTTTGCGATGAACAAGCTTTCCTCAAGTTCTCCTTGCTCAAACTGCCATTGAGCTAGCCAGTGCTTGATTTCACTGTTGGAAATTGCGGAAACATCGACATACTGCTGATAGTAATTTTCAGCTTTGGTCACGTCTGATTGAGATAAGAGCAAGGTGACCAAACCTGCGGCATCCATCGCAACGCTAGGTTCTTTGATGATCAACGGTAATATCGGCTTGATGTGCTGGTACTGCTTTGTTGAGTAATACGCAACGGCATAGTTCAGCGCTGTGGTTTGGAGATTGGTTTTGTAGCCAGTATCATTCACATTCGCACGGCACTGAGCTTGACTCTTACTCACTGAAGAAAACTGAATATTGGTCAGTTCGTAAGTTAGACTCGCAAAAGGCCACGAATCTAAAGTTTCACGAATGAAACCACCTTCAAGCAACTTGTCTTCGTATTTTTTGCGAAGCTCTAAACCGAGCCCTTTACGACACAATGACTTCATTTGTTTCGTGGTCAGTTCATGCTGTCTTTTCACTTCAACTGACACTTCTGAGTCACTGGTTTTAAGCTCGTAATCCGTGCCGTTGAACGACCAAGAATGAGAGTCGGAAGCAAAAACTGGTAGACCTAAAAGACCTACCAGAACAAGCAAGTATCTGTGGTTACAGATCATTTGCGTTACTCACTTGACCAGATGGTCCTTGAGTATTGTTGCTTCCGTCAGTCAAACCGCCAGTTGTTGAAATTTTGTGGTCTGAGCTTGCGTTTTGACCTTCACGAACGCGCTTTTTGTTTTCTGCAGCTGCTTGCTTTGCCGTCGCCTCTAGAGAAGGGGCATAAACCGCAACGGCTAACATCCAGTCACCATCGCTACTCTTAAAGGTTTTAACAGAAACACCTGGAGGAACTTGACCCGCTGCAAATGACTTGTACGAATCAAAGCTCTTGATGTTGTTCATGAACGTGTGTTTGTCTTCTGCCAATACTTTCGCATCTGCTGGGTTAACGCTCTCAGGTGGGTACTCGAACTGTTCATTCTTCTCTAACTGGTTCTCTGTGAAACCACCTTCCCAGTAAACTTGTTCACCTTGCATTACTGCAATCAGACCGTTTCTCGCTTTTGCTTGCGCTTGAGATTTAGACATACCAAGCAGCTTGCGTTTCACGCTCTTATTCTTGTTGTCACGAATGATCGAAGAACCGAAACCAAGTACAAACGACTCGCCCGTTTCAGCGTTGGTAATCACTTTCGCACCAACAGGAGGCATCACACCCGCCTGCAGATCAGCGATGATTTGTTTGAAAATCACGTTTGGTTCTGTAGTCTGAGTCAGAGCGCCCACTTTACGCTTCGTTTGCTCACGTGTTTTCGGCGTTGAAATCAAACTAACACGAACTAGGTTTTCACTTGGATCATCATACACATCGAACGTCACGTAACCTGCCAACGCGCCTTTTACTGACTCAGCACAGTTATCGCTCATCATGCTTGTGGTGTTTGCCGCGCCTTCTGTCGCAGTATCAATCACATCCATGGTTTCGTTGATCGCTGTCGCACACATGTTGCTCATGCCTTCCATGTTTTCCACTAATTGCTTTTTCGCAATTTGGAAAGCTTTCATGTATGCACCACGCTTAGATAACAACGTCGCGTTACGGTTTTCGTAAGTTTCGTAGCTACCAGAACCCGTAGATAGAATACCGATACCCGAGCCAACTGCGATCATCTTAACGCCATCACCTTCGTCTTCGATCAGGCTTTGGTGAGCAACAAGTACCGCGGCTTTCGGGTCTGCCGCCACAACTAGATCACCCACCTCTTTTACGTCATCTGTATTTACAGCTTGTGTTTCAGAAGGTGCATCGGTTGCAGGAACGAGATCATTAAGGTCAAAATCTACATTTGCATGTGCAGAACCAAAGGCACTTGCTAGTACCAATGAAAGAAGTGTTTTTTTAAACATAAATATCCTGTAGAGGTCTTAAAGCACGTTGATTTGGTAATCGTTCAAAACACGTAGCTTGGACTGATAATTTGGCTGATGAATGCGCAACGTTGGCTGGATAAACTGAGCAAGGTCATTGGCGTTGTTTAATGAGCGAAGTCGGACAATAACCTTGCCAGAACGACTTTCAATCTTGATATCAGAAACGCCGTTAATCGCACTAAGCAAGGTATAAAGTTGACCTTGTTGACCCGCCGCTTTCGGCGTAAAGATCAATTCTCTAACCGGGCCACCACGCATTGCCATTTTTTGGACGGCGCTATGTAACGCTTGAGTCAGCATTTTCTGGTTTTGATCGACAGCCAAGTGCACTGACGCTAGTTCATTCAGCATCCCCTCTTTGTTAGGAAGGGTCATCAGTGTTGGATCGTTGTGCCAATTACCGTATTCATTACCCGCTCGGTCTAATAGCTTAGCCGCCAATTCCAACTGCAAGCCGGAAGGCGTCACTTTCTCTTTTTCTTGAACTTGAAGAATGATGGTTGCCTGCTCTGGAGTACCAGAGAGATCGAAGCCCATCTGAGCAAGAGAGCTACTGAACGTGGTTTGAACAACCGGAAGGTGCGCATCCACGTAAACGGCAGGTTGCCCTAAACTCTTGATAAGTTGAGCGATCTTAGCCTCAACCTTTTGGCGTTCAACAGACACATCGAGCGTCACGACAAGCACACCATTTGGTTTAGTTTGGCTAGAAATTTCGCTCCAACCAGTAATCATACCTTGCGATTGCATTGATAAGGATTGGACAGCCACATCATGCAAGTTAAAGTCATCACTGACCGCATTTGCCGACATGCTTGAATAGGTTTGCTGGAGGTAGCCAGATTTAACCATCACGCCCAAAACTTGGCTGATAGCACGACGAAATGCATCTTGCTCAGCCGCTTGGCGCGCACTTAAACCTTGCTTAGCGTTCGGGATACCCTCACCGATGACCACAACAGAAACCGTCGAGTCAGACCCCCAAACAATACCCTCATCTGAGTCTTCTTCTGTTTGCGTTGGTGGCATAAGACGCACATTCACACAGGTATCATCGCCGTAGATTTCAGGTTGCCCAAAATCCGCAGTGATCATCCCTCTCTCGATTCCAGTTACTAACATTTCTCGAGCAGCTTGATTAAACTGTTCGTTGAGTAATTCGGAATCTTCAGAAGATAAAGAAAGTGAAACCTGCCCATTTAAAAACAGTCGCAGGTTATTGATCGCATCCGCTTTCGCCCCCTCTATCGCTAACGCACCACGACCATAGGCGCACCCCTGCTCAACAAGAGCCAGTGTTGACTGGCTCTTATCAAGTTCAAGCGCAGCTGCAGGTGCAACCGAAAGCAATCCACCGAGGGTAAGACTAAGACTTATCCCTTTTGCGCCCATGTGCTGCGTTCCTTCATGAATTCCATCGGGACACCGACGCTAACTGCAAAGATTCGACGCTGACGATCTGGACGGTAAATACCCTGCTCAGCTTCGTCTTTCACTTGGTCAGCAAGCTTACTGTCTTTCCAGCGGACAATTTTGCCTTGAGCACTTTGTTGGCTAGGGTTAACCGTCGCCACACCGATTGGCTCAACAAAACCTGCACTGTACTCAAATACAACCATGGTTTCATTTGGTAATACACCAGCATTTTGACCACGATCTAGCGAGATTCGGTCGCCTTTAATGCCCATAACTTGTGCTGTTGCTGGCATCTCTTTTAGCAGACGAGTCAACATGATATCGAAACCACGTGACGCCATTTCGTTCATCACAGAATCAACGTCTTTACTACTGGTGTAGTTAAAACCGCGGTAGTAGTCACCATTTGCGATTACGGTTGTGAAGCTTTCCTTATCACGAACATCAAAGTTAGAAACGCGGATCTTACCGATATTCGGGTAGCTCAGCTTTTCACGAGTGTACGGGTCAATAACACCCGTCGTCATTTCCATTGATGTTTGGAATAAAGACTGCGTAGAACCAAAGAGCATATCGCCAGTTTTAAGCACGTCGACCTTCATGATGTAGTCCGTCGATAACTTGTCACGACCACTCATTTTTTGTGCGACTTTTGCTGCACCTTCATCGGCAAGAATCTCTTCCATCGCCGCGTTTACTGACTTAGTGTCACGCGTCAAGATACGGAAACGGTTCACACCCGCAAATTGGTTTTCTAACGTGTTCTCAAGCGCTTTCGTTTCGAACTTACCAATACTTGAATGCATTGCATTGAATACATCGGCAGATTTGCCTTGAAGGTTCTCGCTAACGTCAGTTTGAACGTCACCGAAGTAAAGGCGAATAGTCTTTTTAGCTAACGGACAACGGCTGTCTTTCTCGTTTGCTTCGTAAGTACAGAATTGAAGACCTTGAGTGTTGAAGTATGCTGGAACTTCGATGTCACTGTTGGTGAATTCAAACGCTGACTTACCAATGATTAAAGACGAGTTGCCTGCGTTACTCTCAACTGCGTAAGTTTGTTGGCTGGGCGTGCTATTACACCCAGCCAAAACAAGACCAGCAGCGACAAGTGTTGCGATCTTTGAATATTTCATTACGACTTAACTTTCTCTGCTAAAACTTTGTCTAGGTTCTCTAGTTGCTCGATTGTGTTTTGGTCTAGAGAAATCATGTCGTTTGCGTCGTAAACAAGAAGAGAACGTGCTTTCATCTCGTTGTAAGCTTCAACAACTGGCACTTCTTCTTTTGCTTCTGCATCCGCTTCGCCTTCTTCTTCAGACTCGTTTGATAGGAAAGAAAGTGCGTTGCCTAAACCCGCCATTGCAGAATCTTGCGCAATTACTGCCGCGTTGTCTGAAGCAATAATTGCAATTTCAGCCGCCTCAAGCGCGATGTCTTTCGCTAGCTCAACGTTCTTGTCAAAGATTGAATCAGACGCCGCTTTGTACGCTTCAACTTGTGGGCGAATTTTCTTGTTTTCAGCTTTGCCTTCATCGAATTCATTCATCGCAACAAGAAGCTCTTCATCACTCTTATCAGCATTGATCTTTAGGAAACCTGCTACGTCTGCATGCTTGTCTGCTAGTGTGCGGTAGTCTTGGAATACAGCACATTGACGCTCTTGAATCGACACCATCACTTTAGATACTTTGTCTACAGCGTAAGATACTGGTGTGTACTCAGAGCCTAGCTCAGTACAAGATTTAACAAGAGCTGCACTCATTTCGTTGCGGTCAACCGTCGCAGACTCCATACCTGGCATTGAAGAACAACCTGCTAGAGCGGTAGCAAATAGAGAAGCCATGACTGTTTTTTTAAACATTTCTGTATCCTTTAGATCAATACTGAATAGATAGATTTATTAGTAAGCTTTTTAATTATTTTTTGCTCAGCAGCGTGTTTTGCCGCCGCAGAGCTAGCTTGGGATTTACCTAACACGGTGATCACCTTTTGGGTCACCATATGAGATGAATTTGAATCGAAGACTTTAAGTTGAATACTTTGCTTGGCGACAAAGTCTTTCCCTTGTCGTCCCTGCTGGGATTTCGTCTTGATATAAACGGAGATGCCACCATGATTCGACGCAAATGCGTGACGTGATAGCAACTCGTGAATTTGATGAGAAAAAGCATCATTCGATGCGACAAACGAAATCGAGAGCATTTCTCTCTTCGCGTTCATCGTTTCGCTAATCTGTAGGTGTTGTGCACGGTATGACTGTGCAGCATCGGAATCTAAAATACCGAGCACATCGAGCTGAACGGCACTTTTCGTCATTAGCTCTTCAGCATGAAAGTAGTCCTTCACACCACGCCAGTTGTTGTTGAGATTTTTAAGTTTTATCGCAACCGTTTGGTACGAGACCGTCAAATCATGCTCAACCTGTTTCTGCCAGGTTTTCTTACTCAGCCGATAGCGATACTCACAACCTTTCTCGCCACATTCATGACTTAAAACTTCCAAGTGAGGGATTTCAATTGGAAGTGAATGTATGGATGAATCCTGAGAAAAAGAGGAGTCGATACCATGGGAAGTCTTAACAATAGATGACTTTTCATTCACTTCGATAACACTAATCAAGTTAAGTGCCAATTGCTTCTTAGCATCTTTTAGAGCGACATGTTCAGCGTCACCAAACCCTGAAGCATACAGATACCCAGAGTCCATCCCTGCATATATCTTTATACTAATTAGTGAGATAGCCAAACTAAGACTTAAAAAACGGAACAAGAGACTAACCATAAAGTGTTATTAAAAAACGGGCAGAACCATACGAAATAATTAAACCGTATGCAATTGAGCAAACAATCACCAAACAGCATTCCAAATGAATATTTATTCATAAATTAAATTATGTGATATTCATTCCACAATTACAGATCCTTACACAACCCTTACAAACAAAGACACATCATTCTCAAAAGTAAGATAACCAACAAAACAGATATTCAATTAATTGAATTAGTGCGCTTTTTATCAATAGCGTATTTTTTTAATAAGTGTGACTTATGTTTTATCTATAAAATGATAAAACTCGATTTTTGAAGGATTTTTAGCCAGCTTTTGGATTACTTAATCCAACTCGAAACGACACTGATGTGATAAATGTTTTGCTGACGTATTTAAGAGTCGTTGCATTGCTGTTACATTGAAGCTAAACAACGCACAAAGGAATGACAGATGAGCAGTGGTCAAAGAGACATTACCCTTCGTTTTCTTGCAGAACCTGGAGACGTAAACTTCGGTGGCAAAGTACACGGCGGCGCCGTAATGAAGTGGATCGATTTAGCAGCTTACGCATGCAGTGCAGCTTGGAGTGGAAAATACTGCATTACCGCGTACGCAGGTGGTATTCGCTTTGTCGCCCCAATTCATGTTGGGAATTTAGTCGAGGTCAGTGCCAAGGTCATTTATACGGGGCGCAGTTCAATGCACATTGCTATTGATGTACAAGCCAGCGATCCAAAAGAATTGAAAAACCGCCTTACAACACATTGCATCGTCATCATGGTTGCGGTTGACGAAGACGGAAAGCCAACTGATGTTCCTAAGTGGAAACCGGAGTCTGAAGAAGATAAAGCGCTCGAACAATCGGCTATTCGCCTAATGAATATGCGCAAGCAGATTGGCGAAGAAATGGAAGCTCACGTCAAATATCTCAAATAAATCAACTTATATACCCAAGTGTCCTCCAGACACTTGGGTGTCCCCGTGAAGTAATGTCATGGTTCTGTCATTCACTTCATGCCAGGTTCAAATTGTCATAAATCTTTCACTTTGATTTGGTTAAATCCACCCACAATTTTGGTGTTGGGTAGAGTTTGGATCTTGAGCTTAAAAAAGACCACGTTAAGTGAAAATACATTAACCAATTTAAAAGCGGTCGAATATCAGTGGGTCAGAACCATGTATGTCGAAGGCTATAACGAAGAAGAAATTAACCATTACATACAAACTTGTTTTGGTGGTGACTCAACTTTTGCCGATCTATTCCGCCGTGTTGCTCTACAGCAAGAAAGTTTATATACCTTACTTCAATATGTAGGCTGTGCTCCCTCTAGCCGCGAGTTTTAACGCTTTCTCAGAAAATCCAGCCCCTTCCCTCTAAATACGCTTAAATTAATTCTGTGAAGTGATACGCAGGGCATTCTGATGTCACTGTGTAATCCATTGCAAACTGGTTAGTCTGTATCGGAAACAAGAAAGCATAGAGATTCTACGGGTATAAAAAAACCTGAGTCGAGACTCAGGTTATGGTTACAAGAAACTGTTAGTGATTAAAGCGTAAGGAACTAAGCTAACAGCCAGCTATGCGTAACGCCAATAAAGCCTGATATTACTGATCGGCGGCCAAACCAAAAGCGTAATATCGATGCTAAATATAAGGGCGACCATTTGGTCGCCCTTTTCTAGTTATTCTTTTCTCTCAGAGACCAACTGAGATTATCCTTTCACACCACCAGCTGTCAGACCACCGACTAACCAGCGTTGTGCAAGCAAGAATACGATTGTAATTGGTAGTGCAGACAATACTG
The DNA here is from genome assembly GCF_027587135.1 of Vibrio sp. MM46. Classification (NCBI taxonomy): domain Bacteria; kingdom Pseudomonadati; phylum Pseudomonadota; class Gammaproteobacteria; order Vibrionales; family Vibrionaceae; genus Vibrio; species Vibrio sp. MM46. The sequence continues at coordinate 97,530 of NZ_JAPPTO010000012.1, forward strand.
CTGCAGCTGCGAAATCACCCCATAGATAGTTCTGCGGGTATAGGTACTGCTGCATACCAACTGCTAGTGTGTAGGAGTTTACATCAGAAAGTAGTAGAGATGCTACCGGTACCTCACCTACAACACCGATAAATGACAAGATGAACACTACAGCTAGAATTGGCACAGATAGTGGTAGTAGTACCAAACGGAACGCTTGCCATGGCGTAGCACCATCCAATGCCGCGGCCTCTTCTAGCGAGTTATCAATCGTCTCAAAGTAACCTTTAATGGTCCACACGTGCAGTGCAATACCACCTAGGTAAGAGAAGATCAAACCACCGTGCGTGTTTAACCCCAGGAACGGAATGTACTGACCTAGTTTGTCAAACAATGCGTAAAGAGCCACAAGCGCAAGTACCGCCGGGAACATTTGGAAGATCATCATCGCTTTCAAGATAGTGTTCTTACCTTTGAAGCGTAGACGTGCAAACGCGTAAGCCGAAGTTGTTGACAGTGCCACGATAAGGATTGACGTGATACCCGCAACTTTTACTGAGTTCCAAAGCCAAGTTAGTACTGGGAATGGAGGTGGTGTTACAGAACCATCTGCATTTGTTACCGAGAAGCCTAGTGCTAACTTCCAGTGCTCTAACGATGGGTTGTCTGGAATCAGACTACCCGTTGCAAAGTTACCCTCACGGAATGAGATCGCAATGATCATCAGCAGTGGGAAAATAATCAGTGACAGGAAAGCCCAAAGAGCAATATGGGTCGTCCATACACGGTACTTTAAAGATTTACCTTGTACTATAGCCATGGTCGTTACTCCTTAGTCCTGAGATAGCTTAGTGAAACGTAGGTTCAATAGTGCTAGCGCGCCAACCAATAGGAAGATAAGCGTTGCGATTGCACTTGCTAGACCGAAGTCTTGACCACCTGCACCTTCAAACGCGATACGGTACGTGTAGCTTACTAGTAGGTCGGTGTAACCCGCTGGCTCAGAAGTACCAATCATGTTTGGACCACCGCCAGTCAATAGCTGAATCATTACGAAGTTGTTGAAGTTAAACGCAAAGCTCGCAATCAGTAGTGGAGTCAGAGGTTTAATCATCATAGGCAACGTTACTTTCATAAAGTTTTGGACGAAGTTCGCCCCATCGATTGCAGACGCTTCATAAAGGTCATCAGGAATCGCTTTTAGTAGACCCATACATAGAATCATCATGTAAGGGAAACCAAGCCAAGTGTTCACGATCATTACCATGGTTTTCGCTAGGAATGGGTCAGAAAACCAAGATGGGCTAATACCAAAGATAGCGTTCAATACCATGTTGATCTCACCAAAGCTTTGGTTGAAGAGACCTTTAAAGATTAGGATTGAGATAAACGCCGGAACCGCATAAGGCAGAATCAAAAGTACTCGGTACACTGCTCGACCTTTCAGCTCCTCCCACTGAACAACACTCGCTAGAACTAAGCCAATAACTAGCGTGAACACAACCGTCAGGATTGAGAATACGACCGTCCAAATGAAGATACTGATGAAAGGCTCTTTGATGCCGTCGTCTTTCCAAACTCGCTCAAAGTTATCTGTACCAATGTTTACGACAAAACCAGGAGAAACTGTGTTGCCAACAAACTGACCATTCTCATCAACGGGTTGGTAGTAACCCACATCCATGTTTGGACGCAATAGTTCTTGAGTACGGTTGTTGAACAGTGATTCGCCATCATCTTGAAGTGTGTATAGCGGAACCACAGCTGCGAACTTACGTAGACCGCTCATACGAATGTCATCGCCGCTTGGAAGGTGCAAGTCAACGCTGCTTAGTGCACTACGGTTCTTAACGATAGTTTTGATTGGCTCTTTGTCACCAGTCGCTTCAGTGATAGGCGCTAAATCAAGATCCGTTGCAGAGAAGCCGTCAAGTTGGAAGGTTGGCGTTGCTAATAGCTCGTCGCCTTTCTTCACAACAATTTGGTGACCTTGCTCAGTCTTGTACAGAGTGAATGGGAAACTTTCACCACTCTGATAAGTTCTGTCTAACAGTACAGTCTGTGCACGATCGAAAGAAAGCTGGTTTTTCGCGCTGTAGTTAGTAAACGCCAGACCGACGGTATATGCCAAAGGGAACAGGATGAATAGAATCATCCCGGCAATACCAGGGTAGATGTATCGGTGAGCGTAAGTTTTCTTACTACCAAAAATGAATAGCGCTAATGCGGTTAGAATGATCGTAAGTAGCGCAAACGCAATCTCACCGCGAGAATACATTAAGATAGTTGCGTAGCCATTGATAATGCCGACTGTGCCCAATAGTGCCCATTTGGTGAACACTTTCTTGCTGCTTGGTAGGCTGGCTTCTGGTGCTGTCATAGCATCTGTACCTTGAACTGACTGCATAGGGAACCTGCTAGCGAATATAGGATAAATATAGAAAAGTAAGGAGGAGTTGCCCCCTCCTTAAAAAGGGTATTACTGAATTATTTAGTCATTTGTTTTTCTGCATCTGCTAGAGCAGCATCTACAGTTTGACGACCGTCAACAACGTTGATGATAGCGTTCTTAGCTGCACCCCAGAATGCATTCATTTGTGGGATGTTTGGCATGATTTCACCGTTCATCGCGTTGTCCATTGTTGCTGCGATACGAGTATCTGAATCTAGCTCACGTTGGAACGAGTTAAGCGCTACTGCACCTAGAGGCTTGTCGTTGTTAACCATACGTAGACCATCGTTAGTTAGTAGGTAGTTCTCGATGAACTCTACCGCTAGGTCTTTGTTAGGTGATGCAGTGCTGATACCAGCAGTTAGTACACCAACGAATGGCTTAGAAGACTGACCTTGGAATTTAGGCAGTGTTGTTACACCGTAGTTGATGCCAGACTTCTCGATGTTGCCCCAAGACCACGGACCGTTGATAGTCATTGCTGCAGTACCTTGGTTGAACGCAGACTCAGATACTGAGTAGTCCATATCCGCAGAGATTACGCCTTTGTCTACTAGACCTTTAACGAAGTTCATCGCGTCTTTCACGCCTTCCTTCGCGATACCAGCATCTTTAATGTCGTAACCTTCAGATGTGTATTTAAACGCGTAACCGCCATCAGCTGCCATTAGTGGCCATGTGAAGTACGGTTCTTTTAGGTTCCACATGATTGCAGACTTACCGTCTTTCTTAAGCTTCGCGTCTAGCGCTGCTACTTCTTCCCAAGTCTTAGGTGGGTTTGGAACAAGGTCTTTGTTGTAGATTAGAGATAGAGACTCAACTGCTACTGGGTAACCGATAAGTTTGCCGTCGTAACGAACTGCATCCCATGCAAAATCAACGATGCCGTCTTGAATTTCTTTAGATGGTTTGATTTCAGCTAGTAGACCAGATTCTGCGTAGCCACCGAAACGGTCGTGAGCCCAGAATACGATATCAGGACCATCACCTGTCGCTGCAGTTTGAGGGAACTTGTCTTGTAGACCGTCTGGGTGAGCCACTGTTACCTTGATGCCAGTGTCTTCTTCAAACTTCTTACCAACTTCAGCAAGACCGTTATAGCCTTTGTCGCCGTTGATCCAGATAGTCAGTTGTCCTTCTTCGATGGCAGCATTAGCACCAAAAGAACCCAAAGCAACAAGAGTACCTAGTGCTACAGCGCTTAATTTTTTCATGTTCGTATCCTTTTTATATTTTTGATGTAGGGCTAGTCCATTGAGGTTCAGCCGTATTTCGACATATATCATCTGAAATAATCCTATATGTCTCATCCTCCTAATCCCTACGCCCTTGCAATTATGACGTATTTTCGTGATCTGAATCGCCAAGGGTTAGAGACTCAAATCACAAAATGAATACTTCCTGTGATCGGTTTCAACTTTAGGTCACGCAATAATGTGATTTCAGCCCAACTCCCACTCTACTCCTCCTTTTTGACTCCTCCCCGCCTACTCCCCCTACAATTATTTCGATTAGGAGGATGTAGCAGTGAACACAATCTTAGAAACTGCAGTCATCCAAGAGTGGATGGTAAGAACCCTTTCCCAGCAGTACCTACCCTATAGGTGAAAAGATTTGCTGGTTTTTCATTGCCATACGAGTGGAATGTCATTATTGGTGTTGTTTGTGGTAATTATTTCACGGGGGAGACAACACGAATAATGTGGGGGAGAGAAACTCGTATTTGGCTATGATGGGTAGTGCTCCAGTTCAGGACATTTGGAGCGCTACCCTGTTTTTCTTACCAATCCCAATAACTTACCGATTCCTACTGTTACTGCTCGCTAGATAATTCATATAATGATGAGCGGTGAATAATAAAAATTGATCGAGGACGAGCTACATGGCGAGTGTCACGTTAAAAAATGTTTGTAAAGCGTATGGCGACGTACTGATTTCTAAGAACGTAGATCTAGAGATCAACGAAGGTGAATTCGTTGTTTTCGTAGGTCCATCAGGTTGTGGTAAATCTACCCTGCTACGTTGTATTGCCGGTCTTGAAGACATTACTTCAGGTGATTTGTATATTGGTGACCAGCGCATGAATGACGTAGAACCATCCAAACGTGGTGTTGGTATGGTGTTCCAGTCTTATGCTCTTTACCCACACCTAAACCTATATGACAACATGTCATTTGGTCTGAAACTAGCAAAAGCTGACAAAGCTGAAATCGATAAGCGTGTTGAACACGCAGCAGAAATTCTACAGTTGGGTCACCTGCTAGAGCGTCAACCAAAAGCACTTTCTGGTGGTCAACGTCAACGTGTTGCGATCGGTCGTACGCTTGTGTCTCAACCAGATGTATTCCTTCTTGATGAACCATTATCAAACTTGGACGCAGCACTGCGCGTAAACATGCGTGCGCAAATCACGAAGCTACAACGCCAGCTTGGTTGTACCATGATCTACGTTACGCACGATCAGGTTGAAGCGATGACAATGGCTGACAAAATTGTCGTTCTTGATGGTGGTTATGTATCACAAGTTGGTAAGCCATTAGAGCTTTACCACTACCCACAAAACCGTTTTGTTGCTGGTTTCATTGGTTCACCAAAGATGAACTTCATGAGTGTTTTCATTGACGAAGTCGAATCAGAGCGCGTAAAAGTACAACTTTCTAACGGTGTATCATTCTGGATCCCAGTAGATGGTACGACGGTGAACCGCGGTGACCGTATGTCACTAGGTATTCGCCCAGAGCACTTAGTTCAAGCCGTTGACGCTGATGCGACAATTCACGGTGAAGTGATGATCGTAGAGAAACTAGGTAACGAGACTCAAGTTTACCTAAACCTAGAAGGGGCGGACGCAGACGTTATCTACCGTCAACCAGATACACTACCAGTAGAGTCTGGTGACAAACTAGAAATCGGTATCCCTGCACATCGTTGTCACCTATTCCACAGCGATGGTCGCGCATGCCGCCGACTACATAAAGAAAACGGCGTAGATTTCGAGTAAAACTTCTTTCACCTTTGCTTGCTACCAATCCCTCTCATTCGAGAGGGATTTTTTATTTCCGAAACTAACGTATTAATTTTCCGTCCTAAGAATTAATTCGATAGACCATAAGCAAATTAAAACCTTAGTTTCTTTTCAATCCTTTACGATTAGTACTTTTACCCGCCCTACTCAGACAAGTATTAAGTTTTTCCTAAACTGCCAATATTAGCCGAAGGTCTAAATTTCATTCTTATTTCCACTTACCTAAACAGAGCGAATTTTTAAACTAATTTCCGAATTATGGTGATTGATAGATCGGTTTTCTGCGGTCACCGACAAACACATTTTATTTATCACTAAAAAGCGTTAACGACACGGATATTGGGAAACGACACCCAATGGCGGTAGCGTGTCTTAAGGGAAATTAGGTTATGAAACACAAAGGACTCATACGTTCTCATGAGATGGAATTCGCATTTTTATACCGCATCTCTGATCTCGTAGTCATCGTCTCGTTTATGCTGTTTTTGGTTGTCAAAGATGCCAACACGTCACTCTACAAAGATTACGTTATCCTATCTTTCGTAGGCAGCGTTTCTTTCCTCATCATGGCTGAGAGCGGAAAGCTATATCGTTCTTGGCGCACCAGTTCATTTAAAGAACAAATATTTATCCTGTGCATTTCATGGTTAGTGACCTGCACCTTCCTGTTTATGGTTCTGTACTTTTCTCAAGTACATGTCTTGTTCGAGCGCTACATTCTTGCATCTTGGTTCTTAATTACACCAGTACTACTTCTTTCTTGGCGCGTTGCGTTTCGTGCGGTCTTGGCATACATGAGAAAGATGGGCTACAACACTAGAACTGCAATCATTATTGGTCAAACGCCACACGGTTTAACACTTGCAAATGAACTAGAAAGCCACACAGAGCATGGTGTCTTATTTGATGGTTTCTACGATGAGCGCTCTAAAGACCGATTGCCAGAATCCGAATACCCAATAAAAGGCAATGTTGGTCTAGCCTTAGAACGAGCTAAACGCGGTGAAGTGGATTACGTTTATATCGCTATGCCAATGCACGCTAACGAGCGTATTGCATCATTCCTGACTCAGTTTTCAGACACCACGGCGAACACTTACCTTATCCCTGATTTCTTTACCTACAACTTACTGCACTCTCGTTGGGATCAAATAGGTCAAGTTCAAACACTCAGCGTTTTCGATACACCTTTCGCTGGTATTTCATCATGGGTAAAACGTCTAGAAGATATTGTTTTATCAAGCATTATCTTGCTTCTTATTTCACCAATCCTACTCGCAATTGCTATCGGCATTAAAGCTACATCTAAAGGTCCGGTTATCTTTAAGCAATTCCGCTACGGATTGGATGGCAGAAAAATTGAAGTTTGGAAGTTCCGTTCAATGACCACGATGGAGCAAGGGAACGACGTAAAACAAGCCACCAAAAACGATCCTCGCATTACACCATTTGGTGGATTCCTACGTCGCACTTCTCTTGATGAACTGCCCCAGTTTATCAATGTTCTGCAAGGCACGATGTCGATTGTCGGTCCGCGTCCGCATGCGGTTTCACACAATGAGGAATATCGCCAAATCGTCGACCGTTACATGTTAAGACACAAAGTAAAACCAGGCATCACAGGCTGGGCGCAAATCAATGGCTACCGTGGTGAGACCGATACACTCGATAAAATGGAAAAGCGTGTCGAGTTCGATTTGGATTACATCCACCAATGGTCAGTTTGGATGGACATCAAAATCATCTTCCTGACGATATTCAAAGGATTTACAGGTTCAAATGCGTACTAAGTCGATCATGATAAAAAAGACGTACTTGGGGGTTGTTCTAGTACTAAGCTCTGCTGCTTCAATGGCAGAACCGATGGCTTACAGAACCGAATCAGGCATTGAGTTTATTCCTACCGTAGGCGTGTTTTATGAAGGCAATGACAACATTGCGAAAGCTGACCAAGGTGAAAACGTTGAATCAGTAAATATTTGGGGTGTTGAGCCAAGCCTATTAACAAAGATTGAACGCAATCAATACCGTGCAGACTTGCTTTATAAGTTAAGCGCGGGCTTCTCCTCTGATGAACAAAATGATTACGATGATCATCTTATTCAATTCACTAACTTCTTTGAGTTTAATCATCGTAACCGCTTGGTCTTGGATTACCAATTTCGCGCTCAGCATGAAGAAAAAGGTGAAGAGTTTACTGAGGGGCAAGGAAACAAAATTACCGATCCGTTGGAGTTTCATCGCAATGTTTTCAGATCCAATTACATATTGGGCTCTGACGGTTCAAAAGGACGGTTTGAGTTTGGTATAGGTTACCAAGATAAAACCTATCAGAACTACCGTGATGGACTGCCAGGAAAGCCTGACTCTAAAACCAAATACAACGACTTTCGAGCGCCGAGCGCGCATCTCGAATTTTATTTGCGCGCCACACCCAGGACTTATTGGTTAATCGGAACAAAACAAACCTTAACAGATTATCAAACAGATAATCCAAATGTACCTTCCAAAGATAATCACTCGGGCTTCTATTACACCGGTGCTCAGTGGGAAGTCACGGGGAAAACACAAGGTATCGCGCGATTGGGTTACCAAATAAAGGACTTCGATAGTCATCAAAGAGAAACCTTCGAGGGATTTAGTTGGGATATCGGATTGGAATGGCAACCACAGGAACACACGCTCCTGACCTTAAAGACGACTCAAGCTGCGGTTAGCCCAGATCAGGATGGCGATTACAACTTGCAAACTCGTTATACGCTAGCGCTCAAGCAAGATTGGAACAGCTACTTAACCACACGTTTAGAAGCACTCTATCAGCAAGATGACTATACCGGCGTCACACGTAACGAGGATCGCTACGCCTTGTCCGCAGGTGTGGATTATCAAATTAAGCGCTGGGTACTACTTAAGGCAGATTGGCGCTATCAAGATAAAAACTCCAACTTGCAGGGCTATAGTTTTGACCAAAACGTTTGGTCTATCAGTGCCCGATTCTCTTTATAACAAGGAATATCAATGAACCTTTTAACAACGCTGCTTGGCTTAACGCTGGTTCTATTTAGCGCCTTTGTTTCGGCAAATACCAGTGAGCAAGATTATTTGCTCGATACAGGCGATACCATTTCTGTACAAGTGTATGGCGAAGAAGATCTGACGATAAAAAACATCCTAATTACGTCAGATGGCTACTTCGATTACCCATACCTAGGACGCATCAAGGCGATCAACAAAACACCAAAACAGCTGAAATACGAAATAGAAACCGGGCTAAAAGGTGATTACCTCATTAACCCTAAAGTCATGGTCACAATCAACAGCTTTCGACTTTTCTATGTGAACGGTGAAGTAAGAAAACCAGGTGGGTTTGAATATCAACCAGGGCTCACCATAGAAAAAGCGATCGCTCTAGCCGGTGGTTTGACCGATCGAGCATCAAGAAAAAGTATCAACCTTACCCAACATGCAACAGGTAAAACTGTTGAAAGCGTCAACATGCAGCGCTCGGTAGAGCCTGGCGACATTGTATTTATCGATCAGAGCTTCTTCTAATGACAGGCAATTCAATGAACGGAATTCATTCTACTCATCCTTCTTCCAATCGCATCGAGTTGATTCGTTTTGGGCATCACTACCGAACACTTAAAAAGAATTGGTTAAGCATTTTAGCGTTTACCATCATCTTTTCTCTCACTTGCACTTGGTATATCTATTCGAAAAAGTCGGTATACCAAGCCACTGCTACCCTTCTTATTCAAGAAGAGCAAAAAAGTGCACTCTCAATTGAAGAAGTGTACGGCGTGGACACCACTAAAAAAGAGTACTTTCAAACTCAAATCGCCATTCTTAAATCAAATCACATTGCCGACAAAGTGATTACTCAGCTTAACTTAACCCAGCACCCTGAGTTCACAGGGTCAAGTAGATTTGAGCAGAAAATCGATGAGATTAAGTCCATCCCACTAGTACAAGATGTGTTACGAGTGTCTCCAAACCCTGAAGAAACTCAACAGCATGCAAAGCCATACTACCAAGCTCTTCAAGCATTCAAAGAGAAGCTAGAGATCGAACCTGTACGTAACACTCAGCTAGTGAAAATTCGCTTTCGCTCTACTGATCCCGAGCTTGCTACCAAGATTGCGAATGCCGTCGGTCAGGCATACATCGATACCAACTTCGAAGCCAAGCTAGTAATTACTCAAAACGCAGCGACTTGGTTGACCAATAACTCACAAAAGCTAGAACAACGCTTGAGAACGTCTGAGCAAGCGCTACAAGACTTCTTATTGCAAGAAGGTCTTATTGATATCAATGGTATTGATGATATCTACGCCAGTGAACTCGAAGAGCTAAGCCGCAAGTTAAATGCCGCGATTAACAACCGTATTGAAGCGCAGACTCTGATCGACCTTTTGAAGCGTAAATCTTCACAAGACTTAGATAGCCTTCTGTCTATCGACGAATTTGCAAACCAAGCGCAGATCCGCGATCTTAAACTTTCTGAAGCTCAAGCTGAGAAAAATGTCTCTGAGCTTTCTCAACGCTATGGACCAAAGCATGACCGTATGGTTCAAGCTAGGGCTCAGCTAGATTCAATTCGCACCCGAACTCAACAGCTGATTCGCGAAATCTCATTCAGCAAACAACAAGACTTACTCGCAGCGAAAGCGCAAGAAGATATGCTTCGCGCGGAATTAGACAGCAAAAAGTCAGATTTCCAAATGTTAGGCTCCCAAAAAGCCAAGTATGAGCAACTGAAGCGAGAGGTCGAATCGAACAAAGATTTGTATGAAGCGTTTTTGAACCGCGAGAAAGAGACCAGCGCCACTAGCGATTACAAAAACGTCACTGCGCGTTTTACTGATCCAGCAATCATTCCGCTTTTCCCGATTGCGCCACAACGTATGAAGCTGGTGTTAATTGCGACCTTCTTTGGTTTTGCTATTGCCTGTGCGCTTGTCATCATTTTAGAAACATTGCGTGAAGTGATTCGTACTTCTTCAGATGTACAAGAAAAGCTGGGTGTCACCTGCCTAGGCACAATACCAAGAGTGAAAAAGCGTAATCTACGCAAAGGTGGGGTGAGCTATACCGCTTATCTCGACAAAGATGAGAAACTGTTCAGCGAAGCCTGCCGCTCGGTCAGAACCTCTCTCCTGCTCAGATTAACAAACTCGAAACAGAGAGTGCTCCCTTTCACTTCAGCTATTCCAGAAGAAGGCAAAACATCAACGAGCATCAATATGGCAGTGTCTTTTTCCACCATGGAGAAAGTCTTGATCATCGATTGTGACTTACGCAGACCATCGATCGCCAAACGTTTTAATATCTCGGAGTCGAGCCCTGGACTCACCAATATCCTTACGATGGATACATCGCTAAGTGAGTGTATTGTTCGCAGCGAGGAGGCGAATCTAGATGTATTGCCTGCAGGGATTATTCCACCAAACCCACAAGAGTTGTTGGCATCCGATCGTTTCGACAAATTGATCGAATACCTCAAGGGGAAATATGACCGCATCATTATTGATACGCCTCCACTGCTATCAGTGAGCGATGCACTCATTCTAGGTAAGAAAGCAAACGGATTAATTACGGTAATCCGATCAGAATCGACCAAGGCATCATTGGTTAACGCAGCGCTATCTAAACAAATTCAACACTCAGTTCCTTCGCTTGGCGTTCTGATTACTCAGGCAAAATCAAAGGAAGGAGAAGCGAATTATGTCCAGCAGTACGCCTATTAGCCTTAGCATGCAGTGGTACCAACTGTTAAAGGAGCAGGACAGCCCGGTACTGATTTATCAAATGGGAAAAGTGGGGTCGAGCGCGTTGGAGAAATCGATTCCAAAATCGATTCATCTACACGATCTGATGTCTATCGATGCAGAAAAACAGATATCTCCAGTTCGTGCACAACTGCATAACCCTGCGACTAACTACATCAAGCGCTTATTAAAGCGCTTGATCATGAGTCGCATGCTCAAGCGTAAGAAACAAGTCCGCATCATTTCTTTAGTGCGTGAGCCGATTGGTCGAAACATATCCATGTTCTTCCAATCCCTACCATTCTGGATGGCGGCAAAGTACTTAAACGATGACAGTGCAGTACGCTCTGAACGTTCTCAATTGTTACATGAAGCTTTTGAGGAGCATGTAAACCATCAATATCCATTGGAATGGTTTGATAATGAAATCAAGCCACTCACTGGCATCGACGTGTTTACACACCCTTTTGATCATGAGCTTGGATATCAAGTTTACCAAAAGGACAACTTCTCTCTTATGGTTGTTCGTGTCGATAAACTCGATCAGTCACAAAAAGCAATTAGCACCTTTTTACAACAAGAAGTAAAGGTGCAGCATGACAACCAAGCCGATAACAAGTGGTACTCCCCTCTTCTTGTTGAATTTAAACGTACTTTTCATCCCAAAGTAGCGCTCATTGAAGAAATGCTCACTTCTAAATTCACTAAGCATTTCTTTTCTGCATCTGAGATCGAAAAGTTCAAAAAAGATTACTTATCTGCCTAATTATGAAAACAAAAATACTTCACATCATCAATGACTTATCCAAAAATGGGGGCGCGCAAAAATTCCTTGTGGATCTTGTGATGGAACACGCACCTCAATACGATATAAAGATTCTTGTATTGTGCGATGACAACGACTATCTGGACTTGTTATCTGCTCAAGGCATCGAATGTTTTAACTGGAAAACGCTTTCACTAAAAGAAAAGTGGTCACTGTTGCGTTGGCCTGATTTAGTTCATGGTCACCTATATCCTTCCATCTATCTCGCGCTATTAGCTGTGGGGAAAAAACGAATTCAAACCGAGCATTGTTCTTATAACCGCCGCCGTGACTACCCCCTATTCAAATTCATGGAACACCTGCTTTACAGAGGTCATAACCTTACTGTTAGCATCAGTGAAAAAGTGCAAGAAGAGCTCGTGAAATTCATGCCTCACTACCAACACAAATATCGTGTTGTACACAATGGCGTTGATCTCGAACGTTTTCCAATGGTCGCAAAGTCCGCCAGTTCAGTGCTACAAAAGCCAGTTATTAATATCGGTATGGTCGGAAGACTGCATGAGCATAAAGACCATGAAACCTTGATTCGTGCGACTGCCCTAATGCCGACCAATTATGAGCTTCACTTAGCGGGAGATGGTAGTAAACGCACCGAACTACAGTCTCTTAGTCATCAACTCAATATTGCCGAAAGGGTTCATTTTCACGGCATCATCTCTGATATTCCGTCATTCCTGAGCGACATCGACGTATACGTCCAGTCTTCTAAAGTGGAAGGCTTCGGTTTAGCTGCGGTTGAGGCGATGGCAGCAGGTTTGCCAGTATTGTCTTCTGACGTACCTGGATTAGATGAAGTCATGGGCAGCAGCGAATACCTGTTTGATCTGGGAGATTCAAAGCAACTTGCCCACAAATTAACTCAACTTTGCACCACCCAAGAAATGTACAACAGAGCAAGCGAGTACTCAGTTAATCGCGCCAAGTTATACACCATCGACAAATTCCGAGACGGTTACTATGGACTTTACCAGCAACTCTGCACCAGTAAGTAGTCGCATCTCATTACTGGCAGCAATTACGCTCTCCCTCTTTTTCGCACCATTTAAAGTGGGAGCAGGTAGCCTCGTACTCGCACCTTCCGATATTGCAAGCTTGCTCTCGATCGGTTTGGTGGCTCTTATCATACTGGAAGGTAAAACCCATGCATTGCTACATCCTCGCATGGGCTTCTTATTACTGTTTACCAGCTATGTTTTTGTCAATGGACTTCTTAATCGTGTCCCATTTATGCCTTTGGTTACGGAGACAGTTCAATGGGTTGCCATATTAAGTTTGCTGTGTTTGCTTTACGCCTACGGTGTCTTTAACGACGACCGAATCATGGTCTATTTTACATACAGCTTACTGGTGATTTGCTCTCTTGTTTCGCTGTGGCACTTCTCACAAGGCTACCAGAGTGGATTCAAGCTATTGGGCGTGAGTAAGTACGCCTTCGGTGTTCTCTGCTCCCTACTCTACCTTTACAGAGACAAAATCCGCGCCTTTCCCCTATTAATGCTATTTGCATTCGTACTACTGGTTCTTTCTCAAGAGAGAAAAGCGTTGCTCGGTTTTTGTTTGTTGGTTTTTATGGATCAACTGGTGATCAAGCGATTAGTACGACAAACCATCAGTGAGACCTACACTTGGACTGTTCTGATTGGGGTAAGTTTGGTCATCTTCTTCGTCGTATCAACAACGCTTTACGTGGGTTTTGACCAGCTTGCAGACAAGCTCGAAATTACTCAAGAAGACATCCTATTTGCCAACCAAAGTGAAGCGCGTTGGGTCTCCAATTTACACCGTAAATTGCTCTTGGCAAACGGGTTAGACATCTTGCTTCAATATCCAATTTTAGGTGTCGGAGCAAAGATGTTACCTCACTACATGATCAACTACTTTAACTACGATGAGTTAGCGATTTACACCCACAACTTTGTTCTAGATACCTCTATCGAATACGGGCTATTAGGCATTTTGTTGTTATTTGGTGGTTATGTGCACTTTATGAAGGGCTGTTTCAACTCATTGGAAGAGAATAGAAAGAGCTTCCTACTCGCAATCTACGCTCTAATCATGGTGTTTTTTGTCGCCGTGAATACCACCATCATTTTAATACTTTTACTACCCGTCATGATCAGTAAAGCAAGGCATTATAACCTCCAGCAAGAGACAACCGTTTCGGCAGAGTTCCACTCTCAACCTGCTCATGATTCAAAACCCAATTAACTGATTTCGCCACCAACCAACAAATAGAAATGGCGAAGAGCAAACAATTTAAAGCTATCAAGGATAGGATAAATGAAATATTCAATCTCTCGACAATTTGAGAAAAACCGAGAACTTCAAGCAGACAATTTCGTGCTGGTTTACCAAATGGGTAAAGTCGGTTCGTCGTCTATTGAGCATACTTTGAGTGAGCGTAAAATTCCGAGCTACCACATCCACACGTTTGATGATCACGAAGAGTTCCAGATGTACCACAATAAAAAAGATGTGAGTAAATTCTTCGACTTTAAAAAACGCACCATGTATCGCCTTGTTCTCAACAAAAGAAAACGCATCTTACAAAAGCGCGACAACATCAAGATTGTGACTCTGGTACGTGACCCAATTGCAACGGTTTTCTCCCGCTTTTTCCAAGACCTGCATATTCAATTCATCGAAGGCAAGAAAAACGACGCTATCCATCGCGATATGGATGTGACTTACAAACATTTAGAGCATTGCTTCGATAACTACCTTAACCTTAATTATTTTGCTAACTGGTTCGATAACGAGCTTAAACGTAACTTCAACATCGATGTACTTCGCCAAGAGATTGATAACACTCAACCTTTTTATACATTCAGTAATGAAAAAGCGAGTGTCATTCTAATTAAATGCGAACAGCTGAGCTCCCTTGATAAAGAGATCGGTGAGTTTCTTCAGCTTGATGATTTTATTCTTAAAAACAGCAACGAAGCAAAGAACAAGTGGTATTCCAATATCCATCAGTACTTTAAAGAGCGTTACGACTTCTCCAAGCTTTTCTACATGTACGATCTTCCTCTTTATCGTCACCTTTACTCAGAGCAAGATCGTGAAGCATTTAAGAACAAGTGGAAGCAAACTCCAGGGACCAAAGCATAATGAAAAAAGTACTGCACATAACCGAAGCTTTTGGCGGTGGGGTTCAAACAGCACTCTACAGCTACGTTCACTCTTCGCGTAGCGAAGCATTCGAACATTCATTGCTTGCTCGTGCTCGCTCAAATGATATGACTAATGAATCAAGCAACCATGTCTTTAGCCACACAAAATGGGTAGAGGGCAACTTATTGCAATTCATGAAGGACGCAAACGCATTCATTGCGGAGATCAAGCCAGATTTTGTTCACTTGCACTCAAGTAAAGCGGGCTTCCTCGGTCGATTCTTAAAGCTCGGTCATGCTCGCCTTATCTACACGCCCCACTGTTATGCATTTGAACGTGAAGATATTTCCAATTTTGCCAAACAGATTTACAAGACGTTAGAAAAAATCGCGCTCAAAAAAATCGATGTTGTTGCTGGGTGCAGTCAACGCGAATGCGATTTAGCCATCAGCATAGGCGCTAAGCGCGCTGAGTTACTCAATAACTACGTAACCTATGGTAGCGAAGAGCGCAGTCCAAATACTAACAAAACTCAACTGAAATTGGTCATTCTAGGACGAGTCGCTCCACAAAAAGATCCTCAGTTCTTGCTTGATACACTCGGTCAAATCAAAAAGGCTGAGTTAGCACATGATATTGATATCACTTGGATTGGTGGCGGCGAGAGAGAGCTTGAAGATCAGTTACGTGCACAAGGTATTAAAGTCACGGGCATGATTCCACGAGATGAAGTCGTTAGCCTACTCAAAACTTCGGATTTGTACTTACATACTGCTGCTTGGGAAGGTATGCCGCTGACCATTCTTGAAGCGGCGAAGCTGCATTTACCTATGGTCATTCGCTCTATCGGTGCCACCAAAGATCTTAACTACCCTTTCTTGGCACAAGGTCCACAAGAGATGGCAAAACAAATCACCCATTGCATTAATCACTACCACGATATTGACTTCAATCAGTACTCAAAGGAGCTCAATGAAACATTTAGTGAAGAAAAACAACGAATCGCGCTAATCAGCATTTACAGCTAGAGGATCAAATGCTTCAACAACTACAACAAAAGCGCGCAGCCACTCAGAACAAGGAAAAAAGTCTGTTTTCCCTCGGCTTTCAAACCGCAGTTACCCGTGTTCTGAGTGCTGGTTTTGCGTTTCTTTTAACGCTCATCGTTTCCCGAGTCACAGATGCATCGACATCAGGGCAGTTTTTCTTTTTGTTTAATCTCGCTTACTTCACTGCCATTATTTCTCAGTTAGGATTTGATGTTTCGCTTGTTAAGTACAACGCTATTGGTTTCTCGAATAACAATAGTGAGGAACAGAGCAACAACTACCGTATCGCGCTAGCACGAAGTCTGTTGTTTAGTGTAGCAGCGTGTACTTTTATCTACTTGGCATTCAACTTTTTCCCTAAACACGTAAACACAACTGGCGTTTCCGACGCTGCACTGGCACTTGCTTTGTTGTCGATCCCATTACTCGTTATTGGACAGACAAATAGTCGAGTATTGCAAGCCTCTAGACGAGTTGTCCCCTCGCTATTTGCGTTACAACTCGGCGTGAGCTTCTTTATGGTTGCGCTGGTATTAGTGGCTCAGAGAGCTTACTCAATTGATGCGGACCTCCTTATGATTTTACTCGTCATAGCAACAGGAGCTGTCGCTCTCCAATCGAGCATCAAATGGCTTAAGTCTGATCAATATAGTCATGGGAAAACGGAGAAAAATACCGAGCTAACCTATTCAGCAAAACAAGTTTGGTTTGGCAGCATCTTTTCCAATTTGGTTCAATGGGGCAGCTTGGTCATTGCGGGTTTCTTTCTCGCGACTTCCGATCTTGGCTTACTTGCAGCAGCACAACGCACCTCATTACTCATTGGCTTTGTGTTAGTCACAATTAACTTCGTCGTCGCTCCGATGTTTGCTTCACTCTATAAGGAAGGAAAACTAGATCGACTGCAAAGCCTTAGTCGTTTGGCATGCCGTGCAAATATTGGCGCAGCAATGATTCCCGTGGTTGTGTGCGTCGCCTTTCCTGAGTTTGTTATGCAACTGTTTGGCAAAGAGTTTACTGCAGCTGCGCCCTTACTCGTTGCATTGTCGCTAGGACAACTAGTGAATGTAGCAACAGGTTCAGTCGGGTTTTTATTGCTTATGAGTGGACATGAAAAGACCATGAAATACATCACTATCGTATCTGGTGTCATCTCCATTACATTACTGGTCACGCTCTCTCAATGGTACGGCGTATTAGGCGCAGCTTGGGCAATGGCGATAGGTTTAGCAATCCAAAACTTAGCCGCACTCTACTTCGTGAAACGTTATCTTGGCTTTTTTCCAGTGGGGTAAATATGACAAATACGATTGCACGAATTAGCTTTATCGGAGTGTTACTACTGACGATTTCTCTATCGCTTTGGAAGAGTTCTGATATCAGTCATGTCACGTACCAAAATCTAGAGAATTATGTCGGCGGCTCAAGTACGTTACATTTTACCTTTAGCCTTTTGATTGGTTTTCTAGCCGTGTTTAACTTCCCTAAATGGGTGACAGCAACAAACGCGGACATGTTTGGTATTCGGTTACTGATCGTCCTATTGTTTATCGTCTCTTTAGAGGAGTTCAGCCAATTGTTTATCGCAACTCGCTCCTTCAGTTTTGATGACTTAAGCACTAATTGGATCGGTATTATATTAGGTTATTTCTGCGCCAAACTTATAAAACTCATTGTTAAACAATAACATTTTCGGCGCACTCAACACTCTAAAGCGACAAACTATACGCCTCGAAATAGCAACTCAACATAGGCGTCTTTGGTGAGCACTTTTTTGGATATTTTTCTTAAAGGGCGAGATATACTCTCGCCCTATTACATTAATATGAGCATCGGTTATGTCTTCGCATCCAACTAAAATCACCTTCTTTGAATTCCTAACACCACTTATCACTGCAGGTAAAAAGACAATCACGATTCGTGATGAATCAGAAAGCCACTACGTGCCCAATACCGAAGTGGAAGTGTTTACCTTAGAAACAGATCGCAAGGTATGCGACATTAAAATCCTGTCAGTAGCACCACTGAAGTTTGATGACATCAACGAGTTCCACGCAGAACAAGAAGCGATTGAACTGCCAAAACTGAAAGAACTTATCCGTGAGATCTACCCAAATATCAATGAGCTGTATGTGATTGAATACGAACTGATCAAGTAAGATTCACAAATCACTAGACGACTGGTCTAATCGCTTTTATAGTATTAGTCATGAATGCAAAAACGAACGATACACGCCAACACATTCTTGATGTCGGCTACCAGTTGGTAGTGACCAAAGGTTTTACCAGTGTTGGACTCTCAGAACTATTAAAGGTAGCGGATGTGCCGAAAGGCTCTTTCTACCACTACTTCAAGTCGAAAGAGCAATTTGGTGAGGCATTGATTGAAGATTACTTCTCTCGCTACCTTAAAATGATCACAGCCCACTTTACTGAAAGTGAAGGCTCTGGTTCCGAGCGCCTGTTGAGCTACTTCGAGCGCTGGATGGCGATTGAAAATGGTCAATGCAATGCCAACAAATGCTTGGTGGTGAAGTTGAGCGCGGAAGTTTCTGATCTTTCAGAAGCAATGCGTGTAAGACTGGCTTCGGGTGCCACTCAAGTGGTGAAAGCCATCGAAGATTGTGTCCAAGCGGGCATTGAAGACGGCTCTATCCAAGTTGAATCAGCAGAACAAACCGCCCACTTGATTTATCATCAATGGATTGGTGCAAGCTTACTCAACAAACTGTATCAGGATCGTTCCGGCTTAATACGCAGCTTTGAGAGCACTCAAAGTATGCTAAAAGGCAAATAACGAACCACACTTAATCCGCCTTATCTTTACCCAAAAAGTACGGCGGATTTTTTAGGAATAAAAACTAGACGACTGGTCTAATAATTAATATAGGAACTTACCATGACCCAAACGCTTAACCGTCAAATCGTATTGGCTAACCGTCCAAAAGGTTCGCCAGTCCCGGAGAACTTCCGTTTAGAACAAACTGCTATCCCTACTCCAAGTGAAGGTGAAGTGCTTCTGCGCAGCGTATACCTATCTCTCGACCCATATATGCGCGGTCGAATGAATGAAGGCAAATCCTACGCAGATCCTGTTGAACTAAACGACGTGATGGTTGGCGGGACCGTTTGTCAGGTCGTGGAATCGAAGAACTCTGACTTCCAAGCAGGCGAATGGGTGGTAGCTTACACAGGCTGGCAAGATTACGCGCTATCTAACGGCGAAGGTCTATTTAAATTAGGCAGTGAGCCGACGCATCCTTCTTATGCCCTTGGTGTACTTGGTATGCCTGGCTTTACCGCTTACGTGGGGTTATTGGAAATTGGTCAGCCTAAAGCTGGTGATACTCTAGTTGTCGCAGCCGCAACAGGTGCAGTTGGTTCTATGGTTGGTCAAATCGGTAAGCTAAAAGGTTGCCGCGTGATTGGTGTCGCGGGCGGCGCAGAGAAGTGTCAGTACGCAAAAGAGACCCTAGGCTTTGATGATTGTCTTGATCACACCGCAGATGACTTTGCAGATCAACTAGCAGCTACATGCGACAAAGGTATCGATGTCTACTTTGAAAACGTAGGCGGTAAAGTCTTTGATGCCGTGTTACCTCTGTTAAATGTCGGCGCTCGCGTGCCACTTTGTGGTTTGATTTCTCAATACAACGCGACAGCGTTACCAGAAGGTCCCGATCGTATGTCGATGTTGATGGGCAACATCCTGGTCAAACGCATCAAAATGCAAGGTTTCATCATTTTTGATCACTATGAGCAAAACTACACAAATTTCGTGAAAGATGTAAACCAATGGCTAGCGGAAGGCAAAATCCACTACCGTGAGCATTTAGTGGAAGGTCTAGAAAATGCGCCAGAAGCATTCATCGGTCTGCTGGAAGGCAAAAACTTCGGCAAACTTGTTATTAAAACTAATCAACCTGTATAAGAAAAGGATTCTTCTATGATTAAACTGCATCACTTAAACCAGTCTCGTTCAAAACGCATCATTTGGTTACTAGAAGAGCTGGACGTAGATTATGAAGTCATACCTTATCTTCGTGACAGCGTCACCTTTCTTGCTCCACCTGAGCTCAAGAGCATTCACCCACTCGGCAAGTCACCCGTATTGGAAGATGGCGACGAGATCGTTACAGAGTCTGGTGCCATCACTGAATACTTAATTGAGAAGTACGCGGACGGGCGTTTTGCACCAGAACGTGGCAGCAAAGCTTACACGCAATACATTCAATGGATGCATTTTGCAGAGAGCTCAGCCATGGTTCCCCTGCTGCTCAAGATGTTTGTTGCTAAAGATGGCGCACAGACCAATTTCCTTGCGGACTACGCCGATGCGGAAACCATGAAGGTCATGGGTTACGTTGATCAAAGCCTTAAAGGAAAAACCTACTTTGTAGAAGAGCGACTAACAGGCGCGGATTTCATGATGTCTTTTGTCGTCGATGTCCTAAACAAGTTTGGCGTCATTGAGCGCTTCCCAAACATCCAACGTTATGGTGCACAGCTTGCCACTCATCCAGCATTCCACAAAGCTGAAGAACTAGAGGTAAAGTATGGCTAACTTAATGACTGCCAATCTGCGCTGAGTAGCCTAAGTTTCTGTCTATTTCCGATTTAATTGAAATAGACAGAAATTATTCATATAAGCCATATTCAAGAACAACCTTTAATCCATACGACAAATAATGTTAATTGACACAAAGGCATTGTTTAACAAGCACTTAAAGCATAGGTGATACCTATCACACTGATTGCTAATAACAGTTTTTTTATTCTCAGTTGCAGCGCTATTCTCCTTGCATAACTTTCGAGCAGTTGCCGAAAAGTCGATAAATAATCACTATATTGCAAGGAAAATCAAATGAGCAAAAAACTGACTACAGCAGCAGGTTGCCCTGTCGCCCATAACCAAAACGTTATGACTGCTGGTCCTCGTGGCCCTCAACTATTACAAGACGTTTGGTTCCTTGAAAAATTAGCGCACTTTGACCGCGAAGTGATCCCAGAGCGTCGTATGCACGCAAAAGGCTCTGGTGCTTACGGTACGTTCACTGTAACGCACGACATTACAAAATACACTCGCGCGAAAATCTTCTCTGACATCGGTAAAAAAACAGAACTATTCGCTCGCTTCACGACCGTAGCTGGTGAGCGCGGTGCAGCAGATGCAGAGCGCGATATCCGTGGTTTCGCACTAAAATTCTACACTGAAGAAGGTAACTGGGACTTGGTTGGTAACAACACACCAGTATTCTTCCTACGTGACCCGCTAAAATTCCCAGACCTAAACCACGCAGTAAAACGCGACCCTCGCACTAACATGCGTAGCTCTACCAACAACTGGGATTTCTGGACATCACTACCAGAAGCATTCCACCAAGTGACTATCGTAATGAGCGACCGTGGTATCCCAGCTTCTTACCGTCATATGCATGGTTTTGGTAGCCACACATTCAGCTTTATCAACGCAGAAAACGAGCGTTACTGGGTGAAATTCCATTTCAAAACTCAGCAAGGCATCAAAAACCTAACTGACCAAGAAGCAGAATCAATCGTCGGTAAAGACCGCGAAAGCCATCACCGTGACCTTTACGAAGCGATTGAGCGTCAAGACTTCCCTAAATGGAAGATGTACGTACAGATCATGCCTGAGCTAGAAGCGGATGAAGTCAACTTCAACCCATTCGACCTAACAAAAGTGTGGTCTCAAAAAGACTACCCACTGATCCCAGTTGGTGAGTTTGAACTGAACCGTAACCCAGAAAACTTCTACGCAGAAGTTGAGCAGTCAGCGTTCAACCCAGCAGCAGTAGTCCCTGGTATCGGCTTCTCTCCAGATAAGATGTTACAAGGTCGTCTGTTCGCTTACGGCGATGCTCAGCGTTACCGCCTAGGTGTGAACCACCATCAAATCCCTGTGAACGCACCTCGTTGCCCTGTTCACAGCTACCACCGCGATGGCGCAATGCGCGTTGATGGCAACTTTGGTTCAACACTGGGTTACGAGCCAAACTACAAACAAGAATGGGCAGAGCAACCAGATTACTCTGAGCCACCTCTACGCATCAATGGCAACGCTGATCACTACGATCACCGTGTAGACGAAGACTACTTCAGCCAAGCGGGTGACCTATTCCGTCTAATGAGCGAAGAGCAACGTCAAACTCTGTTCGACAACACAGCTCGCGCAATGGACGGTGTGCCAGAGTTCATCCAACAGCGCCACGTTCAACACGCATACCAAGCGGACGAAGCGTACGGCAAAGGTCTTGAGATTGCGCTAGGCTTAAACAAGTAAGCGAACGCTGTAATCATCACACTGTGTGATTAAAAGACATAAAAAAGGAGGTGCCCAACAGCACCTCCTGATTTCAAATCACTAATCCTTAATCACTAGCCACAAACCATGCTCAAGGAGATTCATTATGATTAACTTAGATTTCTTTAAGCTCTTTGATACCAAAGAACTGTTTATCTATTACTGATTCATCAACTACTGATTTTTAGCGACCGCTTTGATCAGTACTGATGTATCCATGCGACCTAAACCATCGCGTTGAAGGTCTGCGTATTGCTCATCCACTTTCTTAGTCAGTGGAAGTTCTAGACCCACTCGCTCTGCTTCTTGCAGACAGAAACCCAAGTCTTTGCGCATCCAATCAATAGCGAAGCCAAAATCGAACTTATCTTCCGCCATGGTATTTGCGCGGTTTTCCATCTGCCATGAACCTGCAGCGCCATGCTTCAACGTATCTACAACTTGAGCGATGTCCAAGCCTGATTTTTGTGCCAGCAGCAAAGCTTCACTCAGACCTTGTAAAACGCCACCAATACAGATTTGGTTTACCATCTTACAGCGTTGACCCTGACCGTTTTCACCCAGTAGTGTCATCTGCTTCGCGTACACATCCATCGCTGAAGAAACACGATCAAAAATGCTTTGTTCACCACCACACATGATGGTTAGTACACCGTTTTCTGCACCCGCTTGACCGCCAGAAACAGGCGCATCAATGAAGTGATTGCCGTATTTAACACACGCTTCAGCCAGCTCAACCGCTAGGTCTGCAGAAGTCGTCGTGTGATCCACTAACACGGCATCCGCTTTCAAGCCAACCAGAATGCCTTCTTCACCGTAAACAACGCTACGAACGTCATCATCATTACCCACACAGGTAAAAACGATGTCACAGCCTTCTGCCGCTTCACGTGGTGTTTCACAAGCCACACCTTGGTATTCTTCAGCCCATTTGTCGGCTTTCGCTTTTGTGCGGTTGTATACTTTGGTTTCAAAGCCCGCTTTACTTAGGTAACCAGCCATTGGGTATCCCATCACACCCAGACCAATAAATGCTACTCTTAGTTTTTCCATTGCAAGCCTCCTTGAATTCGAAATAAGTGACGTTTTGAAACTATTACTATTTGAAACCGTTAATATTTGAAACATGTTACTAAAGATTTCAGAACATTACTTGCAATAATTTCGTCTTAAATAAGCGCAACAAACTCAATCAAAGGTGAAGCCACCAAAAGTGATAATAAAAGCGTCACAATAGACGGAATCGCATCTTTCCAAGTATCAAAACGAAAATGGAAAAACATCGCACCAACTGAGGTGAAAATAATAAAACTTGCACCTATCGCACTTAATAAGTTGTTCGCCGATAACAAGCCAATTAACATCAAAATTGCACCCGTAGCCTCAATCATTCCAACCAAAAACATAGCCGCACGATTCAACCCGTATTTATGGAAGAAAGCGAGCTGTGGCTCAAAAATCGGCTTCACCCAACCGATGATTTTGATCGAACTAGCAAACAAGAAAAACGCGATTAATACCCCTTGAATAAACACCATGATTTTAACTCCCGAACAAATGATGGAAGTATTAAAGCATTCCATTTAAAACTTAAGGAGAGTAGTATTTAGCTACTTATCATTCCAAACAGGAATGCGTCATGGATAAATTTGATTGTTTGAAAGTCTTTTCTCGTGTCGCTCAGTTAGGTTCATTTACTGCCGCGGCTAACGAACTCAATACCACTCAGAGTGCAGTGAGCAAGAAGATCGCTTGGCTTGAGAGTGAAGTCGGCATCACCTTGTTTCATCGTCATGCTCGCGCTATCAGCTTAACTTCTGGTGGAAAGCAATATTTCGAGCTGGCGCAGACACTCACAGAACAAATGGATTCCTTCGAGTCGCAGCTTAGACAAGAACAAGCGTCGGTCTCTGGCGAGCTCAAGCTTTCAGTACCGAGTGCGTTTAGCGTTCGCTTGTTATCTGCGCCACTGAATGAGTTTCTCAACCAACATCCGGAGCTTAGCGTCGATGTGTCAGTATCGGACAAGTTTGTCGATTTAGTTGAAGGCAATGTTGATATCGCGATTCGTGCCGCCTACCTAAAAGACTCGGGTTTAAAAGCACGCTGGTTGATGGATAACGAACTGGTTTACTTCGCGTCTCCCAGTTACCTCGACAAGCAAAAATCTATTCATACCGCTAACGATTTGAGCAAACATCTTTGTTTAACCTACTCACTCTCCAATCCATCTAACTTGTGGCGTTTCAGCGATGGAAATGAAACCATTAAAGTCAAAGTGAAAGAGCAGGTTCGAAGTGACAGTCCTGAGATGCTGGTGCAAATGGCAAAGCTTGGGCAAGGCATCGCTGCAATGCCAAAATGGATGGTAGAACAAGAGCTTAACAACGGTGAACTGATTCAAGTACTAACGCAATATCAATCAGTTAAGCTACCAATGTACTTGGTTTACAAAGATAGTGAGTACCAACCTCAGCGCATTCGCACTTTTATTGATTTCTTGGTTCAGCACTTTTCTCAGGGATAAAAAAGCTCCATCAAAAATGATGGAGCTAACGAGCAGATAGATAGCCTTAGTTAGGGGGCTACATACTTAAGGGATTCTTTTCGCCTGCAACAGTGCTGCAGCATTGAGCATCGCGTCTTTAGTACTGACATCCAGCACCTTCATTTTTCTGAATCGTTCTGGCTCTTTGATGGCTACATCGTGAGCGAAGATTACAAACCTCGCCTTGGCGATATCTTTGTCAGTGATTCGGTTAATGATGCCGTTCGCACCTTGCGTTTCGACCTTGATCTTAATGCCTAACGCACAGGCGGCTTTCTCTAGTGACTTCGCAGCTAAGAAGGTATGCGCCACACCTGATGGACAAGACGTCACAGCAAGAATGTCTGCTTCGCCCTCGCCTTGCACAGATGTATAAGCTTGAGATTGACCGACTGAGCTATCGTCTTCTGTGACTGTCTTCTTAAGCGCAATAACAATCAATGCTGTGGTAAACGAACCTGCAATTGTGCCAACTATGTAGCCAATCTTGCCGTCCACAACTGGCAGCACAATCCAGCCGCCCCACGGAGCATGGTTAATGACATGGAACATAAACCCAATCACGTTACCGACGATACCACCAGCAACAATCGCAGGCAGTACGCGAGCTGGGTCACCCGCCGCAAACGGAATTGCTCCTTCGCTGATGCCAATCATACCCATGATGCCCGCGGCTTTACCCGCTTCACGTTCATCACGTTTAAACTTACTTGGCGATAGAAAAGTTGCTAACGCCATACCTAAAGGCGGGGTACAAATCGCGATACCGACACCACCCATCAACCACGGCTGAGTATTCACCTGTGTCTGAGCAAACAAAGTCGCCACTTTGTTGATAGGACCGCCCATATCAAACGCGGTCATTGCACCCAGTACGGTGCCCAACATCACTTTGCCTGAGCCAGCCATACCCGTGAGCACATCGTTCATAGTCGTCATTGCGCTGGCGATAGGTGAACCAATCACCCACATCACTGCGCCACAGGTGACAAACGTACCAACCAGTGGGTAGATAAAAATCGAGCCGAGGGAGCTCATGCTGTCCGGCAATTGAATTTTCTTCAGTAGCCAAACCACAAAGCCGGCGAAAAATCCGACGACAATCGCGCCCAAGAAGCCAGTGTTGTAATGACTAACCGCAATCCAAGAGCCAATCATTCCCGGAGCAAGACCGGGCTTATCAACGATCGAATAGGCAATGTAACCACCTAATACCGCGGTAAATAGTGTCAGACCTGCAATGCCCATTTTGGCGATATCAGCCAGAATGCCTTCTTTCGGAACCCCACCATGACCTGAGATCATCACAGAGAGAGATAGCAATACACCACCCGCGACAATAAACGGGATCATATGTGAAGTGCCGAACAGCAAGTGCTCTTTCATTCTGCTCAGCTTTTGTGCCCAAGGGCTAAGGGGTTCGGATGCGAATTCCAGAGGATCTAAACCTGAGTCGTTTGCGTTCGACTGAATGTCAGTGAGTAGTTCGTGTGCTTCATCCACTGATTTCGCCGCTTTTAACTTATTGACGAAACCATCTTCAATGATTTTGGTGGAGATTTGTGCCAAGACTTCGATGTGGTGATGATCATCCCCATCCGGAGAGGCCAGCATGAAAAATACGTCAGACAGTTCGCCGTCATCAGCACCGTAATCAATCCCTTTGCGGCTGATGCCTACTGCAACTGCGGGTTTTGCGACCGCATTGCTTTTGGCGTGAGGAATGGCAATACCCTCGTCAAAGCCGGTATTGCCAATCTCTTCTCGTTTCCAAATGTCCGCCAAGAACTGACTTTTGCTAGTGAGCTTGCCCGCCGCGTCCAACAATTCGACGAGCTCTTTGAGCGCTTCATCTTTGGTTTGAGCCTGCAAATCCAAGCAAATGGTTTCCGGTTCAATAAGGTTTAATATGTCCATTGTTTGTACCTTGCAATGTTCACGCTCGAGAGTCATGAGTTATTTGTTCCATCTATGACTGTGTACAGAGTAACCAACACTCGTCCTTTCCAATACAGGACAAAAAGTGCATTAACTGGATTAATGTAACATGAGATTTAAACTGTGATAGAGCTCTTGCGATTATCTGCTTTAAATCCATCCTTCCGACGGTCACTATGCTAAAATCCACAAAAAAATAAAGTGGATAGAACATGAAGATCGTAGCGGTGACAGCGTGCCCTACAGGCATCGCTCATACTTATATGGCGGCAGATGCACTAATGAAAGCTGCGCCTAAGCATAACGTACAAATTAAGGTTGAGACGCAAGGCGCGATGGGTATTGAGAATCAGCTCACTCCCCACGATATTGCACAAGCGGATCGTGTCTTAATTGTGTCCGATATTGAGATTGAACAACCAGCTCGCTTTGAAGGCACCAACAAAGTCCAAATCCCGATTGAAGACGTGTTACTCAATGTCGATAAAGTATTCCTTGTACACTGTCGATGATACGCTGTGCTGATGAACGAATACCAAATCACCTTTTTTGTCGACGATATTAATGCCAGTGCTCATGTCGCACAGCCCCTCAATCGCGTCGCCAAAAAGTTCAAAAGCACGTTACACATCATCAACATAACCCAAAATCGCGTCGCTGAACTCACTAAGTCAATCGCGGTTTTACAAGTTGGCTTGCAGCAAGGCGACTTGTGTCAAATCACGGCTATTGGTATTGACGCCGAGCTTGCCTGTTTCGTTATCAAAGATATGATTGCTGAGAACTTCACCGTTGTGGGTTCTCACATCAACTACGAATTCTCAAGCCAACTTGCTGAGCGTCTTCCGCAAATCTGCCCACCTTGTGAAATTAAATGGCATTACGCCAAAGCGCACACCGAGCTCACCAAGTTTGAGTGCTTGAAAGGGCTAGCGCAGCTTATTCATCCTATTCACCCAGACGAACTCATTCTCGCCTTTATCAAACGCGAAGAACGATCTTCAACCGCAGTAACACCGGGCATTGCCCTGCCCCACGTCATGTTCGAAGGTGTGGACCACATTTCTATCGCAGTGATCGCCAATGAGATACCGATGGATTGGGCATCTAAAATGGGTGAAGTGCATCTTGCCATAGCATTAGTAATGCCAGCAAAGCCCACACGCGAGCACATCATCGCAGCAACCAACCTAACTCGTAACCTGCTGACCGACCAAATGGCTGAGCGTTTGCTGCTAACAAAAAGCAGCGTCGACTTACAGGCGCTTCTGATGTACGCCATGTCGAGGCTGCTCGCTTAATCTTTACAATGTTATCCTTAAATTGAACCGCGATATTCCGTTGGCGTTCTGCCCGTTCGGTTCTTAAAGACGCGGCAGAAGTAGTTCACATCTTTGAATCCACAGCGCACCGATACCTCATTCAACTTAAAGTTGTATTTCTTGAGCATAAACTTCGCGCGATCTACTCGAACCCACGTAATGTAATCGGCTAACGTCATATGACCTTGCTGACGGAACAAACGCGACAAATGGTTAGAAGAGATGCTGAACCTCGACGCAATACTGTCACGCGTGATTGGACGGTGGAAGTTCTCTTGGATGTAGATACAAATACCCTGATACAGATCTTGCACTCGGCTGTGCGCCTGCGTCTCAACAGGTGCATCTAACATCGACTTAGCGTATTGCAACAAGGCTTGCAGCAACAACTCATCCATTGGCTTCTTATTACATTCACGAGCCAGTGAACTGAGCGCTTCCAAAATGTTATCAATCGCAAATCCAGAACGAGTTTGAATACTGTGCTTTTGGATATCGTAAAAGCTCGCTTCCCCTTTACGTTTGGATACGAGACTCAAACCCAATTGACGGCGACCAAAGAGAATACTTAATACCGAGCAATCTGTATCCCAGTCAGGTTTATTCCAACAGTTAGGCGGAATAAATATCGCATCACCGGTTTTCGCCACGATATGTGTCACTTTGCGATCATGACTTTCCATTTCATTAATATATTCACCAGACAAAACCAATTCTAATCGAGGGAAGTTAACCTGATAGCTAAATTCAGGTGGTGTATGAAAATCACCAGCAAACCATATATTGTGGAATGGTTCTCGCTCGTTTAATACTGATGAAATTAAATCATGAAAAATCATTTTACGTACTCTTAAACACGCATCCATGATGCTATACCTATAGATATACACCCTACTGGATTTTTGTGCTATTGAGCAAAATCACACTTCCATTTTAAGGTTACAAAAATCCAGTCAACGCATTAATTATCCAGTCTAGTAAATCATCAACAAAGCTTTCAAACCCTTATATATGGGAGCAATAACACATTTCACTTATGGTTCATCGACTTCCACATAATGTCACAGATATGCAGTAAGTTTATCCAGTAGACGATCTACATCACACTCTAGTCGGGCGGTTACAATCGTCCAGTAAATGCATTTTTTCTTCACTACTGTCTCCGCTTGGTTAATTTCAAAATACCCCTGAAATAAAAATTATATTTATAGGGGTTCGACAATGATCACCAAACTAATAAATGAAGACTTGATTAAGCTTGATCTTCAAGCGACTTCAAAAGAAGACGTATTTAAAGAACTGGTTGCAGTTCTACACGCCCAAGGTCGTATTTCAGACCAAGAGCAATTTCTTGCAGATATAAAAGCACGTGAAGAATTAGGTAACACCGGATTTGAGGATGGCGTTGCGATCCCACACGCGAAAAGTGCAGCAGTTCTTGAACCAGCGGTTGTGATCGGCGTAAGCAAATCAGGTATCGAATACGGCGCAGAAGACGGTTTGCCTTCAAAACTGTTCTTCATGATCGCTTCTCCAGACGGTGGCGATAACCACCATATCGAAGTTCTTGCAGAGCTGTCTTCAAAACTGATTGAAGATGGTTTTATTGATGCGTTCTTAGGTGCAGCAAACAGCCAAGACGCACTGGAACTTCTGCTTGCTAAAGAAGAGCCTCAAGCAGTGACAGACGCACCAGCAAACCAAGGCTTCATCATTGGTGTTACTGGTTGTCCTGCGGGCGTTGCGCACACTTACCTAGCGGCAGAAGCGCTAGAGAAAGGTGCAGCGGCGATGGGTTACGAAATCAAGGTTGAAACGAACGGTTCAATCGGTGTGAAAAACAGCCCAACCACAGAAGAAATCGAACGTGCAGACGCAATCATCGTGGCATGTGACAAACAAGTCGACATGAACCGCTTTGCGGGCAAACGCGTGGTTAAAACCAACGTAAAAGCCCCTATCCGCGATGCTCAAGGTCTGATTAACGAAGCGTTAAGCGCTCCAGAATACCAAGCAGAAGCAAGCAGCAATGCGCAAACTTCTGTTGCAAACAAAGCCTCTCAGGCTCGCTCGGACCTTTACCGCTACTTGATGAACGGCGTATCACACATGATCCCATTCGTTGTCACAGGTGGTCTGTTGATTGCACTTGCTCTTGCAGTCGGTGGTCAGCCAAGTGAAGCGGGCATGGCAATTCCTGAAGGCAGCATGTGGAACCAAATCCTAAACGTAGGTGTGGTTGCCTTTACGCTGATGATCCCAATCCTAGCCGGTTACATTGCTTACGCGATTGCTGACCGTCCTGCTCTAGCTCCTGGCTTGATCGGTGGTTGGATTGCAAACAACGGTTCTTTCTACGGCGCAGACGCTGGTACAGGCTTTATCGGTGCCATCATCGCAGGTCTGCTTGTGGGTTACTTCGTGAAGTGGATTACGTCGATTAACTACCACAAATTCATTCAACCTTTAGTGCCAATCATGATTGCGCCAATCACAGGTTCGCTATTCATCGCTGGTCTTTTCATCTTCGTTATCGGCGCGCCAATCGCAAGCCTAATGGACGGTCTGACTGCGCTACTAACAAGCATGAGTACAGGTAACGTCGTTCTACTAGGTATCGTACTTGGTGGTATGGCTGGCTTCGATATGGGTGGTCCATTCAACAAGGTCGCGTTCCTATTCTCTGTAGGCATGATTGCGAGTGGTCAAACTCAATTTATGGGTGCGATGGCGTGTGCAATCCCTGTGGCACCTCTAGGTATGGCACTAGCAACAGCGCTTGGTCGCAAGTTCGACCTGTTCGAAGAATCAGAAACCGAAGCGGGCAAAGCAGCAGGCGCTATGGGTCTGGTTGGTATCTCTGAAGGTGCGATTCCATTCGCAGCGCAAGATCCAATGTCAGTGATTCCAGCAAACGTACTTGGCTCAATGGTAGCAGCAGTAATGGCGTTCTCATTCGGCATTACTAACAGTGTTGCTCACGGCGGTCCAGTTGTCGCTCTACTTGGCGCGATGAACCACCCAGTACTTGCTCTGATTTGTATGGCAGCTGGCGCAGTGGTTACCGCAGTAACGTGTGTAACTCTGAAGAAAGTTCGCAAAGCAAAAATGATGCAAGCAGCCGCTTAATCACCCCTACCCCCAAATGGCTCCTATGGCTTGGGCAATGTCGTCCAAGCCATGATTTTCTCTCATGGTGACACTCTATGTCTGATTTAACGATGTCCGATACACAAACGATTCAAACTCAAGCTAAGCATCCGATGTTTTTCCTGATGAACAACGTGATTCAAAACTACGCTTGGGGCAGTACTACTTCTGTTAACCAACTGTTTGGCATTGAAAACCCAACGGGCGAACCACAAGCAGAAGTATGGATGGGCGCGCATCCAAACGGTTGCTCATTGGTGATGGTAAACGGTGAGGAGACCAAACTCTCTTCACTGATTGCTCAAGACATGAATGCCTTTCTGAGTGAAGAAGTCGCAAACCGTTTTGGTGAACTTCCATACCTGTTTAAAGTGCTTGCCGCTGAGAAAGCACTGTCGATTCAGGTCCACCCAAACAAACAACAAGCAGAGCTAGGCTTTGCACTGGAAGAAAAACAAGGCATTCCCCTAACCGCTGCAAACCGTAACTACAAAGATCCAAACCACAAACCTGAGTTGGTTTACGCGCTAACCGAATACCAAGCGATGAATGGCTTCCGCCCAACAAGTGAAATCATCAGCTTCTTCTCTGAGTTGGCGATTCCTGAGCTGCAAGGCTTGGTGGGTGACCTTATCGCAAACCAAACGCCAACTGGCTTGGCGACTTTCTTCTCGGGTCTACTATCACTAGAAGGCGAACAGAAAGAGATGGCGCTGACGGTGCTATTGGCTCAAGCTCGCATCACCGACTTACCTCTGTTCAACCTTATTCTTGAGCTAGAGAAGCAATACCCTGGCGATATTGGTTTGTTTGCACCACTGATGCTTAATGTCATTACCCTACAACCGGGTGATGCCATGTTCTTGGATGCAGAAACGCCACACGCTTACTTGAAAGGTACGGGTCTTGAGATCATGGCGAACTCAGACAACGTACTGCGCGCGGGTCTGACACCAAAATACATGGACGTGAAAGAGCTCGTTGCATGCACACGCTTCAACGAGAAGCCATTCAACAGCCTATTGCTCGCACCGAATGAAATCGACGACATGTTGGAATACCCAATTCCTGTGGACGATTTCAAATTCGCTATCGTTAAGCAAGCTAACCAGCGTACTCTAGATGTTCAAACCGCTGAGATCCTTATGCCTCTGGATACCAAACTTGTGCTAACTCACGCAAACGGCGAAACATGCGTGGTTGAAAAAGGACAATCAGTTTTCATTCCAGCTTACGCAAAACAGGTTACTTTGGATTGTGAAGGTCGTGTCGCACGCGCTTACAGCTAATCGTTATTATTAATAGTACGCCACTAAAACCAACGCCTCGCCACTCGCGGGGCGTTTTGCTTTTAACCCTAGTCTTTTTAACCCTAGTAAAGCAATGGTTAATTGAGCACTATAGTCTTGATCCAAAACAGAAAAATTTCCCTACAAAACCAAGAAACTGTGTAAGACTTATTGAGTAGCCCTGTTGATAAAGGTGGCAAGATGACTCATAGAAACGCTCGCTCTCTTCATGCCATTATCGGCGCACTCGTCGGTGATGCAGCATCTCTCGGATTTCATTGGCTTTACGATCAAGAACTCATCAGGCAGTTTGGTTCTCCGCATCCGGAATTTCATCAACCTAACCGAACTGAATACCATGACAAAGGTTATTTTGCCCACGGTAGCAAGCAAGTCGGTGATCTCACCCACTACGGCGCACAGCTTGTTGCCATGTTAGATGCTCTGGTTCAAACCGGACACTACGACGAGGCGCGTTACATTCGCTCCTTTCGAGAATGGTTTGATTTTGGCGGTAAATGGCAGGGCTATACAGACAAACCGACAAAGCAAACACTGCTCAACATTCATGAGTTAGAAGCCAAAGAGCTACGCGTAACGCAATGTGGGGCTGACGACACGCAAAATCCAGCACTATCTAAGCTTCCTCCGTTGGTGGCTTTTCATTCTGATGATGACAAACTCGCTAAACTGGTCGACTCCGCCGTGCGGATTACCAATAACAACGACACCGCAGTTATGTACGCCCAAGCTATCGCAGTGATGATTCAGATGGCGTTGCAAGGCGCTGCGCCCAAAGCGTGTGTAATGGCAGCTCAGACGGTTTCTCCAAAGATTGCTAACGATATTCAACGTGCAGAAGCGATGAGCGGCAGAAGCGCCACCAGCGTTGCGGAGTCGGTTGGGATGCATTGCGGTTTAGACGCTTCGTTTGTGGTGATTTGTCATTTGTTGATGAACTCAGAAAGCTACGAAACTACCATGCGTGAGAACATTTACTGTGGCGGCGATTCAAGTGGGCGAGCTATTCCGCTCGGCGCCATTCTTGGGGCAAGTTACTACGACACACCAATGTCGATTCCAAATCACTGGATGGATAAAACTGCACTACCTCGCCGTTTACTGCAGTGTTTATAACCCTTTTCAACCAACGAAAAGAACAGAACCCATACTCTGGTCTTTTCGTTGGTGATGATTTGAATCTCGCCTGACAGAAATAATCCTCGAAATCTTTACGCTATCCACCTACATTGAAGATAAAGCAAATCAAAGAGATAGCCTATGGACCTTAACTTGTTAAAAACGTTTGATGCGGTCATGAAGTCAAAAAGCGTCAACGATGCCGCTACCGCGTTAAATATCACTGCGCCCGCCGTGAGTCACGCACTCAACAAGTTAAGAGATCAATACCAAGATCCCCTCTTTGTTCGTCAAGGCAGAGGTATTGTGCCGACGAATTTTGCGATTGAGCTACACGCAGAAATCAAAGAGCCTTTGAGCCTGCTGATCAACGGTTCGAAATCTCGTCAAGAATTCACGCCAGAAACCAGCCAACGCACGTTTCGAATCTCTAGCCATAAAGATATCGATTTAATGCTTGTACCAGCCTTGGCGAAATACAAATCTCAGCATGCGCCATTGGTGTCTATTGAAGCGGATGTGGAACACTTAAACGAACAAGACCGTCAAGACGATTTAAGACGCCGACGCGTAGACGTGATTCTTGCTACCGTGCCTTTGACGGATCATGGTTATCACAATGAATTGCTGTTTGAACAGGAACTTATGGTGACGGTAAGCCAAGATCATCCTCGTATTCAAAACACACTCACATACGACGACTTCATGCGTGAATCTCATGTGACTTGGCGAACTCAGCGACTCAATACCAATGCTTTAGACTCTTTGATCATCGAAGATACGCTTCCCCCGAGACAAGTGGCTTACTCCACCGGCTCGACCATGACAGCGCTGCAGCTAGTGTCTCAAACCGACTGGATATGCGTTACCTCGCGTTGGTTCTCTGACAACTTGGCGAACAGCCTCGGATTAAACGCTTTCCCTCTGCCTTTTGAAGCCAATAAGGTGCCTATTTACATGACTTGGCACCAATCACAAAAGAGCGACAAAGGGCATGAATGGCTGAGGAATGCAATTAAACAGGCGGTCGCTCAATCCATTGACTAACAGACAAATAATCACAGAACATCCATAGAAAAAGGGCGAAGCCTGCTGCTTCGCCCTTGTTGCTATTAGCCTTCGAATAACCAGTTTTGCCAACTCTGCATTCTCAGGATCACTTTACGTACGATACTGAACATTTCCCATTTCGGTGAGTACACCGCAACATGTGCATCTGTGCCGGATGGCAATGGCATGTCTTTTACCAAGTCTGGATTATCCAGTTCCACTTTCACTAAGATTCGACCACCAGCAGGAATTTGTTCTGGGTACTTCATATTGCCTGATGGTGATACCGCGCCTTGAGCAAAAATGTCATTCACTTGTGTCACATGCGCCTTGTAAGCATGACCGGGAATGGTATTGAAGGTCACTTCCGCCGGATAACCGACTTTCACGTATCGTGCTGGCGCTTGTTTAAATGCAGCAAACAGTTGTTTGTCTTCTTTGTGGACGAAGGTCAGGTTTCCTTGAAACGGCACAATGCGACTCTTCATCCCCGGACGCAGCGCCACTTGCGTGACATAGCCATCCGTTGGTGCGGTGACGGTGGTTTTGCCTAGTTTAAACTCAGCAACAGCTAACTCTGATTGATATTTGCTCTTATTTGCCTTTTGTTCCAGCAATTGGTTCTCAATATCGTCCACTTTCTCTTGAGAAGAATACCCCTTACGCCCTAACTTTTGGTATCTCTCCAGCTCCGCCTGATAGAAATCAATCGCTGATTCGGTACGACTGATATCACCTTGAATACGGCTCACTTTATCTTTGAACGGTGTATCGTCAATTTGATAGAGAGGGTCACCCGCTTTCACTTGTTGGTTTCCTTGCACATACACTTGAGTAACTATACCTTCTACCTGAGAAGTGATTGGTGTCGTCACACTGTACAAACGCGCCATGCGAGAAACGGGTTGATACATTGCCATATAGAGAAAAATCCATCCCACGATGAACATGCCAATAACGGATGCCGTGGTGAGTGTCCACTTGGTTTTAGGTACACGAAATACTCGAAATACGATAACGCACAGCGCTACGTAACTTAGGATGATAAGAGTTTCCATTATTCGCCCCCTCTCGCTTGCTCAAGTTGATTGATACGAACCAATAGTTGCTCATAATCTTGTTGAGATACCGAAGGCTTAGCACCTAACCAGTTTTGCTTCTCTCCGTCGTACATGGCTGCCCATACCCAAAGAAACGGCCAAATCACATGAAGAAAGAACAAGCTCACCCAACCGGCAATATGAATCGCATCGGCATGGGGATGGTTGCGCTTTTTTGCAATTTCGTAGGGGATATCATGTAAAGCTATCAATCCAAAAATCAGAATTAACAGCACCACAAATAAGATCGCCAGAGAGGCGTAGTCCAACATTAAATTCATTGTGGAAGCTCCTAGTTTAAGACGCTTTAGACGTTTAAGACGATCTAAACAATGCTAAAACGTAACTGAGTGATGACTTTCCTTAAGCTTGTCGCTCCGTCGCAATGAAGAAATTGTAGGATGAGGCTTACATCAGGACTATTGATTCCTATTTAAATGACAGTTTAGTGATATTTAATTGTCTATAAAATCATCAAGTTAGACCTCTATACCCATTCAAATCCTGAATGATTTCAGAATAAGCAGAACAGGATCGAATCTAGCTTTCTACAGGCAGAAAAAAAGCGATACCAACATTGATATCGCTTTGGATAAGGTTGCAAGACCAGTAAATAATCCGAAAAAATCGATTGGACCCCTCCATCTCTCTAAACGGGTATTAATAACCCGGCACAAGCAACAAACCTAAATCACTTTTTCATCTGGTTATTGACCCAAACAAGTGTCACCCATACGTGCAGGCGCAATCTGGTCCAGGACTTTGTTTAACGCTTTCCAATCACTCGCCATCTTATTTGCTTGTTCCTGTGTTAGTACTGCTCCATTTGCTGCAATACGGTCATGCTCTACTTTGGTATAGTGGAAGATTGTCATATCTACTGCTTTGTCATCTTTGTAGGCATTCTTCATATTGACGACGTTCTTCTCACTGTCATCAACAAACACAACGTCACTAAAGCTTTGATCTGTCTTATCTAAAATGTACTCAAGCATGGTGCCTTTGTTCATACCTGTGGTCATCATAATGCCATTGATGTAGCTCAGCGGGCGCTTGGGATTATCGATATAGATAGGCAGTGCATCTGAACCTTTCTCTTTAAGCGCAGTGCGTGTCATATCAAATTGATTACGCATCATTTCACGCTCTGTGGCGTAACGATAATTTGGAGAACGAGACGTTAGAGCCATCACCGTTAGACCGTCATCTTGCCAGCCACGCAACATCGCAGGCACGCCATTTTCGATGGTTTTCATCGGTACTAGCTCGTACAGCATGCCGATAGAGTCTTGAAAAAGACAATCGACTTTATCGCCATCTTTCGGCTTCACATCCAATTTACCGCGTTGCCATTGGTACCAAATATCGCCCCCAATATCGGAAGTCGAAGTCAGCAAAGTATTGTCGATATCAACCACGATCAGTGGATTTTTCCCTGCTTCTTTCAGCTGATTTACTTTAGCCGCAACATCGTTAAAGTTGTTGGTATCTTTGACCTCCACATCTGCCATTGCGTTAGTTGCGAATGCCAGTGCGCAAAATAGAGCCACTTTTTTTAGCGTCATAGTATTTCCTTAAGTTGATTCTTTCTGAATAACTCGAGCTTTTCAATATTAATTACGTTATAACATAACAAAAATATCGTAACTTTTTGTTACATTCCAACTATATAATTGATATCCATCACATAAATGAGAGCACAGTTTCGTTTTAACGCTCTTCTCGTCGGAGTTCTGTGTACGCAAACCATTATTCAACATCATTTGTAATCGTCGTAAAGTAAGAGACAAAAAAGAGCAGAGACGAATCTCTGCTCTTTTGCCTACGCTTAATGCATAGTGTGATAGTAAACGCTTCTTCCCGACAAATTAGCGCTGTATTCACTTCTGTATGCGTTATTTCTTCGCGTGGAACATCGCTTGCCCACTCTTATCTTTGTTCGACCAAAAATTGATGTTGAACTGAGCATCATCGCTCATCTCAATTCGGTGCCAATATTGCGGAGGACTGGTAGCAAACTGGCCTGCATTAATCACCACCACCAATTCTGCTTCTGTGGCATTTTCATCAGCAAAGCCGTAGTAAGTCACTTGCCCTTCCATGACACACAGCTGCCCAAACACACCCTCAGCGGTATTATGATGAGTCAGTAGCGCTGGTGGCACATTGTCTTTAGTGAAGAAAGGCGTTGAACGTTGAACAGTCCAGTCTTTAGGAATTCGTAAGTGCGACATAATGATACCCTCTCTAATTACAATTCTTTTCGTTTAAATCGGTTAAGCCTGACCGGCTTGAGACAACTCTCGAAGTAATGGAAATGCTTGGCTGACTTGTTCGCCCGTCACGACGAAGCCCATGAGTCGGCTATTTTCATCTTCAGCCTTTGCGGCAATACCAGTTTGAGAAATCTGCACGCTCCAGTTCTTCACCGAACTAAAATCGCCCGCTAATTGAATTGGGTAGCTCGGCGTTTTCACCTTTACCATCATAGGTGGTAGTTTCAACTCTGCTTCTTGCCCCAGTAGCTGTTTGCCTAACACATTGGCACTTAGCACGATCGGTTGGAGATACGGCATTATTCGACCTTGGATCTCGGCGCAATCGCCTAATGCAAATACATTGGCTGCTGATGTCTGTAATCGAGCATCCACCTTGATGCCTTTATTGACGCACACCCCACAAGCCTTCGCTAACCAAGTGTTAGCACGTAAACCCGCCGCTGAAATCACTACATCGGCTTCGATTGCATTACCTTTGCTCACGCTTGCTACCAGCGAATCATCTGAGTGATTGATCGCGACAACCCCAGTCTCCAAAGCAAGTTGAATACCTTGCTGCTTAAGTTGGTTTTCGAGCGGTAATGCGACGAATTCAGGAATCAGGTTAGCGAGCAAACGGGGATTTGGCTCAACCACCGTAACCGCTTTACCACTGGTCGCGAGATCCATGGCAATCTCGACGCCGATCAACCCACCACCAATCACTAAAACACGTTTCGCACGGCTAATTTTCTCTTCTGCCAATTGGTATTCTTGGAGTGAATTTAACGTGATCACCTCAGATGCCGCATTGCCTGACATCGGTGGCACAAAGGCTCTCGCACCTGTCGCAAATACCAATTTGGAGTAAGGATAGACTTGACCATTGACTACCACTTGCTGAGCTTGCACATCGACATGCTCAATCATGGTATGGGCAAATAACTCAATGTTGTGTTCCTGTGCAAACGCTTCTCCACTCTTAACCACTAGGTCCTGGGCGGTTTGCTTATTGCTAAATACATGACTCAAATCAGGCTTGTTGTATTCCGCGCCATCATCAGCAGTAAACACTTGCAGCGGAATATGTGCGTCCATTCGACGCACTGTTTTCACCAATTGGTAAGCCGCAAAGCCGCTACCAATAATCACAATAGGAGCTTGCATATTCGCCCCCTTACCCGTTGTATTCGACAAAAACGTCTTTACCCAAGTGGCATTCTGGGCACAAGAAGTAATCTGGCACTTCAGTCCAAACCGTACCTGGTTCAACACCTTGATTAGGCTCACCTTTAGCTGGGTCGTAAACCCAATTGCAAACCGTACAAACCAAGCATTGACAATCTGCAGGATGCGCCTCGGTACTAGGGTTACTAGGAGCAGCATCTACCACAGCTTGTGTTGCTACTTGTGCTGCGGGTTGTGATTGAACTTGTGGTGCAGACGCAGCAATCGCCGGAGAAATAACAGGACTTGTCAGGTCATGCTTTGCCCACAATTTCGCGATGTTTTGACCATGTTCGCGACATTCACGCATCGCTTTACCATCTGGTCGCCATTTGGTTTTCAAGCTCACCGCCGTTTCAAAGCCTGCGTCAGTCAATCGAGCATGGATACGATCCACCGCACCACCGTTCCAACCGTAGCTACCGAACGCAGCGGCTTTCTTCGCTTTAAAGCGCAGACCGGTAATTTCTTCTAGCATGCCTGCGATCTTCGGCATCATGACGTTATTCATGGTAGAAGAACCAACCAAAATGCCTTTTGA
Organism: Vibrio sp. MM46; assembly: GCF_027587135.1. Lineage (NCBI taxonomy): Bacteria > Pseudomonadati > Pseudomonadota > Gammaproteobacteria > Vibrionales > Vibrionaceae > Vibrio > Vibrio sp. MM46. Next base: position 137,631 of record NZ_JAPPTO010000012.1, read on the forward strand.
GCGGAATACATTGGCGAGAATTTCATTCTTATCGTGCTTAGAGACATTAAAGACTTTAACCGCCACACCAGGATCGACATCGTGAATGCCCTGCGCAATGGCATCTGCCATCATTCGGGTGTTATTTGACATAGAATCGTAGAAAATCGTAATGCGATCTTCTTGATAATTGTCTGCCCACGCCAAGTATTGCTCGATGATTTGAACCGGATTATCGCGCCATACAATACCGTGTGACGTTGCGATCATGTCGACAGGCAAGTTGAAGCTCAGTACTTCTTTGATTTTAGCGGTTACCAAGCTGCTAAATGGCGTTAGGATGTTTGAGTAGTAACGCAAACACTGCTCCATCAATTCATTTTGGTCCACTTCATCATTGAACAGACGTTCATCGCAGTAATGCTGACCAAATGCGTCGTTACTGAATAGCACCGCATCGCCCGTTAGGTATGTCATCATGCTGTCCGGCCAATGCAGCATTGGCGCTTCCACAAACACCAGTTGCTTGCCATTACCGATATCGATACTGTCGCCCGTTTTTACGGTTTTGAAGTTCCACTCGGGATGGTGGTGATGACCAACGATGGAGTCAATCGCCGCTTCTGTACAGTAAATTGGCGTGTTCGGAATCTTCTCCATCAATGCAGACAATGCGCCCGAGTGATCTTCTTCTGCATGGTTTACCACGATAAAGTCGATAGACTTAAGGTCGATTTCCATCTCTAAATTTTGGATGAATTGTTGACTGAATCGATGATCGACCGTATCAATCAGTACGGTTTTCTCTTCACGAATTAGATAACTGTTGTAGCTGGTACCTTTTGTCATTTTGTATTCTGTACCATGGAAGTCCTGAACTTCCCAATCGCGCTGACCTACCCAATGAATGTTGTTTTTTACGTGAATTGTCATAATTACTACCTTGAATGACGAAATAAATAAGAAGAACTGACTTTTATACTGCATCGGGCATGCCAACTTTTTAATTTCTTTATTTTCAACAAGTTAAAACAAAATCAACAATAATAACTGTCATTAAGACACAGTTGAAAATTGTCATTAAGACACTACAATAGTCATATTGACACAATTGGTATTGGTTATGACTTCTTTAATCGCGCAGTGGCTACACATCACACAAGACCTTAACTCAGCACTCACTCAGCAAGCTCGTTTTGATACGTTGTTAACCACGATTCGAGAGGTATTAAAGTGTGACTCTTCTGCCCTTCTTTTGTATGAAGATCAGCACTTTAAGCCGTTAGCGATCAATGGTTTGGCAGAAGAAGTGCTGGGACGCCGTTTCTCCATTGAGCAGCACCCAAGGTTAGAAGCCATTGCCCGAGCTGGCGACATCGTGCGCTTTCCCTCTGACAGCGACTTACCTGATCCTTACGACGGCTTGATTCCAAACCACGATGACAAACTACATGTCCATTCCTGCATTGGTTTACCTTTGCTGATCGACGATCAGCTCATTGGTGCTATTACGATTGACGCCTTCGACCCCAACCAATTTGATGGGTTGCGTAACCAAGAATTACGTTTTGTTAGTGCATTAGCCGCAGGTGGCTTACATACAGCTCTACTGTTAGAGCAACTAGAAACTCAAGCGAGCCTGCCACGTGATTCTTACGCCGAGAAACGCACCTTGAGCAACGAAATCATTGGCAACTCTCAGGGGATGAAGAATCTTCAAGAACAAATAGATGCAGTCGCCGATACCGAGTTGTCTGTACTGATCATGGGTGAGACTGGCGTGGGTAAAGAGTTGGTCGCCAGTGCTATTCACCATCGCTCCAATCGTTCCAGCAATACCTTGGTTTACCTCAACTGTGCGGCACTGCCGGAGTCCGTAGCAGAGAGCGAACTGTTTGGGCACATCAAAGGCGCATTTACGGGCGCAATCAGTAATCGTAAGGGTAAATTCGAACAAGCAGATGGCGGCACACTGTTTTTGGATGAAGTCGGTGAACTGTCATTAGAGCTACAAGCCAAGTTACTTCGAGCCCTACAATACGGCGACATCCAACGAGTGGGTGACGACCGTCATATCCGAGTCAATACACGCATTGTCGCCGCCACCAACCGTATTTTGCATGAAGAAGTCACCGCTGGGCGTTTTCGAGCCGACTTATATCACCGCCTAAGCGTCTTCCCACTTCATGTGCCACCTCTTCGCGAACGCGAGGATGATGTTGTGTTGCTGGCGGGCTTCTTTGCTGAACACTTGAGAAGTAAGCTCGGATTGAACAGCATTCGCTTGTCCCCTACGCTCGTTCACGCACTTAAGGATTATTCGTGGCCAGGCAACGTTCGAGAACTCGAACATGTCATCAAACGGGCTGGAGTTTTGGCCAAAGCACGCACCCATTCCATGGATATTGAGTTAGTCGAACAAGATTTTGATATTCGAACGCCGAATCAGAAGATCAAGAACGTTGAAGAAACGAAACAAAACTCTCGCTTAGAGCTGCCAGAAGGCGGATTAAAACCAGCTACAGACGCATTCCAAAAAGCGATGATTGTTCGAGCACTGGAAGGGAACCAAGGTAACTGGGCAGCAACGGCACGTCAACTTGAGCTGGATAACGGCAATTTGCACCGTTTAGCAAAACGCTTAGGAATAAAATAAGGATTGAGTGAAAAGCATGTGAGATGGTGGAATTCCACAAGAAAATCGTTTTCGCTTATGTCAAAATGCGCCATCTCAATCGACAAGTCATAACGTAATGAATTTTCAAGCTGCTATTTTTGACATGGATGGTTTACTCCTCGATACGGAACGTGTGTGCATGCGCATTTTCCAAGAAGCGTGTGAAGCACAAAACCTCCCATTCTATAAAGACGTTTACCTTTCAATCATTGGTCGCAATGCAGCCGGCATTGAAGTAATTTTCCGCAAAGCTTATGGGGATGATCTTGACCGCTTACACAAAGAGTGGCGCGACCGATACGATGCGGTAGTTAAACACCAAGCCATTCCGGTCAAAGAAGGAGTGATTGAGCTACTTGAATGGTTGAAAGAGCAAGGGTTACCCATTGCTGTTGCCACTTCTACAGCAAAAGAAGTGGCGAAAAAGAAGTTGGAATTGGCAGGTTTGAGCCAGTATTTCGACAACTTAACTACCGGCTGTGAAGTTTCACACGGTAAACCCGATCCAGAAATTTATTTGCTTGCGGCAAGTCGTTTAGACATAGAACCAACCAAATGTCTCGCCTTTGAAGATTCAAATAATGGCGTTCGTGCTGCTGTTGCTGCCAACATGGTAACTTTCCAAATCCCAGACCTCGTTGAACCTTGTGAAGAAGTGCGTGGATTTGGTCATGCGATCGTTCCTTCACTGCACCACGCTCTCGCTGAGTTAAAGCAAGGCTAAGCAATTTTTGCTCATTGAATTAACGCAAAACGCTCCAACTTTCGGAGCGTTTTTTATGAACAAAATTTACCCAACTTTACACTGACATGTGTAGTTCTATTCACAACATTAATGGATAATCGTTCGCATAACCACAAAGAAAAAGAGGATTATCTTATGCTCAACAAAACGCCTTTAACTTGGCAAACTATCGCTTTGCACTGGGTAACTGGACTCGCTTTTATTGGTGTGTTCGCACTTGGTTTATACATGGTGGATTTACCACGCAGCCCAGTAAAATTCGAATGGTACGGGATTCATAAATCGCTAGGCGCTATCCTTTTAGTTATCGCTCTTGCTCGTCTAGTGTGGCGCTTAAAAGAAGGCGCTCTACCACCAGCCTCTGAGATGCCAGCATGGCAAGACAAAGCAGCCAAGGCAGTCCACGGTATTCTACTGTTAGCCACCTTAGCAATGCCTATCTCTGGTATTGCTATGAGTGCTGGCGGTGGTCGAGCTGTTGATATTTTCGGGTGGGTGATCATCGCAGAAGGCGCAGAAACACCTTGGCTGCAAGAGCTTGGCTCAACGATTCATCACTCTGCGGTAGAAGTGCTCATCTTAGTGTTTGTTTTGCACGTTGCTGGCGCTATCAAACACCAAGTGATCGATAAGGATGGCACCATCTCACGTATGCTTGGTCGCAGCTAATCTTCTTAATTTTATAAGAAAAAACGCCACTTAATGCGAATTAAGTGGCGTTTCCATTGAATATTATTCAGGCTACTTTTGCTGTTCTGCCAGTTCAAGCTCCCAATAAGGCGGTTGACCGTAATACTCCGCGAAATAGTCAATAAACGCTCGAACTTTAGGGGCGATCAGGCGAGAGCTCGGGTAGACCGCCCAGATACTCGCATTCATCACTAATGGATAGTCTTGTAATATTTCGACTAACTCACCTTTTTGTAGCTGTTTGTATACGCTCCAAATCGAGTTAATTGAAACCCCAAGCCCATCAATGCAAGCATCACGCATTGCATCACCATTATCGGTTCTAAAGCTGCCAGAAGCGCGCATCGAGTACTGCCCTTCTGGGGTTTCAAATACCCAGTTCTCCAAACCAGCCAAAGTCACACATTCATGATTTACAAGCTCTTCTGGCGATTGAGGTGTGCCATGCTGCGCCAAATACTCCGGTGACGCGACAACAATACGACGATCTGGAGCAAGTTTGCGTGCCACTAGAGACGAGTCTTTCAGCTCGGCAAGGCGAACAGCAACATCGAAGCCACCTTCCACCATGTCGATAATCGAATCGGAGAAGCGAAAATCAATGGTCAGCTCTGGGTACTTTGCCATAAACCCTTTAAGTGCTGGCACTAAATGCAAGCGCCCAAAAGATGCAGATGCGGTGACTCGTAACGTCCCTGTTGGCGCCTTGTGACCAACACCTACAGCACCTCGTGCCGCTTCAACCGTTGCCAACACTTCCTCAGCATGAGGTAAGAATGCCTGCCCCTCTTCTGTTAACGAAACCTTGCGCGTGGTTCGATGTACAAGGCGCACGCCCAAACCTTCTTCCAATTTATTAATATGGGCACTAGCAACCGCAGGAGATAATCCCAGCTCTTGTCCCGCCATACTGATATTGTGGGTCGATGCTAAACGAACGAAAAGTTTTAGATGTTCTATGTTCATTTTATTTTCAACTTATTCTATAAAGTCTGAGGTTATTAATGGCTATTTTCTTCCCACACAATAGTAAAGCATTCAATTTGAAGCAAAGACTTTTAGAAGAAACTGATAGGTAAATAGAAATCTAACTCGAAGACTTCTTCGTGATTAAGAAAATGGTTTTTATGATAGTGCACATAAGCAGGTGTCGAACGTTGCTTAAAACCAGAGTTAGGTAACCACTTTTCCAATACCATGCTGATTTGCGGCAAAAGCTCACCATAGACGCCTGTTAATCGGAACACCGCGTGTAAGCCACCTGGAATGGTCATTTGATTCACCACACCACGGTATTTAAGCGGTTTATCAATCGCCATGCACGCGACATAGCGACACTTATCCAGCTCTACCCAAGCAGGGTTGGAATGGTGCAAACCATATTGAGTAGAGAAATCACGCTGCTCAGAGTTCGCCCACGCTTTCAGCACCAGCCACGCATTACGAATCGAACGGTTGTAACCTTCATGGCGAACGTACGCAGCAAAGCGTTGTGGAACTTCAATAATCTTTGGCTCTGGTAGAGTGCGCTTTGCGACTCGATGATACCCTGCTGCCACTTCCGGATCCTTCAAATACGGCTTTTCTGCCACATGAAGGTCATGCTTACGCCATGCTCCTGGAGACAATTCAAACGTCGCTTTAAAAGCACGACTAAAAGACGACACTGAGCTGAAACCACACTTATTAGCAATTTCCAATACCGACGATTTAGTATCAAACATCAACTGATTTGCTGCGTATTCCATTCGCGTACGACGTATGTATTGATGAATAGACTCACCTACTACATCTTTAAATATACGGTGGAAGTGCTGTTCAGAATACGCCGCTACATCAGCTAGCTCTTTGGCGGATAATTCTCTACTGATGTCTTGATGAATATAGAACAGCACGTCATTGATTCTGGAAACCTGTTGCTGGCTCATAGCTTATCGCTTTACTTAAATAGCATAAATGGACATGTTTAACAGCATAAATGGACACACCTTAGTTAGCAAATCCCATGTACTATCTTTCACATAAAATTAAAAAATACGAGAAACACAACACATGGAAATCGCACAGTCACTGCAACAAGTAAAGTCATCGTACATTCGAGAGATCCTCGCTGCCGCTAGCGATAAAAACGTCATCTCACTTGCTGGTGGTTTGCCAGATGAAAAAACCTTTCCTATCGAGCTGATGAAGCCAACATTAGAGAACTTGGCAAACATGCCTGAAGTTTTCCAATACGGTTCAACGGCAGGCTATGGACCACTACTAAACTTCCTAAACGGTTACTTCAAACTGCCTGAAACACACACTGCGATGATCACTACTGGCTCCCAACAAGGTTTGGATTTGATCGCACGTGCTTACGTGAATCCAGGTGACAAAGTCGTGATGGAAGCGCCAAGTTACTTGGGTGCCATGCAGGTGTTTGGTTTGGTTCAAGCAAACATCGTTACCGTTTCTCAAACAGAATTTGGTCCAAATCTTGATGAGCTGGAGCAATGCTTTGCTAAGCAACAACCAAAGATGTTCTACGCCGTGCCAGATTTCCATAACCCAACAGGTGTTTGCTGGGCACTGGAAACACGCCAAAAGGTTGCGGAGCTTTGTATTCAATACAACGTGGCTTTCATTGAAGATGCACCATACCGCGAGTTACGCTTCTCTGGTGAAGCTCTGCCTTTGGTATCTGACTTCTGCCCACAAAACTCTATCGTGTTGCGTTCTTTCTCTAAGATCGCTTCTCCGGGTTTACGAATCGGTGTTGTAACGGGTAAAACCAGCTACCTAGAGCCACTGATTAAAATCAAACAGGGTGCAGACCTGCATTCTAGCGTGCCTATGCAAGCTCTGTTGCACGGCCTATTGCAGCACGATAACTTTGCAACCCACATCTCTACTATTTGTGAGCTATACAAATCGCGCTACGACGTGATGTATGCAGAATTAGAAAAACAGCTTCCGACAAGTTGTGTATTGAAACCGGTTGATGGCGGTATGTTCGTATGGGTGGAGATTCCAGAGTGCGATACGTTTGAGCTAGCGAAGTCATTGCTTGCGAACGGTGTAGCTGTCGTACCGAGCCCAGTGTTCTACCCAGAAGGTTCAGAAGTAAAAGCAGCGCTTCGCTTGAACTTCACCAACGCAACACCTGATGAACTCAGAGTTGCCGTAACCCGTTTAGCTGATGTACTGAAGGCGCTGTAATCCGAATTCCCCTTTAGAATCCAATCACCTGCCTTTGGGATGCGAATTAAGTCCCAAAGGCAGCAGTATAAAAAGTTCCCTAAAAAATTTATTTTTTTTCTCTCAAAATCAACTCTCTAGCTTAAGTGTCTGTTTTCGCTTGATCCTCGCACTATCGCAAAAAATAGATCTCGATCACGTATTTGAAGCTTGGAAAAGTTACGTCTATCTTTCAGAAAAAAGACATCGCCCTTGCAGCATCATCTGCGAATTCAAACACTTTTGATCGTGATGGCTTATCACCATCGAAAGTCGAGCTGACACCATCAGCAATGTCGTCTTGTGAAGATGAACGTGGTGAGGACGCAATTACAACCATTCTGAATGTCGCTATACCAATCCGCGATTGGTCTTATACACGTCGGCTTAGCGCATCATATTACAGAGGGGTTTATCAGGATGAACAATCGACCATCGAAAGGACTCGTCGTCACGGGCTTGTCCGCCATGCTTTCTCTCGCAGCCATACAAACAGCGCATGCGGGCAATTCACCAAACTGTAGCGACGTACTAGCGGGTAACAAGACCGCCGCTTCTCAGAAAATGACGATATTGCTGGGTGAAGACATCACCAAATCAAATCTAATCACTACTGTTGTCCCAGCAAAAAATAATCCGTTTGTGACCGAAGAGCTTGTCTCTGTCTCTAACAATGTTTCACCAAATGGACCGTTATCCAAGCAGTCATTAGAAGAAATCAAGCAAGTACGAGAAAACATCGAAAAAGCAGGCGTAGAAGTGAGTAAGCTTCAAGGGACTTTTGAAGTAGCGTTTGTGAGCCTTATTGACGGGCACTGCCAGTTCTCAACCAACCAACTCACTACGCATGCAAAAATCGATTTTGACCATTTAGAGGGGTTAACTGCATTTTCAATACCAGCTCTACTAACAATGGTCGATAAGTCTTATACGATGGCAGAAAAACGTATTGCTGAAGAAGAAGCGAAGCTCGCAGAAGAAAAGGCGCGCCAAGAAGAAGTAGAACGTGAGAAAGAAAGACAGCAAGAGTTAGCGGCAGCCGCAGCGGCAGCTCGCTATCAAGACCCAAATGTTTTGGTTAAAGTTGAAAAGTTCGATGGCTCCAATGTGACCTTCTCTGTGACTAACCTATCCGCTGATGGTGAACTACAACCAAACTTCAATACGTTTAGAGCATACCAAACAGACAAAGGTGAACTTATCTACAAATCAGAATCCTTATTGAGCTTAGTGGACAGCGAGGGAAATGGTCTAACAACCGTGGGAATCGCTGAACTCGGTCCAGAAAGTGGAACTGATCTGGTGATTGCTCCGGGAGAAACACGCACTTTCATTACCAGTATCGAGTCGGAAGTCGCATCCGAAATGAAGCTTAGCCTAGAATTTCCTGCGAAAGTGTTGAATACCGACGAAGCATTCTCGGTGTCATTTACTGATGCGGTCGCCATGGCAACGGCGGGCTTGAATTAGATAGCAAAATTGACGATTACACAAAAACAAAAGCAGACCTCAGGTCTGCTTTTATTAGTTCTGGCATTTATACGCGTTAGCGAACATTGTCACTGAGCTCGAAAAACCAAGCGGTTGGTACAAATAAAGAGTGTCACCCCCCAGTTCAGCAGCTTTGATACGCATTTGGTTCAGCGTTCCCCAAACCATATCTTTGTCCGCATGCAACCAGTAGTCATAGAAGTGACCTTCTGAACCGATCACTGTACCTAAATGTTGGCAGTTCGCGATTGCGTTTGCGTCATCCCAAATCACTTTTACTTGTTCAGATTCTTGTGTTGGGAACGTCACACAGCCAGTTAATAACGCTGCTAATGCTGCACCAGTCATTAACTTTTTCATAATTTCATCGCCTTAGAATTAAATCGTCTGCGGATTCTATTTATCGTTTAGACAATGACCAACAAATTATTTTTATGCTTTACATAACCGCTCGTTTAGGAGCTTTCTTAGGCATCTTTAATGCACGCGCATCGCGAATGTTCAGCGTCATCAATGTTAGGTTCGTGAAACCAGCAAGCAACTCAACCAACTGAACAATATAGAAGGTCGTATCAAACTGATTACTTGCGGCTAAATGCTGCAAATAAATCGCCGCCGGAACCAAAATCAAGATGCCGTTCATCGCAACGAAAGGCATACGCTTTTTCTTTGCCGCTAGAGGTCCTTTTTTCACATTCGGAGCCATCTTTGACCCGGTTATGCCGGCTGCTGCCATAAGAGGGACAACTGCCCAAATCGCGTACGAGATATAAGTTTTAACCGCCAAAATTGCGTGATGATCACCAAACAACTCAACCGCGACTGTACTGGTGAAAAAGCTCATGATGAGCAGGTATGCACTAATAGAGGTGATTCGATGAGCAAAGCTGAGTGTCTTTTTCATAGCGATATTCTCTTTTCATGTTGTTGGGACTCACGGCACAAAAAAAAAGATTACACAACAATCATTGTATACGCAACACTTGCGATTGAAATAAAATCATTAAAATTTAGCTTAATTAAATGGATTTTTATTAAGTTTATGTTTTAGTTAATAATTTAATAGAAAACATAAATAACTAGGCGATTTGCTTTTTGACCAAATTAGAGTAAAACAGAGGAGTAAGCGGCAAGAGGGACTGAATTTGACTTCGAAAAACAAACTGATCCGTTACCAATCTAAAGAAGTAGCGGACGTATTCAGCAAAGAAAACGAGTTAATCAAGCTTGTTCAATCTGGTCAACTTTCTCAAGTATTACTGTTGTGGCAAGTCAAAAGCCCTACGCTAGTGCTTCCAGCAGGTAAGAAGTGGACAATTTCAGAGCAACTAGCACAAGATCTAGCAGACTCAGGTTGGAGGCTGTTTTCACGTAAAACCGGCGGTGCACCAGTTCCACAGGTTCCGGGGATCATAAACCTCTCTCATATCTACCACTGGCCTGAAGGTCAACCTTACAACATTAAAAAAGCGTATCTCGACTTATGTTCCGTACTCGCCGTGTTTTTTAAACAGTTAGGTGTCAAAGTTGATGTGCACGCTACGCCAAACTCCTATTGTGATGGCGAATACAACTTAAATATTGATGGGAAAAAAGTGGTTGGGACAGCACAACGTGTCTTACTGAAAAAAGGCGGAGGACAAGTAGTGCTCTCTCAAGCCTGTATTCTCATAGATGCTGACGTAGAAAAAATCGTTGAACCAGTAAAGCTATGTAATCGCCTTTGCGGGCATAACGATGATATTCGTGGCGACGTTCATACTCCCCTATTCGACCATATAGAACAAAAACTAAGTGTTGATACGTTGTTTCAAACGCTGACTCAAGCGTTTTTGGATCACGCGAAGCGTTGAGTCTATTCGCGATATTCATCAAAAAAGGGAGCATTTGCTCCCTTTTATCATTTATTAAACTCATTAAGTTAAAAACGAACTTCCACTTCAACGCCCTCAATCCATCTCGTTTGCTCTACGGGTTCGTCAAAAGATAATGTGACTTTCAGGTACGCTGGTTGACCCTCAAATGGGCTTTGCAGCTCTTGGGGTAGCTTGTTAACCACTTCAACCGGCCTTGAAACTGTCGCAGATAACTTTTTACCGTCAGGGAAGATGACCTTCGCTTTGGTTCCTTTTTGGCTGTAATCCAGATACTTAGGATTTAAAAATGCGGTAATGTCCGGTGTTACGTTCTGAGCTACCGTCAATAATGGTGCATTCTCTGTAACGCGCTGACCTTCATGAACATGAATATCCAAAACTCGACCACTAAACGGTGCTCTAAACGTCAAGCTCTCTTGTTGGGCACGCTTTACGACAAGCTCTTGCATTAACGCTCGATACTGCTGTGCAACCGGCCCCGCCAATGCCAATTGCTCTCTATCACGTTTGGCATTGATGTAAGCTATTTCTTGGTCGCTCAATTGGCTATCAATGGCATTGCTCACGTTAACTACCGCAGCGTAATCCACTTCTGACACCTGACCTTTCTTTCTAAATTGGTCGTACTTTTGCTGAATTTGTTGCACCTTAGCGAGGCTTGTTTTGGTACTGGCTATCGCTTGCTGGTACAACTCATCAGTACTTTGAACCTTGTTATTGGACAACGAAACCAACTCTTTTTGTAAAAACTCGACTTCTTTGTTTAACGCACTATCTGCCAATAGAATTAAAGACTGCCCCTTGCCTACCTCGTCTCCAACATTCGCCGGAATCGGTCCAACAATTGCGGCTTGAGTCGCCGTTATCGTTAATGGATAAGAGGTCACGATACCGGGCGCAGTCACTAGAATCTGCGTCTTAAACAAGTAATAAGCCATAAATAACAGTGGGCTAATGACAATTGCCAAAATCAGATACCAACGAAGTCGATAACCACCACGCTTCGCCTGGCCGTAGGCGACTTTCATGCCACTCTCAGATTGTGGCTTGTTCTTTTTATCTAAGTGAAAGTTAACTTTCATACTAAAACTTTTTGCCTCGTTTCAATACCCACCAAGGTGCCATGCTAGATTCTTCGTGACTGCGTCTTACTACCTCATTCACCATCGAAAACGCCGTTATTAGACGCATGAAAAACTGATAAACGGGGTATAGAAATAGCCATTTCGTAAATTTTAAGTCTTCTTTTCTTCTCTCAGACACCAGCCCGATATAAACAATAAATATAATTAAAGAGAGAAATAAATACGTTAAGTACAGCAACAGCATTAACGCTAAAACAAATTTAAGCGGATACGCTATAAGCATATACACGGTAAAAATAACAACTAACAAAGGTAATAAGACGTTTTGAACCACACCATAAGCGAGAGTAAATAGAAAATTACCCCACCCCAGAAGAGATGGTGATAATCCTTCATTGTGCTTACGCAAAAATAGAAAAAGCAAATCGCCATCCCACCTTAAACGCTGCATAACTAGCCCTTTTAAGGTATCTGGAACATCGGTATGACCAATCGCATGTGTGGCAAAAGCTAATTTATTGTTTGGATAGCGTCGCTTATATTGTTTTAAACGCATGGTTAGATCCAAATCTTCTGCAGTATGCGTATCCCAGCCACCCACTTGTTTGAGTAAGTTTTTTCTAAAAGCCCCAAACGCACCTGAAATATTATTTAATACGCCCCATTTTGCCATCCCAGTTTTGCCTGCTTGCATGGACAACATGTATTCTAAGGACTGCATTTTTGTCAGAATATTGGCGTCATGATTTCTAACCCGTAACGCGCCTCCGCTTGCAATCACATCTTTCGATGTAAATTGTTTCATCATGGTAAACACCATGTCGTTATCAAAGGAGGTATCACCATCGACGTTAATCACAATCTCGCCCTGAGCAACAGATAAACCAGCATTAAGAGTCGACACTCGACCGCCACGTTGCCACTTTGGAATAACCCGTACTTTGCGATTGCGGACGCCAGCGTGACGTAGTTCTCCGTTCAACGCCGCTTGGTAAGTATCTTGGTTCTGTACCGCGCCATCTACGACGGCGAGAATTTCTATGTGACCCGGATACACTTGTTCAACTAAAGTGTCGATGGTGATTCCAATCGCATCCCCTTCGCCATAACAAGTGATGACAAAACTGATCGATGGAAACTGCGTCAACTCAACGTCTTCCTGATCATACGACCATCGAAAAATGCCCGTTAATACCAACAGGTACAAGGGCAGTTCGATAATAATCATGACCGGGAATAGCAGTAGCCACAGCTCTTCATTGTGCAGCAGCATCCCGCGAAGATAATCAAGCAGAACAAGACTATCTTGCAGCATAAATATCACCAACCAGTGTTTCTAACCATACCGCTACGCCATCTTCAATACTTGCTTGAGGAAGTGCCCATGAGAAGACATTGAGTTCAAACTCTTCATCTTCAATTTGGCTTCCCAGTACCGAGAGTTTGTTCTGCAATACCGATAAGCTAGACGTTTCGGTATTCGGCATGAGCACCAGCAACACATCTTGCTTAAATTGGCAGCAGATATCCGTATCTCTGAATATCTCACTAAGACGCTTAGTCAGTTGATCCATCAAGGAGAAAAGCTTGGCGTCACCGTGCTGCTTTCCGTACTCATCTAAAGATGGAAGGTGTAACCCCAAAAGTAGGTGATGCTCTTTGTGGCGCATAGCGACTTTATTTAGCCACGCGAGTAAGTTCTGGAAGAAACTGTTCTCAACCTTACCTTTGATTGAGAGCTCAGGAGCTTGAGAGGACTTTCCGTGCTGGAATATGTATTCTCCTGCTTCACCTAAACGGTATTGGTACAGCTTGCGCACAACGAGATCATCAACCTTCATCTTCTCATCACAACTCAAGCATTGGCTCATCGTTGCTGCTTCAACAAAAAGATTAGAGCACTGATTGCAAACGTGATTCTCTAGAGGGCGGTCGTAGTCCACACCAATGTGTCTTAGTTGCGTTAAACACTTTGGGCATTCCAACTTACCGCGGCGTTGAAATGACTGCTGCTCACCAACGTGACCACAAGTAAAGCAGTGGAGCGAACTCTGAGACTCAATGTCGATACTGCTACATTGAGGGCAAACTTCAACGTAATTCAAGTGACCGCTGTTGCAATGCGTACAGACACGAATACGATCCATCAGTTGTTCACTTTCTAAAATATCTCGAGCTTTCTCGGACAACACGTAGCGATAGGTTGAGTAAATGTCAGGGTAAAACGCTTCTATCAGTGGATACGTATAAATTGAAGATGATTCAAGGCTTTTCATCGCCGTTAATCTGCGGTTTCTATTTATACCAAGCCAGCCAATCAGCGGATCTAACGACGTCACCTGAGGTACCGATTCAAGGCGGCTTCGCGAGCTTTGCCATGCTTTATAGGACGTCGTTAAATCAAAAGCGCCATCAGTAACACATCGAGAATATGGTGTTTCAATCGTGGTGTAGACAGCCCAACTCCATCGCTCTTGCTGTTGGTAAAAAGCTTTAAGTATTCCTTCAAGTTGCTTTGGTTCCGAAGCGTTTACACAAAACATACCTCCCATACCAGCAGGCAGTGCCTCTACGTCATTGATATACTCTACATTTTCAAGTTCGTATTCAGTTGGTTTATCCCCGAGCCAATAGAACTTTTCATTCTCAATTAACATGATTATTACTCACACAAATATTAGAACGACCTACTAATTAAAAATATAGAACCTTTACAGATCTTTTTTGAATAATTTAATCGACAGGAACGCAAAAAATGCCTTGAACCCGAACCGCTAAATGACGTGGTCAGGTAAACAGCAGTGAATTTATATAATTTTCAAATCAGGGCGTTACATAGCGGTACTTTCACGCTGGCACGCCGAAGCAGTCAATTAATTGACAGAAAGAATAACGTTGAACTTATAATAAAGAAATGAGGATATATATTTTAAATTAATACGAAGAAACGAGAACATTAAGGAACCTTTATTAAGCAAGCTGAATATCATTTATCTATGTGGTTTATGATCGCTCTTATTACCACTATATCTATTTATTTTAATAGCCGTCTCGGCGTTCAGCATTTAAGCACAGCAATTGGTCTCATTGTTAAGACGATTATTTCTATTTTTTCATCTTCACTTTACACACATGAAATCAATTAGATTAATTCTTAATTTTCAATTACAAAGCGTCGTTTTATCGTTTGCTATATTTTTGCTTTATAAATAGAAAGATAATTTAATTTGCATAACCAAATATTATAAAATAAAAAAGACACCTTTAAATTAATAAGCAACAATTACATTTAGCAACAGTATTCATATCTATGAAATGTGTTGTTAAGCCTCCCTCCTCTATCATCACTACCAAAAATGCCAAAGGTATGAGAGCTCTTCTTCAACGCTCAAATCGCTTGATTAGCTCACTCAATTTCGAAATGAGATCTACCTCAAACATTTATCCATGACGGAAATAGTTGAAGCTAACGCCCAAAAGCCTCAGAATGTCGCACTTTTCGCGTCGCGCATAAAATCGACGCCTTGTTATCAAACTCGACAATTGAGAATCATACATATGGGTTTTACCTCGTTAGGTCTATCTGCTCCAATCCTTAAGGCTATTCAGGAAAAAGGCTACGACACCCCTTCGCCGATTCAGGCTCAAGCAATTCCTGCTGTTTTGGAAGGGAAAGACGTAATGGCAGCAGCACAGACTGGTACAGGTAAAACGGCGGGCTTTACGCTGCCAATTCTTGAACGTCTGTCAAACGGTCCACGCGTACGCGGCAACCACATCCGCGCATTGGTGCTGACACCAACTCGTGAGCTTGCTGCCCAGGTACAAGAAAACGTATTCATGTACAGCCGTCACCTACCTCTAACGAGTGCAGTGGTATTTGGTGGTGTGAAGATCAACCCACAAATGCTTCGCCTGCGTAAAGGTGCAGACGTATTGGTTGCAACACCAGGCCGCCTAATGGACCTATACAACCAAAATGCAGTGAAGTTCGACCAACTAGAAATGCTAGTACTGGACGAAGCAGACCGCATGCTTGACATGGGTTTCATTCGCGACATTCGCAAGATTCTTGAATTGCTACCGAAGCAACGTCAAAACCTATTGTTCTCTGCGACATTCTCAAACGAAATCCGTGAGCTTGCGAAAGGTCTGGTCAACAACCCTGTTGAGATTTCAGTTAACCCAGCAAACTCGACAGCACGCACCGTAGAACAATGCATCTACCCAGCAGACGTGAAGAAGAAAGCACCAATGCTGGTCAAGCTGATCAAAGATGGCGATTGGAAACAAGTATTGGTATTTACCAAAACCAAGCATGGCGCGAACCGCTTAGCCAAGTTCCTAATCGACCAAAAGATTACAGCAGCTGCAATTCACGGCAATAAGAGCCAAGGCGCACGTACTAAAGCTCTGGCTGACTTTAAATCTGGCGAAGTTCGCGTATTAGTCGCAACAGACATCGCTGCGCGCGGTATCGACATTCCTCAGCTTCCTCAAGTGGTTAACTTTGAGCTACCAAAAGTAGCTGAAGACTACGTTCACCGTATCGGTCGTACCGGTCGTGCTGGTGAAGTAGGTAAAGCGATTTCTCTAGTGTGCGCACTTGAAGCATCCGAGTTGTTTGCGATTGAACGTTTAATTCAACAACTGCTGCCTCGTAAAGAACTGGAAGGCTACGCACCAACTAACGTATTGCCAGAGTCGAAGCTTGATACTCGCCCTATCAAGCCAAAGAAACCGAAAAAGCCTAAGAAGCCAAAAGCAGAAGGTGAAAACGGTCAAACAGCTGAGAAGAAAAACAACGGCGGTAACAACAAACCAAAGCGTCGTTTCAACAGCGACAACAAAAATGGCAAGGGCGAAAACAAATCAGGCAAAGGCGGCGCTGGTAAGCCAAAAGGCAACCGTGATGGTCAAGCTCGCACAAACGACAAGCCAAGCGGTAACAAGCCGAATACCAAACAGCCTAATACGAACAAATCAGGCGCAAATAAAAATGGTAACGGTGGTAAACCATCAGGAAACCGCAAGCCTAACAGCGGTAAACCTGCGGGTGCAAAACCTTCAAACGGCAAACCGTCAGGCAACAAGCCATCAGGACAACGTCGCAAGCCACGTCCACAAGCAGCAAAATAATAAAAAACAGCCCCTCACAATGAGGGGCTGTTTTTTGGGCAGTATGGCGAATAGCAAGCTTAGATTAATGCCATTCCATTTCACCACTTAGCACTTTCGCGCCCAGTTCAAGATCGCCTTCTGTCGCAGCAAACTGTGGGTACTTAGCCTTCATCGCTGCCGAAATCTCGCTTGATGATGGCTTGCTTGACTTTTCTAACGTCTGCTCGATGTCTGCGATGTAGTTTATGGTGAATTGAACACCTTCCACACCTTTCGGCATATCACCAAGGTAGTGTCCCGGAATCACGGTTTTTGGTTTCAGTGCTTTCATGCGCTCCAACGATTGAGACCATTGAGCACGCTCTTGTTTCGACTGAGTGTCCGCCATCCAAACATGAACACCACTGTAAACCGATACACCACCAAATACCGTTTTCTCCGCAGGCACCCAAAGGTAAGCATCATGAGTATTGATTTCTTTTACTTCAATGTGCTTACCTTCAAGCGTCAGAGTGGTGTCATTGAGTACAGTAGGGACAACAATTTTTGATGGTGCCCCCTCTTCCAAAATAGGTCCCCAGTACGCCAGTTTCGCGTCTTTTGTTCGTTCGATATGTTTAACAACCGCTTCGCTCGCAACCACTTTTACATCAGGGAATGCAGCAACAATAGGCTCTAAGCCAAAATAATAGTCTGGGTCACCGCTGCTGATGTAAATCATCGACAGCTCTTTGCCACTGTTTTTAATCTGTTCCACCAATTTTTTTCCGTCTTTGACGCTAAATTGTGCGTCAAACAACATCAGCTCTTTTTCACCAGAAACAAGCACAGAGCTTGCAGGAAAGATCGCATTTTCACCGGGGTTGTAGTGGGTAATCGTTAAGTCCGCAGCCGACACATAGTTCGATGCCGCTAGTGTTGTAATCAGTAGAGTAATTGAACGCTTATTCATCATCTTATTCCGTATTAGAGAACCAACTCATGCGGCTCGTTTAGTGTTGAGGTCATCTTATTTGATTGGTTTTAGATGAAATAGACAGCAATTTAACTTTCACTGTTGCGAAATCCGGACATATACTGTGACGGCGATTTTCTTAAGGTGAAGCAACAGAATGGACAGACTTGAGGCAATGAACGTCTTTGTCACGATCGTAGAGCGAGGAAGCTTAAGTGCTGCCGCTGAGCATCTCGATCTTTCGCGAACTAAAGTGACACGTTATTTAGGTGAGCTCGAAAAGTGGATGGATACTCGTTTACTCCACCGCACAACTCGAAGCCTCAGCTTAACCAGTGCAGGGAAAGAGACGCTTGAGATTGCACGAGAGCTACTTGCACTTGAAGAATCCCTAAGCGGAATCCGAAACCAAAATCGAGTGAATCTAAAAGGTCAATTGCGTATTACCGCAAGCTATTCCATTGTGAGTAGCTTCCTCATTGATGCAATCACAAGCTTTGTTGAACAATGGCCAGATGTGGCGATTGATATTGTGTCGACAGATGAAACCATAAACCTCGTGGAATCACGCATTGATCTTGCCATACGCATCACCAATGAGTTGCCTGCTAATGTCGTAGCAAAGCAATTAGGTGAATGCCGCTCGGTGATATGTGCATCTCCCAAATATATCGAACAAAAAGGCGCACCGTTAAACGCCCAAGACCTAGGACACCACAATTGTCTTTCCTTTAGCTATTTTGGTCGTTCCGAGTGGATATTCTCTGGACCAAACGGTGATGAATCAGTCTCCATCAAAGGCAATATCAGCGCGAATACCCCAGAAGTACTGCTTGCTGCCGCTTTAAATGGTAACGGAATCAGCTTACAGCCTTTCCCAACCGTGAAGGATTTGCTCACTGAGGGTAAGTTGATTCAGCTGTTACCAGAATGGCACCCAAAAACGTTAGGCGTTCATGCCATCTATGGCACACGTAAACAAGTCACACCGTTATTAAGAGCCTTTATCGACCATCTCTCCATTAGCATGTCGGAATCCAAGCGCTGGTGAGCACTTTTCCGCAAACGTCCTAACCTTACTCTCAACCTGTGTTAGTCTAGCGAAATCCGTGACTAAGATAGGTTGAGACGTCATCATGACATACGATGAATTTAATCAATTCTGTGGCTCATTCGCTGCTACTTCTCATGTTGTTCAATGGGGTGATGCGCACGTATGGAAAGTCGGTGGAAAGGTATTTGCTATTGGTGGCTGGAGTAAAGACAAGCAGCCTGCATTTACATTTAAGACTTCCCCTTTAAACTTCGATTTTTTAAGTGATTATGAAGGCTATATTCCTGCCCCTTATTTCGCTAACCGAGGTATGAAGTGGATTCAACAAACGGAAACCTCCGGACGCCTAGACGAAGAGCTAAAGTACTATTTATCAGAATCTTATCGATTAGTTGCACTTGGCTTGAGTAAGCGAAAACGCGATGAATTGGGCATTGAGCTGCCACCAGCCAAATCTTAAGGGTGAACATGGAAGATCTTGTTCAATTATTGCTCGCCGATCATGAACGTATGAAAGCAATGGAATGTGCTCGCTCACTGGCTTTACCAGATTGCTACGTTGCTGCAGGCTTCGTACGAAATCTAGTTTGGGACCATCTTCATCACAAACCGCAGCCAACCCCACTCAATGACCTTGATATTGTCTACTTCGACCCAAATGAAATAGATGACAAGGCGGCGTTGATTTATGAAGCTCAGTTAACTGCAATGATGCCAGAGTTCAACTGGCAAGTGCGT
The DNA here is from genome assembly GCF_027587135.1 of Vibrio sp. MM46. Taxonomy (NCBI): domain Bacteria; kingdom Pseudomonadati; phylum Pseudomonadota; class Gammaproteobacteria; order Vibrionales; family Vibrionaceae; genus Vibrio; species Vibrio sp. MM46. The sequence continues at coordinate 157,262 of NZ_JAPPTO010000012.1, forward strand.
AATCAAGCAAACATGCACCTAAAGAATGGTGATAAGCCATACCAAAGTACCTTGGATGCGATGAGTTACTGGCCAGAAAAAGAGACGGCGGTTGCTGCCAGATTGAACGAAAAGAACCAGATAGAGTGCATTTCAGCGTTCGGATTTGAGTCTTTGTTTAGAGGTTACCTGACTTGGAATCCAGAACGACCATTAGTTTTATTTCGACAGCGATTAACTCAGAAAAATTGGCTAACCATTTGGCCAAACCTAAAACTTGTACTCAAGTAACCTCAAGGTTCTCGGATATATATACCCAAGTGACTTCAAGATGCAGGATTCAGAGCGTAGTCATTGATTCGAGGTCAAGGAAAACAACGCAGCGTAATAGCCAGCTCTTTCCAAGTTGTATGACGCAGAAGTCGAGTCAATGACACGCTCCCAAAGGGCGAGTTGTCTTGGTTTGTATACTTTGTTGTCGATTCTTGATTTAGACCCACTAGACCTTTAAATCGCCGCCGCGTCTACAAACCAAGTCATTCTCGCTGAACCTAGCATCTCGAGGTTACTTGGGTATAAACCAAATAAAAAGAACTTTATCTTTATGATCACTTGCTATGTTCGTTATGTCATTGATGCAAAAAAAACCAAAGAGTTTGAAGAGTACGCAAAAATGTGGATTCCGTTAGTAGAGAAATTTGGCGGACAACACAACGGCTACTATCTTCCATCTGAAGGTGCTAACAATATTGCACTGGCATTATTTACATTCCCAAGCCTCGCGGCGTATGAGGAATACCGAGAAAAGTCGCTCAACGATGAAGAGTGCATCCAAGCCTTTAAGTTCGCGGAAGAGACCGACTGTGTATTGAGTTACGAACGCAGCTTCTTCAGACCTGTTTTTAGCTAACTCAGCCACACCGCGCTTGATGCCAATATTCTTAAAAGCGCTGTGTTACTAGGGTCTGTTTATCTTTCGTGGTTAAATTTTGTTCGAGATAAAAGCGTTTTAATCGCGGCGAGTCGATTTAAACCTAGTGGTTCTAAGTAAAATTGACTCAACAAAGAGTAAAACGCTTTTAGCCGAACCCTTTGGGCAGCGTTTGTAGGTGCTTTCTACTGCGTTATCGGCTTATCAGGTAGAATAGCTACATATCAAAGCCTCTGCCTTGTATAAAACACCTACAAATTGCTACAAAAATCATCACAAAAGGTCAACAGACCCTAATCTCTAACCTCAGTATGATGCAGCCTTTCCATGCGACACATCGAAACGTTCGCCTCATTAAAATTGAGTGTGAAAACGCTCAATCAAGAAGTCCAAAAACAAACGAAGTCGCTTGGGTTGATACTGGCGGCTCAGGTAAATCACGTTCAAATCCGCACCTGCAGAAGAGGTCGATGCGTTGAAGTTCTTCATATAGCCATTTAACACCGTCACTAAACGCTGCTGTTTGATGTCCTCTTGTACATCAAGAATCGATTTCAACGCAATACCCGCGCCATCTAACGCCCACTGACGAATCACTTCGCCATCATCAGAAAAACGCTTCGGTACGACAGTAACAACATTGTGCTGCTCTTCATCTTGAAAGTGCCATGTTTTCAACTCTTCATTGCTGCGAACCATGGCTAAACAATCGTGATGTGCTAAATCTTGTGGCGTGATCGGCGTGCCTTTCTTTGCCAAATACTGAGGAGAAGCACAAAGCACTCGGCGACTGGACGCCAGTTTGCGAGAGATAAGGTTGCTGTCGGCTAGCTCCCCATATCGGATAACGATGTCCAAACCGGACTCAGCTAAGTTGGATAAGTTATCGTTCAAATACAGATAAGGGATCACATCGGGATAGAGCTGACTAAATTCCGACAGTATTGGCGAAATGTATTGCTTTCCAATATCACGAGGAGCCGAGATTTTAAGTGTGCCGCGCACTTCTTTGGTGCCAGTTTGGAGTAAGTTCTCCGTCTCTTTGACGCTGTCGATGATTTCCAAGCATGCCTGATGGTACATAGCGCCAGAGTCCGTCAGTGAGATATGCCTTGTACTGCGATTAAGTAATTTCACCCCATAGCGATCTTCCAGCGACTGCAATCTTGCCGTTACTGTTGCTGGCGATAAGCCGAGCTCTCTGCCAGCCGCCGCCAACCCTTGGTTCTTCACTATGCTGACAAACAGCGTCATATCCGAAAACTTGTCCACATTCCCTCCTTAAACTTCATTATTCATCTGGGCTGAATAATCAATTCAAATATTACTCAATTATCAAATTTATTCCAATCAATATACTGACTCCATCGAAACGAGATTGGAGAAACAAATCATGACAAGAGAAAAAACCATTTATGTCGTACTGGGTGGCACATCAGGTATTGGCGCTGAACTTAGCCAACAACTTGCGAGCGACAATGCGGTTGTCCACGTAGCAAGCCGCAAGACAGGGTTAGACATCAGCGATGAACAGTCGGTTTACCACTACTTCGAAACCATTGGTGCTTTTGACCACCTGATCGTCACAGCAGGTTCTTATGCTCCGGCAGGCAAAGTGGTGGATGTAGAAGTTTCCCAAGCAAAATACGCGTTCGATACCAAATTTTGGGGCGCCATCAACGCTGCGAAACATGGAGCACGCTACATCAAGAAAGGCGGATCAATAACGCTAACTTCCGGCATGTTATCGCGCAAAGTTGTTGCTAACACCTACGTAAAAACCGCGATTAACGCTGCCATTGAAGCAACCACAAAAGTACTGGCGAAAGAACTGGCTCCGATCAGAGTGAATGCAGTCAGCCCAGGTTTGACCAAAACTGAGGCGTATCAAGGCATGAACGAAGACGACAGAAATGCCATGTACAAACGCACACAAAATAGCTTACCAGTGGGCAAAGTTGGCGAAGCCAGTGACGTTGCAAAAGCTTACCTGCTTCTGATTGAAAACACCTATATGACCGGTGCCGTGATTGATGTCGATGGTGGCGCACTGCTCGGCTAATAACACACGTTTGGATAACAACAAATAAAAACAAGGTGCCAGAGCAAGAAAAAAGCATGGCACCAATGGGTTAAAACTAATTAAAAAAAGAGACTCCCCCATGAATAAAGAAAAAATGCCGCTGCAGGTATGGATCTTAACACTTGCAGCTTTTGCTATCGGTACCGCAGAATTTGTTATTGCAGGAATCCTTCCTCAAGTCGCCAACTCTTTGTCCATCACGGAAGGACAAGCCGGTTACCTAATCAGTGCCTACGCACTTGCCATTGTATTTGGCGGTCCGCTACTTACGATTTACTTAGCACGCTTTAACAAGAAAGCCGTACTGGCTGGGCTAATGGTGCTGTTTATTCTCGGCAACGTGTTGTCCGCTTTCGCGCCGAACTACTTTGTATTGATGGTCAGCCGAGTGATCACAGGTTTAGTTCAAGGCCCTTTCTACGGCATCGGTGCCGTGGTCGCGACCAATTTGGTTTCAGAAAAAATGGCGGGTCGTGCGGTCGGACAAATGTTCGCGGGCTTAACGCTGGCTAACGTTTTAGGTGTGCCTGGCGGTACCTGGATTGGCTTGCAATTCGGCTGGCACACCACTTTCTTGACCGTTGCAGCTTTTGGTTTAGTGGCTCTGTTTTTTATCACTTCAGTGATCAAATCCACCGGTCATGGCGAAGCAAAAGATGTCAAAGCGCAATTAGCTGCGTTCAAAAACCCAATGCTACTTATCAGCCTTGCGATCACCGTATTTGCTTGGTCGGGGTTCATGACTCTGTATGGCTACATCGCCCCTATCGCCATGCACATCACTGGCTTTGGTGAAAGTGCCGTAACTTGGATTCTGGTTATCGTTGGTGTCGGTCTGATTGTTGGTAACACTATGGGTGGTCGTTCATCGGATAAAAACCTACAAAAAGCATCTATGTTCTGGGCTATCGCGATGATTGTGTCACTCGTACTGGTCGGAATCACTGTAGACAGCAAAGTGCTGTTCATTGCCACCGCCTTTGTATTTGGTATTGCGTCATTCGCCAACGTACCAGCAATGCAGCTTCGAGTAATGAACCACGGTGGTGAAGGTCAGGAATTAGCAGCGACGGCAAACATCTCGGCGTTCAACTTAGCTAATGCCTTTGGCGGTTTCTTAGGCGGCATGGTGCTCGATAGCCAAATGGGCGCAAGCATGATCCCTTACGCAGCCATCATTGTTCCACTGATTGGTTTGCTATTCATCGCCAAGGCAAACCGCAAAGAAAGCAAACAGGCTGAGTTAGCTCCGAGCTTCAACAATTAATGTCATCCCTACAGGTAGCCCTGACTTAACGCTTCTCGAGCAAGCGGGGCTACCCAATACGAATCACCAGGAAAATACTATGAAACTCTACATTTACGAACATTGCCCATTCAGTGCTCGCGTCCGCTACGTTGCTGGCATGCTGAATATCCAACTCGACGTCATCAATATTGCTTATGACGACGACAAAACCACAACAGACCTGATTGGAACCAAGCAAGTGCCACTTCTTATCAAAGACAACGGTGAAGCGATGGCAGAAAGTCTCGATATCATCGCTTACTTCCTTGAACTGGCAACATCAAGTGAAACAAGCCAACCGTCGCAAGCGGTGTTGGATTGGCAAAAAATCGCGTTCCTTCCACTACAAAAAGTGGGTTACCCACGTTGGTCAAACATGGATTTACCAGAGTTTGCCACTCAGTCTGCACAACAAGCTTGGCGCGCAAAAAAGGAAACGGATGCACTCAATTTTGATGCACTTCTGCAAGACACACCAAACATTGCCAAAGAGGTCGAAGCGCTCATTGAACGTGCGAAAAGCGTGTTGAATCTCGACTCTTATCAGCATGTGACTTTGGTAGACGAAGCGATCCTATTTTCTATTTTGCGCGGGTTCTTCAGCGCCGCAGAAATCCAATGGGACAACGCTGTGAAAGATTGGATGGAATCTGTAAGCAACAAAACCCAAGTACCACTACTTAAGTAAGGAATCGATCATGAGCAAGCTATTTGAACCAACACAGCTGAAACAACTAACTCTGCAAAACCGCGTAGCCATGGCTCCAATGACCCGAGCGCGCACTAGCCAACCGGGAAACATTCCAAACCAAATGATGGCGACTTACTACAAGCAACGCGCTACCGCAGGGTTAATCATCTCTGAGGCCACCCAGATTTCAGACGATTCGCAGGGTTACTCATTCACACCAGGCGTCTACACTGATGAACAAGTGGCAGGCTGGAAAACCGTCACTCAAGCAGCAAAAGAGCAAGGCGCAGCTATGTTTTGTCAGTTGTGGCATGTCGGTCGTGTATCACACCCAACATTCCAAAAAGGCGAACAGCCTATTGCCCCATCAGCACTAAAACCCGTAGAAACCCAAGTGTGGATTGCCGACGAGCAAGGCAACGGCAATATGGTCGATTGTGTAGAGCCACGAGCGATGACTCAAGCCGATATTGACCGTGTGGTAAGTGATTTTGCCCATGCAGCGAAACGTGCGATTGAAGCAGGCTTCGATGGCGTCGAAATCCACGGCGGTAATGGTTACCTGATTGACCAATTCCTACGTACCAACTCAAACCACAGAACCGACAACTACGGCGGTACTCGCGAAAACCGACTTCGCTTTTTATTAGAAGTGGTCGATGCGGTGAGCGAAGCCATTGGTGCCAACAAAGTGGGAGTACGACTCGCACCTTTCATCACTTTCAAGGACATGAACTGCCCGGACATTGTGCCAACCATCCTCGATGCATCGAAACAACTTCAAGCTCGTGATATTGCGTACTTACACCTGTCTGAAGCGGATTGGGACGACGCACCAGTGATTCCAGAAAGCTTCCGCATCGAACTGCGTGAATACTTCACCAATACGATTATCGTCGCGGGCAGTTACACCCAAGAGCGTGCTGACGAGGTACTTGAGAAAGGTTATGCGGATTTAGTCGCGTTTGGACGCCCGTTTGTGTCTAACCCAGACTTGGTGGCGCGCTTACAGCACCAACAACCTCTGGCAGAACTGGATGGCTCCACACTCTTTGGTGGTAATGAACACGGCTATACAGATTATCCGGCGCTTGGTTGAGAGGCTTTACCCGCTTCTGGTAACGATTCATAGCGTGCCGTATTTCTCAGATTAATCAGTTGCTATCCCATAAAAAGAAAAGCGCAACACAGCTCAACGTTTTCTTAAGTTTGAGTGTAATAAACTGGCTGCATATTCAGAATGCAAATTTAGGAGAACGCTCGTGTCTGATGAAAAAACAAAACAGGAAGTGACGGTTGTTGATATTAAAATGCCGTTTATGTCGATGGTGATCTTTATGGTCAAGTTCGCTATCGCTTCAATTCCTGCGATGATCATCCTAGGTATTATTTTCAGTATCTTAGGGGCGCTTTTCGGTGGGATGTTCCACGGTATGGGTCACATGTAACCGACTAATCCACAGATAAAAACACTCTCCATGCTTTACTCATGGAGAGTGTTTCTTTTTAATCCACCAGCACTAAAGAATCTAAGATGCCTTTGCCGCTGTGGATGCCACCTTCGTTTTCACTGGCTGGTTTACTGCGAATCAAATAACCAGCGTAGCCATCCAATTGCGTTACAGGTTCACCTTGATAGTGCGCCGTGAATAAACCAATTTCACTCACAAGGTCCGTCACCACGCTCTGCTTTGCATCACGCACTGCAATCGTTGGTGTTTCTCTTTCATGCGGATACAAACGCTGCATCAAAGCCCAAGCACTATATTGCTCTTGCGGCAGTCGACTCAGCTGTTTCGCAATATCGTCACCAAAGATACAATGACCACCACCCTCACCTTGGTTTTTCAATACCCATTCGTCTTTGTTACCAGAAGCAGCAAACCATTTAATCGTATCAGTGTTAATTGGCTTCATCTCTGCCAATACGCTTTTGACTAACTCGGCTTCTTCAAGATTGATCCCCCAGCGCTGATACTCACTTGCCGGCATCATAGTTAACAACATTTGCATTGATTTACTGGTCGCCAACTGTTGGCTGATGGTCGCATTCATCGCTACGTAGTGCTTTTCCATGAACAAACGAGTCTGGCTCAAGGTATGGCAACAGATTGGTTCATTTAGCTCTGGCGAGAAGTAGTCCATATATTGATAACCTGCGCGCAAGTACACAACGTCAAGACCGCCGATGTTATCTAGCAAGAGGCGTTGCTTGTCACCGCTCGATAGCTGTGAACTTAACTGCTCAAAGGTACGTCTTACTGTGCGAACGCCAAGCTTCTGCAATTCCACTTCGAGTAAGTGTTGGTCATATACATTGTCTTCGTTTTTCTGCACCACCATCAGAAACGTCGGTGCGCCTTCTTCATTAAAATGCGCTTTGACTTTTCTCGCGGCAGTGGCAATGCCAAGCGCAAGTTGCTGCATGCCTTGGTTATCGGCTGGTGTTGCCGTTTTATCTTCTAACCATTGTTGGTAAACGCTGCCCCACTGAGAGCTCAAAAATTGATGCAGCTCTGTGGCACGCTGACCGAAAGGCGCCATCCCAGCCGCAATACCATTAAACTCGATCACTTTCGCGCCGTGTTGACGATCATCCATAAAGTCGGTTCGCATTAACAACAGTGGCTGGCGTGCTGCTTCATGGTGAACCTCTTTATGCAGCTCCAACAAACGCTCAAAGAAAGTATCGGCTTTGCCTAGCTCGGCTAAGGAGGTTTGCAGGAATTCATAATCCTCAGACACGTGACTGATCAGCTTGGCGATCAACGGCGTCACTTTCTTCAAATGAGCGAACACATCACGCTCTATCGTCATTGGCGCAAAGCTAAAAGGACAGTGTCTTGCGGTGTTATCTGCTTGGCGAAATGCCACGCCGTGCATGATTGCCCACTCACAAGCTTCTTCAATCACTTGTTGTGGGATCGTTTGTTTGTCTGAGGTACTCATGGTTTTGCTTCAAAATTTTTCGCCTAATGTACTTAAGACGCTGGAAGTTGCAATAAGACGCACACTTTCTCGATTTATTTTTCGTTTTTTTGCTCAACAAAGCGCCGAGCTATATCCCGCCTTGTGTTTATATTGGAAAGAGCTAACTATTCCGCTTCGTTGTTTTCCTTGCTTGCTTTCGGTAAATAGGGAATCAGTGACAACGCTCTGAATCCTGCACCTTGAAGTCACTTGAGTATATCCCTCTTTCTTTGCGGCGGATGACTGGTTAAAATGCACAAAATTGCGCACTAACTGGATAGATCATGGCAAAACTTACCCTTCAAGAGCAGATGCTAAAAGCAGGCTTGGTTAACGAGAAAAAACTGAAGAAAGCGAAAAAAGGCTCTAAAAAATCACGCGTTCAAGCTCGCGAAGTAAAAGCGGCGGTTGAAGAGAACAAACGTCAGCAGTTAGAGCGTGACAAGCAATTGAGCGAGCAGCAAAACGCAGAACGCTTGAACAAAGAAATCAAAGCTCAGATCAACCAACTGATTGAAATGAACAAGGTTGATTTGAAAGATGGAGACATCAAATACAACTTCACACACGGTACGCTTGTGAAGTCTTTGTACGTTGAGTCAGAGATCCGCGAACAGCTTATCAAAGGCATCTTGGCAATCGCGATTGTTGGTGAAAGCTACGTTGTCATCCCACGTGGTGTAGCAAACAAGATTGCTCAACGCGATGAATCTGTGATCATCGAGCAAAAAGAACCAGAAGCAGACATCCCGGCAGAAGATGACCCGTACGCAGATTTCGTCGTACCAGACGATCTGATGTGGTAATGCTCCACTTCTTGGAACCCAAATTGAAAAAGCCGCGATCATCGCGGCTGAATTATTTCTGCGTCTTTTGATTTCTGTATCTTTTCGTTTTGGCATCAGAGCCCTATTGGGAAAGCAGTGTTGGCCAGTGCTTATTAGCACTCGCAATATTGCCAGGAATGTCTTCTTCCCATGTCGCTTGCACAGATTTACTGTAGTTGAGATAGAGCTTGCCATTCTCAATTGACCATGCATTCGGGTCTATCTTTGCGGTGTAACCTTTGCTTACTGCCCAAGCACAATAACCACCATATTGCGGTGCAAATTTCTCAGGATTTTTCGCAAATGCATCTCGATTTTCAGCCGATGAAAAGTACCATTTGGCATCATTCCAACGGTAAGTGAAATCGCTGTCACCTTTTACCGGTTTCGATTGAGTGAAGTATGCGACGGGGTCATAACCACGAATCGCTTTACCGAGAAAGTCGCTATAAACGGGATCAAGCGCGAAAGCAGGAAGCGTCAAACTCCCCCAAATGAAGAATACGCTCAAAAGTTTCGATATCAGCTTCATAACTTCCTCTCTCATCTTATCCAATGTCGATAATCAGTCGCTTACCACTATAGACAGGAAAAATCAGAAGAAACTTTCAGGTTTAAAGCATCTCAGCCTCGAAACGCGCCGTTCGAGCTTGGGCGATAGTACAGTTGGTTTCTGACATTAGCTCCGCCAAAGTAATGTTTGGATTCTCCAAGACCAATCGAATCAGCTTGGCTTCCAAAGGTTCAAGCTTATCGCTGTGTTTAGCCAGACCAACTTCCATTTTGTTTATCACGAACCGCATCGGCTCAGATTCTTCTGCCTTGATATGATCGAGGAACACTTTTAAATCCAACGCATCACCAGCAATTTGCCAATTACGAGAGCGTCGAATGCGCTTCATTTCGCACTTCTTATCAGCCGCAATTGCTTTAGCTCGCTTAGCATGATCGCCACCAATTCGGTGAATCAAAGATGGTAGAGGGATGGAGATAGTCTTGTCAGTCATCACAATAGTGGCATGGTTAATTTCGTCGCCTATGATAAACAGCTCGCCTCATTTTTTCATCGAGAAAACCTAATCGTTTTCAAAGCGTGGTGATTTTGGTCGAAAATACAAGGTTTATGCTTGCCCGCTCAATAGACTTTAAAGATTCTGGCACCTTTCATTCTTGGACAAGGTGATATAAGAAATGGAGCGCATTTTAAGCCCTTATATTTCTGGCTATTTGCATTTAAATGGCAAGCCCGTCGAGGGCATCAATATAGAAAGGACGATTGTTTTCAACGGTGTTGCTTCTGACTCGACGCAATCTGACGCCGAAGGGCACTTTGTTTTTGAAGCTGTGCTATTAGATTCCAAACACCAACAACATTCTTTGCAAGATATTCGAGTGAAGCTGGATCTGAGTACCGAGTTTCAAGGTGATGAAGTGACGATATGGCAATCAAAAGTACACTCATTTCACCCGTCTCCCCTTCTGCTCATTTCTCTTGAAAGCTTAGCTTGTAATTTGGACGCCCCACTCAAAGTATTCACGTACCCTACAACACAAACGGAACCAGTCACCAATGAAATCTATAGTGTTTGCGACCTAAATGCGCTTACTTTCGAAGAGCTTTATTAGGTATTACCCCACCACAGACACATTATCAGCCACCCATTTAAGAAGTTGTTTTGCGGCTTTGGACAGCACTTGGTTTTGGCGCACTATATAGCCAAAATCTGTGTTGGGGAAACTAGGTAATGGCGTGACTTCTCGCGAGAGTTTCAACCTTGGGTCGAGGGAGAAGTCAGGTACAATCGCAGTTCCAAATCCGGCTTCAGCCCAATCTATTTGAGCTTCAACACTGCCAACTTCCATGACCCTATGCCTAGGAAGATTTAGCTCTGGTAGAGACGCGTCAATCAACTCGCGCGTTCGGGTGTCGTGACCGAGCAAGATCAATGTTTGGTTCTCTTCACTGTTTTCTCGCCAATCAAAGATGTTATCGCCGAAAGCACACCAATGAATTTGAGTAAGTGACGTAAAGTGCAATGGTTGGCTCTCTTTCTGCGCAATAACAAAGCCGATGTCTGCACGAGCACTTTTTACCAAATCTACCGCTTGTGATGATGTAGTGTTGAACAGCGCCAAATCAATTCCAGGATATTCACTTTTAAACTGTTGAAAAGGCTTGATAAGTAATAGGCGCGAGACAATATCACTCGCTGCAATCGAGAGCGTTCCTTGCGTTAAGTCATTGATGGCATTGAGGTCGGATTGGCAGATTTGCAGCTCATTCAGCATGTGTTCGGCAGTGTCTAACAAACGCTTTCCGGCTTGGGTCAATTGCACAGGGTTGCGTTCAATCAACTTAGTGCGAGTGGCTTGTTCTAGCTGTTTGATATGAAGACTCACATTTGGCTGCGTCATGTGCAGTTCAATCGCTGTTTTTCCGAAATGTTTCACTTCTGCCAAGGTGACAAACGTGCGTAACCAGTTCAAATCCAACATAGAAAATTACCCGATATGAATTTCTTATCAAGTTAATGAGTATAATTAATTTCTCTTATTCATGCGAGCATCCTAAGATTTTCCGGTCTGTTTTTGGAGAATGAATTATGTCGTCTATCGTTGTTGTGGGTGCAAACTGGGGTGATGAAGGCAAAGGCCGCATCGTTGACTTTTTGGCAGAGCAAGCTTCTGCAAGCATTCGTTTCCAAGGTGGTAACAACGCGGGTCATACCGTAGTTAACGACCTAGGTACGTTTAAGCTACACCAGCTACCAAGTGGCGTTTTCAACCCTGACTGTTTAGCAGTATTAGGTCCGGGTATGGTAATCAGCCCAGCGTCGCTGTCTCAGGAGATTGCGGAAGTTGAAGAAGCAGGCGTTAAAGTGAACATGTGCATCTCTGATCGCGCAACACTGTGTCTACCTCTACACGCACTAGAAGATACGCTAGAAGAACAACGTTTAGGCGACAAAGCATACGGTTCAACTCGTCAAGGTATTGCACCTGCATACGGCGACCGTGTGATGAAAAAAGGCATCCTAGTTGGTTGGTTGAAGCAGCCAGAAGTCCTAGTAGAGCGCATCAAATTCTGGATGGAGTGGAAACTTCCTCAACTACGTGCGCTTTACCCAACGTTCGAATTTGAACAAACCGCTGAAGAGATGGCGAGCTGGTTGTTAGAAGTATCTTCACCTTGGCGTGACGCTATCTGCAACGTAACGCTACCGCTAAAAGAACTGCAAGCAAAAGACCAAACTCTACTGTTCGAAGCGCAGCTAGGTGCAGGTCGTGACCTTGTTTACGGTGAGTACCCATGGACAACATCTTCAAACGTTGTGTCTATGTATGCTGGTATCGGTAGTGGTCTTCCTGCTCTTCGTCCAGAGCGTGTTATTGCGGTAGCAAAAGCGTTCAGCTCATCGGTAGGTACCGGCACACTAATTACTGCAATGGAAGAGCAAGATGCATTCCGTGAACTAGCGGGTGAGTTCGGTGCAACAACAGGTCGTCCACGTGACATGGGTTACTTCGATGCAGTAGCAACGAAGAACGGTGTTGAGCTTCAAGCAGCGACTGAAATCGCACTGACAAAAGTGGACTGTCTGACTGGTCTTAAAGATCTAAAAATCTGTGTTGGTTACGAAGGCGAGCACAGCGAAAACCCAATTTGGCCTCAAACGGCTGCACTAGCACCAATCTACGAGAAGATGGAAAGCTGGAGCGAAGACATTACTGGTTGTCGTAAATTCGAAGAGCTACCAGTCGCGGCACAAAAATACGTTCTACGTATTGAAGAGCTGATGGGTGTACCTGTGAAGATGGTATCGGTTGGTCCTGGTCGTGAACAAATGATTATGCGCTAAGACGTGAATTAACACGTCTATTGGCAAGCGGCTTTTATCTTTTCCGGGGTAAAGCCGCTTTTTTTTTAGTTTTATCCCGTCATTGTGCGCTTCAAGCACGGTATGCTGTCATTCAGTCATCATCGATAAACTATACGCCCACACAAAGTTACAAATAAAGCTCAAAAGAGAAATAAAAGCTCAGCAAAAAACACCAAAACCTCTCATATTCATGACTATCTCATCATCAAAAACCAGCATTTTCATCGATCATAAATCCAGTATTTAATCTCAAAAACTTCACTCCCAGAAACAAATAAAATCACATCAAAATCACCCTAAGATAATGCAAAAAAATTGTCTTTATCTCAGCCAATTTCTACTCGAACAGGCACGACCAGTTGCCTAAATAGCAACTAAAATTGAATAAACTCGCTTTATGGTCGCCTTATATTTAGATAAGGAAACCCATACTTTTTATTTTAAAATAGTAGTTTATAGATAATTTATAAGATCTAACTCACACTTTGAAATGTTCAATTCCTAAAAATGAGACACTTGTTATAGTTTTACGCAATTACTTGCTGGTAGCACCGATAACTGTGAACAATAAATTCTTTAAAAATCCGTCCAAGAGTTGGAGTGACAACATTGCATTAATAGTTGTTGGTGTACTCTCTTTTAGCATCACTATGCTGGCTTTTATCCCTTTTGCACACCAATATCATAAAAAGCTCACAGAAGAAGCTATCTTGACGATTGAGTCTGAATTTCACGATAACGTGGAGCAGTTAACACACCTGTTAGACGATAACTTTTTTCTTAAGTCGTGCGACGAGCTTATCCATGATCTCAGGACAAGCATTTTTGGTTTGGGCATGGCAAAAGACATTGCCACCTTCGATCAAAACGGAAAAGTGTTGTGCACGAGTAGCGAACGCCACCCGTCTTTCAGTATCTATTCGTCAATATTGACGCGTCTTGGTGACAGTGATGTGCATGCAACATTGGCTTTTACTAAGCGAGCGCTCACCAACAACCAAGCTCTGATTCTCTTTTTCACCAAACAACAAGGACGAGGAATCAGTGTTGTTTTCCCGAAAGAGGTTTTGGAAGTTCTCGTTAGCGATATATTTCGTTTTGGTGATATGGATTACCGAATCGACATCACAGACAAAACCGCTATAGATTCCATTGCACTCAACCCACTTAGAATGGAACAAGCCAGTTCCGAGATTTTGCCTTTTACCGTCTACTCTGCAATCAGCTATCCATTCTATTTTCAGTTCTTAGGTAGCAAGCTTTGGATTGGGTTGTTGGGAATGGCGTGTGCGTTGATTGTTCACCTATTTTTCTCTTCCAAGAAGTTCGCCAAAAATAGCTTAGAATTCTCTCTTGCTCTTGCCATTAAAGGACGTAACTTAACCGTTCATTATCAACCCATTGTCGATCAACGTGATGGCAGCGTTATTGGTGGAGAGTCACTTGTTCGCTGGAACGATCCAGTACAAGGGTTTATTTCACCAAGTATCTTTATCCCTCTGGCAGAAAAGGTGGGGTTGATCGATCAGATCACTTACCTTGTGCTAGATAAAGTGATCAGCATGATAAGCAGTAACAAGCTTGCGTTCCATGACCGCTACATTAGCGTCAACGTGAGCCGCTCATTGATCCTCAGAGAAGACTTTATTCAAGAGGTTGAATCGCGTCTTAAATATCATTATTTCATTAGTGAGCGTTTGGTGTTTGAAATCACCGAAGAAGCCATCTTCAGCGCGAGTGAACTGGCTGTACTTCGAAAGCACTTGGACCGATTAACCGCACTTGGTATCCGAATTGCGGTGGATGATTTTGGTACCGGATATTCGGGTTTAGATTTTATTGGTCAATATTCATTCGACATCATCAAAATCGACCGCGTATTCGTTAACAACCTTGGTAATGGCCAGACGATCCAACCTTTGTTGGAAGCAATCCACACCTTGACAAGAAACCTAAGCATGTCAGTGATTGTCGAAGGAGTAGAAGAGCGAGCGCAATTGCAAGTCTTGCACGATCTCGGTTTTTACAACATTCAAGGGTTCTACTTTTCAAAACCACTACCTAAACCTCTCTTTCTCGATTATTTAGAAGTAAAGCCAACCGTCGCTTTTCAAAAATTCGCACCTGCCGTCAGTTAAGCAGCGATCATCAACCAGCAGTTGAACAAGCAGATTGGAGCTCGTATGGCTAACCAAAGGTAACTCAAGTGAACTGTCACTCCGAGTTCTCTCGCAGGGTCTTTACTTACAAATCAATTAATTACAATTAATCAAATGTTGTCCAGATTACCGGAACATCTCACTTGTTAATGAAGCACGCCAATTAGGTTAAACACTTGATTTAATGTTCTTTAAGTGATTAGTTGATCACGATTTTCATCTGTAAATTGGTGAAGTTGTACTCAAAAAATCTACTGTTCTGTTTTTAGGATAGATAACGTTTCCCCCAACATCTAACCCAAAAACAGGTGATTCCTATGACCAAAAAGTTTCTCCGCCTCAGTTCGATCACGCTTGGTTTGTGCATGAGCTCATTTGCTTTTGCCAATGCCGATTTACCAAACATCAAAATTCTGGCGACTGGCGGCACTATCGCTGGCGCAGGTCAATCTGCGACAGAATCAAATTACACCGCAGGTAAAGTCGGTGTTGATTCGCTGATCGCCGCCGTACCCAGTATGACGAAGATCGCCGACATTTCTGGCGAGCAAGTGGTCAGCATCGGTTCGCAAGATATGAATGATGAGGTGTGGCTTAAGTTGGCTAAACGAGTGAATGAGTTACTCGCCCAAGATGACGTGGATGGCATTGTGATTACTCATGGCACTGATACATTAGAAGAGACAGCCTACTTCCTCGATTTAACGGTAAAAAGCGATAAACCAGTGGTTATCGTTGGTGCAATGCGCCCTTCTACAGCAATGAGTGCTGACGGTCCGGTTAATCTCTACAATGCGGTTGTCACAGCAACAGACGAAGATTCTCAAGGTCGTGGTGTACTGGTTGCGATGAATGACACCATCTTTGATGCGCGTGACGTAACAAAAACTAACACAACATCAGTCAGCACTTTCCAATCTCCTAACTTTGGTCCGCTAGGTTATATCCACAACAGTGATGCGAAATATCAAAGAAGCCCGGAACGTAAACACACTACTGAAACAACCTTCGATGTTTCCAAGCTCGATAAGTTGCCACAAGTCGGAATCGTTTATAACTATGCAAATGCGTCGAGCTTACCTGTTAAAGCATTCGTCGATGCGAAGTTTGATGGCATCGTCAGCGCAGGTGTCGGCAATGGTAACTTGTACCACACGGTATTTGATGAGTTAGAAAAAGCAAGCAAAGACGGCATTCTGGTTGTTCGTAGTTCTCGTACGCCTACCGGCTCAACCACTTTAGATGCAGAGGTTGATGATGATAAGTACGGTTTCGTGGCATCAGGTACACTAAACCCACAAAAAGCACGTATTTTGCTGATGCTATCACTGACACAAACCAAAAATTACCAAGACATTCAGAAGATGTTTCAGCATTACTAGGGTCTATTGACCTTTTGAGGTTAAATTTAAGAGGAGGCACAGGTGCCTCCTCTTTTTTTGATTTATTACAGGAAACTTAACCGAACAAGCGGCGCTTCATCCCTGCTCTTTCAAGAATCCGCGTAGTGATCTCTTCTACAGACAAAGAAGACGTATTGATATACGGAATTGCTTCTCTTCTAAACAACGCTTCTACCGTATCTAGTTCCAGTTTGCATTGTTCCGTACTCGCGTATTCGCTGCCTGATAAGCGGTTCTCGCGAATCTCATTCAAACGTTCTGGATTGATGGTTAAGCCAAACAGTTTGTGTCGATGAATTTCGAACTCCGGCAACAAACGCATCATCTTGACGTCTTCAGCGATAAACGGGTAGTTCACCACACGTAAACCAAACTGCATCGCCATGTAAAGACTGGTTGGGGTTTTGCCACTGCGTGAGACGCCAAGCAGAATAATGTCAGCCTCCTCCAAGCCTTTGAGCGTAATACCATCATCATGAGCAAGTGTGTACTCAATCGCCGCGATACGGTCAAAGTAAGTATCGGAATCTTTGCTCACGCTTCTTGAACGCTGCATCTTAGGCTGAGGAGCCATCTGAATGTCGTCTTGTACCTTTTGCACAATGCTTTCTAGCACGTCATAGCTGTAAGCGGGAGCTTTGAGCAACACTTCACGAATTTCTGGCACAACAATCGAAAAGAAAACCAGCGGTTTCACGCCATCACGTTGGTAGGAAATCTCGATTTCTTTGATGACATCGGCAACTTTGTCTTCACTTTCAACAAAAGGAAAGGTTTTTTCATTAGGAATAAAGGGAAACTGACCCAAAACAACATGTCCTAATGTCTCACATGTTATGGCCGTTCCGTCAGAAACATAGAATACATCACGACTTTGGTTATTTATTTGCATTTTAGTTTAATTTTTCAAATTCATTTGAGTAGGATGGTTTACATAATATTAATAAATGAGTTTGGCTTGCAATTACGTTCCCCACAGCTTTGAAAATTCTTCGGAGTTTTTTTCAGCAAATACGTAATCGTTTGCCTTTCATATCAACCAAGAAAAGTGTTGATACATGTTTGCGTCGGAAAATTCGTTTAAGCCCTAGTTGGGAAGTTGTAGTTAACGCCCCTTATCTACAATGGCTGCTATCAGCTCGAAACTGCGTCTTCAATGACATTGACCTGCAAGGATGCATAACCACTGTTCGAGGTTGGTATTAATCCCTACAAAGCTGCAATGTTTCTGGAGAAAGACATGCAAAAGAACACCCTCTGGTTCAATGGACTATCCATGGATGATGTCGACAAAGTCGGCGGTAAAAATGCTTCACTTGGCGAGATGGTTTCTAACCTAGCCAATGTTGGTGTATCGGTACCAAACGGTTTTGCGACAACCTCGTATGCGTTTAACCAATTCCTTGACCACGAAGGTTTGGATGAGCGTATTCACCAACTACTTGATGAACTGGACGTTGAGGATGTAGAAGCCCTGCGCAAGACAGGTGCCACCATTCGTCAATGGGTATTAGAAGCCCCGTTCCCAGCGGATCTTGAACAAGACATCCGCGATAACTACAAAGAACTGACAGATAATCACCCTGAGATTTCTGTTGCTGTTCGCTCTTCTGCAACTGCAGAGGATCTGCCGGACGCGTCATTTGCTGGTCAGCAGGAGACGTTCCTAAATGTAAAAGGCATTGATGCAGTCTTAGAAGCGACTAAGCACGTTTACGCTTCTCTGTTCAATGACCGTGCAATTTCATACCGCGTACACCAAGGCTTTAACCACCGAGGCATCTCGTTATCGGCAGGCATTCAACGTATGGTGCGCTCGGACAAAGCCTCTTCTGGCGTTATGTTTACCCTAGATACAGAATCTGGCTTCGATCAGGTCGTATTCATCACCTCTTCTTGGGGCTTGGGTGAAATGGTGGTTCAGGGTGCAGTTAACCCTGATGAATTCTACGTTCACAAGCCAATGCTAGAAGCGGGTCAATACCCTATCGTTAAGAAGACGTTTGGCTCTAAGCAGATCAAGATGATCTACTCAAATAGCCAAGAGATCGGTAAGCAAGTTGAGATCATCGATACCTCTGTAGAAGAGCGCAATGCCTTCTCTCTGAACGATGAAGAGATCAAAGAGCTGGCAAAACAGGCAATGATCATCGAGAAGCACTACCAGCGTCCTATGGATATTGAGTGGGCAAAAGATGGTATCGACGGCAAACTTTACATCGTTCAAGCACGCCCTGAAACCGTATGTTCTCAAAGCGAGCAAAACGTAATTGAACGTTACGAGCTGAGCAACAAAGCAGACGTTTTGGTTGAAGGTCGTGCAATTGGTCAACGTATCGGTAAAGGTCCAGTACGTTTGGTTGACTCTCTAGACCAAATGTCATTGGTCCAAGACGGTGATGTACTGGTTACAGACATGACTGACCCAGATTGGGAACCAGTGATGAAGAAAGCCTCTGCGATTGTTACAAACCGTGGCGGTCGTACTTGTCACGCGGCCATCATCGCACGTGAACTTGGTATTCCGGCTATCGTTGGTTGTGGTGACGCTACCAGCAAACTGACTGACGGTGAGACCGTAACAGTATCTTGTGCTGAAGGCGAAACGGGTTACGTTTACCAAGGCGAGTTGGACTTCGAAGTGAAACGTTCTGCGGTTGATGAGCTTCCACTGCTACCAACCAAAGTCATGATGAATGTGGGTAACCCAGACCGTGCATTCGACTTCGCTCAGATTCCAAACGAAGGTGTCGGTCTTGCGCGTCTTGAATTCATCATCAACAAGATGATTGGTATTCACCCGAAAGCGCTGCTGAACTTCGACGCGCAAAGCGATGAGCTAAAAGCCGAAATCACTGAACGTATCCGTGGTTACAAAGATCCAATCGACTTCTACGTTAGTAAGCTAACAGAAGGCATTGCGACCATCGCGTCAGCATTCTGGCCAAAACGCGTCATCGTACGTATGTCTGACTTCAAATCCAACGAGTACAGCAACTTGGTCGGCGGTAAAGGTTACGAACCGCATGAAGAAAACCCTATGCTGGGCTTCCGTGGTGCATCTCGCTACATTTCTCCAGTGTTTGAAGACTGCTTTGAGCTAGAAACTCAGGCAATCAAGCGCGTTCGTAACGAGATGGGTCTGAAAAACGTTGAAATCATGATCCCGTTCGTTCGTACACCGAGCGAAGCGGCATCGGTTATCGACTTACTTGCTAAGTTCGACCTACGCCGTGGCGACCAAGGTCTAAAAGTCATCATGATGTGTGAACTGCCATCAAATGCGGTACTTGCTGACGAATTTTTGAAGTACTTCGATGGCTTCTCTATCGGTTCAAACGACATGACTCAGCTTACACTTGGTCTTGACCGTGACTCTGGCGATGTTGCACACCTATTCGATGAGCGTAACCCAGCGGTGAAAGCCATGCTACAAATGGCGATCGATGCGGCCACTAAAGCAGGCAAATACGTTGGTATCTGTGGTCAAGGTCCATCAGACCACGATGACCTTGCAGAATGGTTGATGGAACAAGGCATCAGCTCTGTGTCATTGAACCCAGATACGGTTATCGATACCTGGCTGAAGCTAGGTAAAGTGAGCAAATAAGCCGCTCTACTCTGTCGATAATATGGCCCTCAAGCTCCTGAGTTTGAGGGCTTTTTACTTTGTCTTAATTATGTCAAACCTACGTGAGTTCGTGACAGCAATCCCAACCCAATAAGCTGATCAATTCTCCCTGTTAAAATTTTCACCTAGAATAAAAGGATATGATTTCATAAAAGAACGGACCTATGAAAAAGCCTCTTGCTCTCATCACCGCATTAACGCTTCTTGCTTCTCCCGCTTATGCAGACTGGGATGACATTTCCAACAGCCTTTCAGACCTAGGAGATGCCGTCTCTGACACCGCTAAAGAAACTTGGGACAGCACCAAAGCCTTCTCAAAACAAGCTTGGGAGGATTTCACCAATTGGTCAGAAGATGCGATTAACACCGCTGGCGAGTGGACCGACGCAAGCATTGAAACCAGTAAAGGTTGGATCGATGAAGCGGACAAGAAGATCACCGAACTGATGGAAGGCGATACACCTGAAGAAGCACGCCAAGCGATTGATCTTATGGCGGATAGCACACTTCTCAAACTGTTCAATGAAGAGCCCAAAGCCAAAGCACTGTACGACAAGGCATACGGCTACGCGGTTTTTGATTCACGCAAACTATCGCTGATGTTCCATACCAACTCGGGCTCTGGGGTTGCGGTCAACAAGTCGACAGATCAACGTACTTATATGAATATGTTTGGTGCGGGTGTCGCCCTTGGTGTTGGTGGTAAGTTCTACCAGCAAGTCGTACTGTTTGAAAAAGAAAAAGACTTTAACACCTTTGTCGAAGAAGGTTGGGAAGCATCAAGCGAAGCTTCTTTAGTCGCTGGTGAGGACGGCGAAGAAATGACAGCGCAATTCAACAGCGGCGTAGCAGTATATCAGCTAAACACCACAGGGTTATTAGTTGATGCAAACGTTTCTGGCTCAAAATACTGGGTGAATAAAGAGCTAACCGATTCACAGTAATCTCTTAGTGACAATGATTTATTGAGGGGGAGCACAACGCTCCCCTTTCTGATCACTTTGGGATATCAGCCTGTTGCGTTATGCTTACCCCAACCTTTATCGAACTCCCGAATCACCATGCCCAGCGACGCATTCAACACTCAGCTTGCAGAAACAATATCTGCCCTTAACTCACCAAGCTTTACGCCTAAACTCATGCGCGTGATAGCTTCACTACTGAGTTTTGATTGCGCAGTGATCCTCGGCTACCGCGAAGGCAAACACCCTATCTACCTGTATGATTCGATTGAAAATGAACGCGAGCTACTGTTCCAGCGTTATCTCACGACTTCTTTTCAAAATGACCCATTTTATCAAAAACTTAACGCTAACAAAGAACAAGGTATCTTTACGCTCAAAGACGTGGTGAGAAAAGATGTCGCGCGCAACGATCTCGATTATCAAGCCTACTGCGAGCAGTTCTACCATCAAACTGGCTGGAAAGATGAACTCAGCATGTTGGTCGAAATCGAACCGACACGTTGGGTGATGTTCTACTTCGGTTTTATGCAGGACGATAAGCGCTTCACCAAGCCTCAAGTAGCCAAGCTCAAATCTTACTTTGCCATTATTCAGTCTTTGTGCCGACAGCACTGGAAACAAACCGAGTTTACACTCGCCGAGCCAGTTTTCAGTCCAACCACCTACTCGGGACAAATGCGTACTGCAATTGAATCCGCTCTGGCATCTTTTGGCGAAACTGTCCTCACTAATCGAGAACAAGAAATTGCCGCATTAATCGCGCAAGGCTATGACAGCAAAGAGATTGCAACGCAGCTAGATGTCGTAGAAGGTACAGTCAAGAATCACCGTAAACGCATCTACGCACAACTGAATGTGGCGTCTTTAAGCGAGTTCTTTCAGTTGTTTCTCAACCACCTGATCACTCAATCAAGATAACAAACTGTCCCTTTAGGGATATATCTCGATTCCGCATCGCCTTTTAATCTGAATACAACCGAACCAGATAAAGATAAGACGATGACACTGATTGAAGATTTACAAACTCGCGGCTTGATTGCCCAAGCGAGTGATTTAGACCAAGTTCAACAACTGCTTTCTGAGCCACAAACCTTGTACTGCGGCTTCGATCCAACCGCAGGTAGCTTGCACATCGGTCACCTTGTTCCACTTATTATGCTCAAACGCTTTCAAGATGCAGGACACCAAGCCATCGCCCTGATTGGTGGGGCAACGGGTATGATCGGCGATCCAAGTTTTAAAGCAACAGAGCGCAGCTTAAACTCAGAAGAAACCGTAACAGGCTGGGTAAAAGATCTGTCGAACCAAATTCAACAATTGATGAATAACCAAGTCAGCAAGCCAATGATCATGGTAAACAACGCAGATTGGGTGAAGCAAATTAACGTGATCGACTTCTTCCGCGATGTGGGTAAACACTTCTCCGTGAATACCATGATCAGCCGAGAGTCGGTTAAGCAACGCTTACAACGCCCAGACCAAGGGATTTCATTCACCGAGTTCAGTTACGCACTGCTGCAATCTTACGACTTTGCAGAATTAAACCGTCAGTACGGCTGTCGCTTACAAATCGGTGGTAACGACCAGTGGGGCAACATTGTTAGCGGTATTGACCTTACTCGCCGTCAAAATGGTGAACAAGTATTTGGCTTAACCTTACCTTTGATCACCAAATCCGATGGCACTAAATTTGGTAAAACCGAAGGAGGTGCAGTGTGGCTGGATCCAAGTAAAACCTCGCCTTACGCCTTCTACCAATTCTGGTTATCCGCGGAAGATGCCGATGTTTACCACTTCCTACGCTACTACACCTTCTTGAGTTGCGATGAGATTGCAGCAATTGAAACACAAGACAAAGAGAGTAAAGGCAAACCGCAAGCACAGCGTATCTTAGCGGAACAAATGACAAGCTTTGTTCATGGCGAAAAAGGATTAGCAAGTGCAGAACGAATCACTCAAGCGCTATTTAGCGGTGATGTGCAGCAATTGAGCTTGAGCGAGCTAAAACAGTTGGAACTCGATGGCTTACCGAGCATGCAAAGTGCTGAGCAAGACTTGGTTGAGCTTCTGGTTGAATCCGGTCTAGCCAGCTCAAAACGCGTTGCTCGTGAGCTAATTGGCAACAACGCCATCAGTGTGAACGGCGAAAAAATCGATACAGAAAAACCAAGCTTGAACTTCCCACTGTTCGACCAGTACTGGTTGCTTCAACGCGGTAAAAAGCACTTCTGCTTGGTGAAGCGTCTCGAAGGTTAATCGCTCACACTAACTACCGATAATCTAGCTAACTTAACTAAAGCACGAGCCACTGTGCTCGCGTTTTAGTTTTCCTATTTTGTGAAGCTAAGAGCTAACTTGAGCGCAGATGCCCGCTATAGTGTTGTTCTTCAAAAACAACAACATGACCAAAACCATGATCAGACACATTCTACTCATCAAATTTAAAGCTTCTGCCACCAGCGAAAAAATTCAGCAAT
This sequence comes from Vibrio sp. MM46, assembly GCF_027587135.1. NCBI lineage: Bacteria > Pseudomonadati > Pseudomonadota > Gammaproteobacteria > Vibrionales > Vibrionaceae > Vibrio > Vibrio sp. MM46. Next base: position 180,547 of record NZ_JAPPTO010000012.1, read on the forward strand.
TACGAGAGCTATTCGAAACCATGCCAACGAAAGTAGAAGGCGTAACCGACGTTGAGTGGGGCTTAAACAACAGCCCAGAAGGAAAGAACAAAGACTACACGCACGCCGTGATGATGACATTTTCTGATGAAGCAGGTCGTCAGAATTATCTGCCTCACCCTGAGCACGACGCCTTGAAAGAAGTATTTAGACCTCTGCTTGAAGACATCATCGTATTAGATTACGAGATTTAGTATCGGCTATTCATTCCAAATCGGTGGGACATATCATCATCCATACGTCCTCCCTTCCAGCCGCCAGAGCCCAATAAATTCAACACATCTTGCGCGTTATAGTCACCACCTTCGAAAAAATCATTGGCGACATCAGTGCGTAGAGACTGAATTTCAGCAGCTTCTTCTGAGTTAAGCGCTTCAGGGTTAGCATAAAGCGCCAAAGCAATGTGTTGTTGGCGCTTGCTTAACTCAGTTGTACTGCTCTGAACTTGACCAATAGAAAAGTAGTCACGACTGCCATAGCCCTTTATTAGCCTTGCAGACAGTAATTTAATGACCTTTTTGATTCGACGGCGTTGGATAACTCTCAGCACATTAATTCCCTATTTCTATTTGATGACAAGTGACGGTTATCAAAAGTCGCGTTATGTTTTGTGCATAACCTTGTGATGCTTTAGAGTGTCACGGTTTAATACAGTGTTCAATAAGCATGGAGCGCCAGAGTGAAAATTGACGATCTCAAACTGTTCATTAAGGTGGTGGATTTAGGTAGCTTTACCGCCGCAGCCAATGCGCTGGACTTACCACGTGCGAATGTAAGCCGGCGAATTGGAGAGTTAGAACAATCTCTTGGAGCACAGCTATTCCATCGAACAACACGCAGTTTATCGCTCACCAACAACGGCGAGGCGTATTACGAGAATCTGCAAAAAGCACTCACTATGCTCGACTCTGCAAATGAGCAAGTCAGCAACGATACCAATGAGGTCCGCGGTCGAATCAAGCTCGGTTTATTACCTGAAACCGATGAACTAGTGCGCCCTATTCTGTTCGACTTTCACGATCAATACCCTCATGTTGAGTTAGATATTCGTAATATCAACAACGGCTTCCATGATATGTTCCAACAAGGCTTGGATATTGCGTTTCACGGTGGTGCACTATTCGACTCAGATATTGTGGCACGCAAACTGCTGACGCTCGACCGATGCTTGGTCGCCTCCCCGAGCTACCTACAAACCCATGGAACGCCGGAAACACTAGAGCAATTAAAAACGCATCAATGCGTGTGCTTCCGTTGGCCAAATGGCGACATTGATAATGTCTGGCATTTTCAAGAACAAAGCGTACAACTCAGTCCCAAGCTTATCTCGAATAACATCGGTTTTATTAAAAACGCCACCATCTTAGATCGCGGCATTACTTTTATGCCCAAACTACTCGTAAAACGTGAATTAGAATCGGGCACTTTGGTCCAGTTATTGTCACAGTATTCGGTAACAGAAGAGTCTGGCTGGCTACTCTACCCTCAACCTAAAACCCTAAGCCAAGCGAGTCGATTACTTATTGAGCATCTAATTAAAGAAATCCCCAAATTGGTTTAGATACATTATTGTCTCATTTTTTGAGACAGTGAGTCTCAGAGTCGAGTAATTATCTGAACAGCGTTCGATTGTATGATGGCACCAAAATTAGGGAGCCATCTTATGAACCGTCTATTCAAAACCACAGCGTTAAGTGCAGCGACACTCGCGCTGCTTGGTTGTAACCAAAACCAAACCACATTCGCCGAACCTGAATCTCCTCGACCAATACAAGTCATCGAAGTAAAGGACAGCAACTCCGCCTCAAGCAAATCATTTAGCGGCATTGTTCACGCCAAAGAAAGTGCTTCTCTTTCTTTTCGTGTACCAGGCACGGTAGAAAGCGTTTTGGTGAAGAAAGGCGATCATGTCGAGAAAGGGCAAGTCATTGCTACGCTTGACCCACACGATTATCAAGTCTCACTAGAAGAGCTACAAGCTCGTATGCTGGAGGCAAAGTCCGCACATAAACTGGCGAAAGCGGAGCTTAAGCGCGTTAAGCAAGCAACTGACGATAATGCCATTGCTAGCGTTAATTTAGACCGTGCCATCAGCGGTTATGAACGCAGTCTATCCGCTGTCAAAGTGGTAGAAAAAAACATCCAGCGAGCGGAAGACGCACTGACTTACACCACATTACGCGCACCATTTTCTGGCAACATTGGTGAAGTCCGTATTGATGCTTTCGAACAAACCCTGCCTGGCGTGAGCGTGGCTACGATTCAGCAAGATGGGCAATGGGAAGTGGATATCGATGTGCCAGAAAATATGGTTCGACAGTTTAACCTTGGTCAATCTGCAGCACTTTCTTGGTACGGTGCTGAGCAAACCTACAGTGCAAAAGTCGCCGAGATTGCTCCAAAAAAGCATTTAATCAAGCAAACTTATCCTGTCACGCTAGCGATCGATTCTATTTCTAAAAACTTGTTCAATGGTAAAGCGGTTACGGTAACGACCTCGTTCCAACCGAATCAATCAAGCCACTGCTTCCCATACTCTGCCATTTTGGGCGAAAAGAAGACCCTACACGTCAACGTGGTGCGAGATGCTGTCGTACACAGTGAACCCGTTAACTTGCAATCCATCGATTCTCATCAAGCTTGTGTTTCCGGCGATTTCCAACAAGGTGACTATGTCGTTATCAGCGGAACTCACTATCTCAAACCAGGCGATAACACGCCAAACCTAACCATCAAAACGCTATAGGTTCAAACCATGATCAATTTAGCCGAATTCGCGATAAGACAGCGTACTTTCGTGTTGTTCTTCATCGCCTTAAGTGTGGTGGCGGGTATTTACTCCTACTTCGACCTAGGGAAATTAGAAGACCCAAGCTTTACCGTTAAAACCGCTGTCGTGGTGACCTTGTATCCGGGAGCATCGGCTCAAGAAGTCGAACAGCAAGTGACCGATACTATTGAGACTAAGCTGCAGGAAATGGCAGAACTGAACCGATTACGTTCATTGTCTCGTCCTGGAATGTCGATGGTATTTGTCGATTTGAAAGAGAGTCTCAATTCAAAAGCGTTGCCTCAGCAATGGGACTTACTGCGACGTAAAGTGAACGACGTGAAGCTACAACTGCCTTCTACGGCACAAATCAGCATAGTGCAAGATGAGTTTTCTGAAGTGTACGGCATGCTTTTCTCTATCCACAGTGAAGACGCAGCACCAGAAGAATTACGTCGTTATGCAGAAGAGCTTCAGCGCCAAATTAAGGCAGTAAAAGGCATCAAAAAGATCGAACTTCACGGCGTACAGCCGCGTGTCGTGCACATCGATATGCCTGATGAACGTTTAGCACAATACGGCTTATCTGTTGCGCAAGTGTGGAACCAGCTCAGCACACAAAACATGACCTTTGAAGCGGGGAAATTCGATGCAGGAACCGAGCGTATTCGCATCACGCAAACCAGCGAGTTTCAATCACTAGACGATATTCGCAACTTGGTAATCAAAGGTGGCGTAAGTGAACTAGGCACAGGTCTAATTCGCTTAGGTGACATCGCCGAAGTGAGTATGGGATACCAAACTCCCGCGCTGACAGAAAGTCGATTTAATGGTCAACCTGCCGTGACTTTGGCGGTGAGTCCTGTTGAAGGCATTAACGTTGTGTCATTGGGCGATACTATTCGTGACATTATCCATAACTACGAGCAAACATTGCCGCTCGGCGTCGATATTTCTACCGTCGCTTATCAGCCAGAGGAAGTACAAAAAGCCATTGATGACTTCGTGGGCAACCTACTGGAAAGTGTCGGTATCGTATTCGTGGTACTGCTGGTCTTCATGGGCTTTAAAAGCGCAACGATTGTTGGCTCAAGCTTGTTGCTAACAATCTTGCTCACGTTGATTTACATGAACATCGCGGGAATTGATTTGCATCGTGTCTCGCTAGGTACCTTCATCCTTGCGCTAGGCATGTTGGTAGATAATGCCATCGTGATCACTGACATGATGATCGTGAAGCTGAGCAAAGGCATTGAGCGCACTCGTGCTGCTATTGATTCAGTCAAGGAAACGGCGGTACCACTACTTGGTGCCACCATCATCGCCATCATGGGTGCAAGCCCAGTATTGTTTTCGAAAACTGACTCGGCTGAATTTGCTGGTTCAGTATTCTACATTGTTGCTTCATCGCTGCTACTGTCTTGGCTGGTAGCCATGACCTTCACCGTATTGATGTGTTGGATGTTCATCAAACCAACACCCGCGGATGAAGATGCCAAACCAAGCCGATACAAGCAATTAGTGTTTTGGACAGTCGACAATCCGATGAAAGCACTGACGGCGTTGATTCCGCTGATTTTAGTGACTGCATTTGCCGTGCCCTATGTAGCGGTAAACTTCATCCCACAATCGGATCGCCCTATCGTATTCCTAGATTACTGGCTACCAAATGGCGCCAAGATTGAGCAAACCTCAGCAGACATGCGCAAAGTCGAACAGTGGCTGCTCAAGCAACCTGAAGTAGAAAGTATTTCTAGCTACATGGGCGCAAGTGCACCTCGATTCTCTGTGACTGTAGAACCCGAACCGTTTGATCCCGCATATGGTCAGATTTTAATTAATACCAAGGATTACGCAGGCATCAGCCAACTTGTTGAGCGTGGTGATAAATGGCTGCAGAACACATTCCCGGACGCAGAGCCCCGCTTTAGAGCGCTGAAGCTCGCAACCTCGGACAAATACGCAGTCGAAGCTCGCTTTTCAGGTCCAGATGAAGTAGTACTGCATCAGCTAGCGGATCAGGCAAAAGCCATTTTTGCTACTCATCCTGATGCAAAATACGTTCGTGATGACTGGCGCCAAGAGAGCAAAGTTCTCAAACCCATCATCAATCAAGACAAAATGCGTCAAGCTGGTATCAACCGTGCGGACATCGCCTTTGCTTTGAAACGCGCTTCTGACGGCATGCCTTTGGGACAGATGAATCTCAATGATGAGCTCATTCCAATTCAACTGCGTGGCACTTCTCAAAACATGGCGTCACTGGAAACATTACCTGTACGTTCACTACTGGGCATGCACAGCGTACCTCTTGGTCAGGTGGTTGATGGCTTTGAGTTAGTACCAGAAGAGAGCATGATTTGGCGTCGTAACCGAGTAAAAACCATCACTGCGCAAGCGGGTGTCGCACGTCACTCGACACCTGCGACAGTAAGAAATGCTGTGAAAGATCAGATTGAAGCCATTCACCTTCCTGCGGGCTACAGCTTGGAATGGGGTGGAGAGTTCTACGACGAACACAAAGCTGTTACGGATATCTTCAAGCAATTACCGAAAGCGATGTTAATTATGGTGATCATTTTGGTCGCGATGTTTAACGGCTTTAAACAACCAATCATCATTTTTGCGACTTTGCCATTGGCCGCAACGGGCGCAACCTTTGCTTTGCTTGGCTTTGATAAACCATTCGGTTTTATGGCATTGATTGGTGCGGTAACGCTGACTGGGATGATCATTAAAAATGGCATTGTATTGATGGATCAAATCGAACTAGAACGAGCAAATGGACGCGCATTGGTCGATGCCATTAAGGAGGCTACCGTCAACCGAACGATGGCGATCTCTATGGGGGCATTAACAACAGCCCTTGGAATGATTCCGCTGCTGTCAGACCTATTGTTCGACCAAATGGCAGCAACCATTATCGGTGGCTTAGCAGCAGCGACAGTATTGTCATTGTTCATCATGCCGGCACTGTATCGCTTGGCATACAAAGAAAAGCCACAAACAACCCACACTGACGCCAAACTGAAGGAGGCGTAATCATGAAAAAGTTCGTTCTTGCGCCACTTGTATTGGCAATGAGTTTATCCGGTTGCGCTGTTGGTCCCGACTACCAAGCGCCAACCACAAGTATGGCTGAAACCTATCTTCATGCTGAGCAAAGCAACGTCAGCCAGGTTAGCGAAAAAGAAGCCTTTTGGTGGACGGAATTTAATGATCCGACGCTGAACGATTTAGTCCTTGATATGCAAAGCCAAAACATCCCGTTACGAGTGGCAGCAGAGCGCATCAAGATGGCTGAGAACTACAAAACCGTTGTAGAGTCATTCAAAGTACCAACCGTCAATATTGGCGCGGGTTACTTCAACTACCAACTGAGCAAAAATGATTCTCTGCTGGGTCCTGCACTCAATCCGATTGGTGATTCAGCAGCAGGTTTACCGCCACAGATTGGCAACACGACACTATTAGATAATCAACATGATGGCGTTTTTGCTGGTGCAAGCATCGCATGGGAAGTGGACTTATTTGGGCGTCTTGAGCGTCAATCTAATGCGGCAAAGATTCGTGTAGAACAAGCTGAAATCTATCAGAGTGGTCTCACCACATTGCTCACCGCAGATTTGATCCACAACTACTTACAATATCAAGGTGCAACAGAGCGTCTCGCGTTGGCAACATCCAACCTAGAGGACCAACAAAAAACCATGGATTTGGTCGAGAAGGTGGTTCGCAGTGGTTACGGTTCCGAGCTCGATTTAGCCCAAGCTAAAGCAACATTGGCAGCAATGGAATCCATCATCCCTCAATTGGAAATCGCACAACAAGTGCACAAGCATCGCATTGCGGTACTACTTGGTGAGCCTTTATCGAAAGTCGAGATACGACTCGCTCAGACACAAACAGTACCTACCATGCAAAATGTGGTACCGATTGGGCTGCCTTCTGACCTGTTGCAGCGTCGACCAGATATCCGCATTGCGGAACGTGAAATGGCTGCCATCAATGAAGAACTCGCAGCCAGTGTGGCCAATCAATATCCGAAGTTCTTCCTAACAGGGGCGCCAGGTGTTTCAGCGTCTAGCTTTGATGACTTATTCAGTAGTGATTCATTTGGCTGGGTAGGCTCAGCAGGTATCAGTTGGAATGTATTTGACGGAGGTCGTGGTGAAGCGTTAGAGAAAATCAACCAAGCTCGTTTTGAATCCGCCACCTTGGCTTACCAACACGCCGTTGATTCCGCATTTACAGAAGTAGACTCGACCCTATTTGCTTACGGAAGAAGCCAAGAGAACCAACGCCGAATTGAAGAAGCGCTGGAGGCAACGGACAACGCGGTCAGCAAAGCGAAATCACTCTATCGCGCAGGTTTAATCGATCACTTATCCGTCCTTGATGCACAGCGACAAAAACGCATGATGCAAGACCGTCAGCTTGCTGCCAAATTGCAAACGGCACAAGTTACCGTCGCACTCTATAAATCATTAGGCGGTGACTGGGCGTTGGAACAACCACCAAAACAAGACGGTAAGTAACGCGTTTTTGTAAAAACGGTTTTGGGGAGAGGATCAGATTCATCTGGGACCTCGAATCTGCCCTCTCCTCTTTTTTATATAAAGTCGCGCATTAATACGCATTTCCTATAGTTAAAAGGATTGAAATCAGAGAGTAAGGAAGGAACTCCCTCATGATGACACTAATTTTTGTACTATTGTTAATAGCGATGCTCAGTGCATTTTTAGGCAAGAAAGCGATGGGTTATGCCTTCTTTGCTTCCTCCGTGATCATTGGGCTGTATTGGTTCAACCACCATGCAACCGACCCTCTAGCTATTTTGTTGTAGGGGGCGTTGATATGAATCGCAACTATTTGGCTTTACTCAATACCCTCGGATTACTCGGCATGACCGCCGTGTTGTTAATTGGTTTTGTTCTGCAATTTGTACTCAATGAACTGCCTTGCCCATTGTGTCTGTTACAACGCATTGGCTTTGTCATGATCATGTTCGGCTTTCTACTGAATGTGGTTTACGGTCCGCACGCTCGACATTATGGCGTGGTTCTAATTGGCGCACTTTATGGAGTAGCCACATCGCTAAGACAAGTCTCACTGCATGTCATTCCGGGAACGCCTGGTTATGGTAGCCCTATCTTAGGTATGCATTATTACACTTGGGCGTTTGTCTTGTTCGTCGCGACTATATTTGCGGTGGCGGTCATCCTTATGCTCACCAGTAAAGAAGAGTCACCGGAACCTTACCAAATGAGCAACCTTGGTCGAATTGCTTGCCTGTTGGCTATCTCCGTTGTCGCACTTAATGCCATCGGTACATTTGCCGAATGTGGTCCATACCAATGCCCTGATAACCCAGAAAGCTACTGGCTATTTAATTAGTTTTTTTTCTGAGCTGATTCGGCGAGGAGTCATGCATAGGTTAACGCAGCCTTGTATCACTCCTCTTTTTTATCTGTCATGGGAATACCATGCTCAGAGTAATCCGACTTGGTTCAAATTCATTAGTATGCAACTGGATGTCATTCAAACATGTCAGTATGTTTAGAGGTAAACGTACCGATTAATTCTCTCATCATGTTTTATTAGAACAGGAGTGGTTATGAACTTTGTCGACGGTGTATTACAAGTCGAATCCTTTCTCGCGGTGACTCTTGGAATCATCGTTTTATTCTTAGGTAGGCGATTAACGCAAGCGAGTACTTTCCTCAAAGAATTCAGTATTCCAGAACCGGTTTCTGGCGGTATTTTGGTGTCCGTACTGTTTGCGGTGATTCATTACGTTACCCAAATTGATGTCCAATTCGATCTCGCGACTCGTGACCTACTCTTAGTGTATTTCTTTACCACCATCGGCATTAACGCAAGCTTGCAAGATCTGTTTAAAGGGGGAAAGCCTTTATTAATTCTGCTTTCGGTCACCATCGGCTATATGTTGATTCAAAACCTTACTGGTATCGGAATCGCCACCATGCTCGGTCAACCAGAAGCGGTTGGCTTGCTAAGTGGCACAGTCTCATTAATTGGTGGGCATGGCACTGCTATCGCTTGGTCACCAAGAATTGCTGAAATTTTTGACCTAAATACCGCCATGGAAATCGGTATCGCTAGTGCGACATTCGGTTTGATCTTAGCAAGCTTGATGGGAGGACCTATTGCTAAGTACCTGATCAAAAAACACAACCTCAAACCCACGAAAGTTGAAGAGATGGATGTCGGTACCGCGCAAGATGAGCCTCAACCCTCGATCAATGCCTATGACTTTTTAGACGCGATGTTAGCGATTCATGTATGTATTATCTTAGGTGCAATCTTGAATGAAGGCGTCAGCAGTTTAGGGTTAGAGCTGCCATTGTTCGTAACTTGTCTGTTTGCTGGTATTCTGATTTCTAACCTGATTCCTGCTTCTTACCCGCGCCTAACAGGAACGCGCTGGCCGGCTAGAAAACCCGCGGTTGCATTGATCGCAGATATGGCGTTAGGAGCATTTTTGGCGATGTCACTGATGAGTATGCAACTATGGGCTTTGGTGGATTTGGCAGGACCGATTTTCATCATTCTTGGCGCACAGTTTCTTGTCGCTATTTGTATCGCGATTTTTGTCGTTTTCCCTTTGATGGGAAAAAACTACGATGCGGCGGTGGTTTGTTCTGGTTTTGGTGGAATTTCTCTTGGTTCCACTCCAACGGCGATGGCAAATATGTCGGCAGTCGCACAGAAGTACGGTAACTCTCACCAAGCGTTTATCATCGTGCCTTTAGTCTGTGCGTTTTTTATCGACTTAGCCAACGCACTGATCATTCCATACTTCATCAATTGGATTGGATAATTAAAACGCCATCTGGTTAAAAAGAGGACACTTCGGTGTTCTCTTGCTTTATTCAAGCAAATATTGCTACCACTTCCCCCCTCACTAAGTTGTATAATGTTGACCTTGAAATATTTTGTTACGAACTCTGTAACTCTTGAGATGAACATGAACAGCAGCAGATGGGTTGGCCTTTCAATTGGCACCCTCTTTTTAATCGGAACCCTTATTCTTTTTGGTTCGACCGTACACGCCTCTTGGTACAAGATCCCAATGGAAGCCGTGAATGGCATTGCTTTTACCCTGTCATTCGGCTTAGGGCTGAATCACTTGTTTGCCTACATTTCTGCGTTTATTACCCTTGCAGCCTTATTCTATCTTGGTTATGCAATAGGTTACCGTATCCACCAAAAACTCAAGTAGACATCTCAAACTTAAGACTCATTTTCATCACCCCGCATAGTACTTAAGTACTAGTTTTTCCTCAATAATTTACCGGTTAACGCACTTTTTACGCGGACATATTGAGATCGGAGCATTTTCCCGAAAACCGTATAGTTTTATGCAACCCCGCCTCATAGAATAGTTTATAAAAACGGCAGTAGGTATCGAGCAACTATATGAAATGCAGTGTCGCTTGCAGACGAGAAAAACGCCCGAAAAAGCATATGCGCCTCGCATTTCCTTATTTATGCGGGGCTGGTTCTATGTTTCTCTCGTCCTCCATCCACACTCAACCCATACAGAATCCTCTCTCTGACTGCCCATTATTTGCTGTTCCTTTGAGACATAACTATGGACAGAACGCAGTTCACCAAAATTTTTACGCGCTACTATATGCGCTCCACAAGTCTTGGGATTCTTATCACCTTAGTCGCTTGTGCAATCAGAGGGGTTGATTATGTTGTATACCTTCCTTATATATTTTCCGCGATGGTCTGTTTTGCCTACCTTTGGGTGGGCAAATCATTTGCACTCGAGCAAAAGCATCAGTCTGTTGTCATCGCTCTGATCCTCGGCTACACCCTCACTTTTTACCTGTATTACTTCTTAGGCGGGCACTTTCTCTTCTCTTCGTTAGTCACCGTGAATCTCCTTTTAACCCTGATTGAGTTTGGCGTATTTTGGTCGGCACTCACATATGTCTTATCAATGGCAATCTGCTTTAACATTGATTTGATAACCGCAGGTAATTACCTGTTTAAACTACAGGGTTTAAGTGAGTTCTCCATTCGGAGCACGTTTCTTTACTTGTTCAATCTCTTTATTTACCAAGGCTTGCGCTCCATCGAGTGCTATTGGTTTAGCGCCTGGCAAACGCAATATGAACAAGTTGAAAAACTAGAAAGACTGCTCGAGATTGACGAGCTAACAGGGTGTTATTCCCGATTCAAAGGCAATCAGTTGATCGAACAACAGATACAACGAGCTCAACCGTTTACTCTGTTATATATCGACTTAGATGGCTTTAAATCGGTGAATGACGAATTCGGTCATGACGCCGGAGACAAAGTACTACAAATCACCGCCCAGCGTATTTTAAACCTACTCAGTGGTGGTCAGTTCGCAACAAGGATAGGTGGTGATGAGTTTATTGTTTGCCTCCCTGAGCTAGAAAGTACAAAGGACTTAGAACAATTTCAGTCTTCGCTACACCAAGCGTGTAGCGCACCTATTTTTATCCATTTTCAAAACGTTCACATCGGTTTGAGTGTTGGTATTGCACGTTTCCCTTATGAGGGCAATAGCAGCGATTCCTTAATCCAGCACGCAGACCAAATGATGTATCTCACTAAAAGATCAAGAACATAGATTTGCGACTCATACCGAGTCGTTTCAAGCAATCAAAAATATAATGAGTTCAGGACGTAGATATATGGTTAGCAAGTTAGAATTTTCGCATGCTGTTGCAACAATTCGAAAGGAGAGAGGTTTAACTCAAGGTCAGTTGGCAGACGAGTTAGCGCGGAGTTACAGTGCTTTTGAAAGCTTAAATCAACCTACATTAAGTCAATGGGAAAGCGGAAAAGTCACACCGAGTTTATTAAAAAGGCTCGCCTTCTCTCATTATATTGGTGAGCAATATCAATATACCTCAAGCGAGTATAAGCGCGTTAAAGCCTCGCAAAGTAAAAACATTTATTTAAGCTTTAAAGACATTGTTTATGAGTATCAAGTCACCGATGTAAAGAGTTGCTCACTCAATCAAATAAGCGCGTCGGAGTATCAACAAATTGATGCAGTCCACAAGCAGTTAATCACCCCAGGCGGTATGGCAGATACGCTCAATCAATTTGATGAATCTTCAAGTAAGGTACGCCTGTATTACTGTAAAGGCATGTTAGTCGGACACCTTATTTATCAAGAGCTGAGGTCTGAATTTAGGATTCTAAGCTTATGGCATTTGGGGCGCTCTATCCTGAAGTTTTTAGTCACCGATATCATCCAAGTCATGGGGAATGCGGTTGTCCACTTTCCGGTTCATGAACCCGTGGTAAAGCAACTTTTATTCGACATTTTTATACGGGATTTCTATCACCATCGGCGAGTCACGTACTTCAAAGCACCCGCCACTCAAATATTTGAAAACCCAATGGTTAAACACTGCTTCGATGGATTCTTAGATCTTGTTTTGTATCGCTTCCATCAAGTAGGAAATGAATTTATGCAGTCTCGACAGGAGGCCCACTAATGATGAATAACAATCCAACCACCAACACCATCTTATTATTCACTTGCAACAACATTCAAGGAAGAGGCTTACAGACGACAATCGAACAACAGCTTGGTCAACCAGTCCTCTTGGCGAAAGGATCAAGTACTGATCTTCCTGTTTATCGCGATGAACACTATGTTGCTATTGTCGACAGTTCACTGCCAGATCTCTCTGGGGTTAAAGTCGTGCTCAACGAGCTCGATCACGTTGATGCGACCGTTTTGGTTAATGCCGAACCTAATTTGGGCATCGAGAGTCTGCTCTCTTGGTCGAACTTAAAAGGTCTGTTTTACTTCGATGAAGATTTTGACAAAGTGATTCGAGGATTAAAAGGTGTTGTGAATGGTGAAAACTGGCTCTCACGCGACATACTCAATCGCTTAGTGAGCTATCTTGTAAACTTAAATCACTCGGTTGCTGAGCTCGACACGAAACTCGAAATTGAGCTAACTCGACGTGAAATGCAAGTACTTACAGCGCTTTGCCAAGGAGGTTCTAACCTCGATATCGCCGACTCGTTGTTTGTAAGTGAGCACACTGTGAAGTCGCACCTCTACAGTATCTTTCGCAAACTTGAAGTGAAGAATCGAATGCAGGCGATCACTTGGGCAAAACGAAACCTGTTCTAAATCAAGCCGTTCTCAGGCTGAGAAATCAAAAGGGAGCACGGAAGCCCCCTTTCAAAAGTGCTTTCCGTTATTGCATTAAGTGGTAAACACGCAGAGACTCTGCCATTGCCGCCCAATCGTCACCCAAGAATGTTAACGTAACGGGCTGGTTTGCCAATAAAGTGATGCTTGAATCTTCAAAGCGCCCAGCCGTATCACACTCCAAATGAACAAAAAACGCCGCTTTATTTGCCCGTAGGGTCACTTGGTTTGCTTCAATCGTTACTTCAATATTTGCTTTAACCATAGGTAGCGTCTTAAGTTCATGAGTACTAAACCAGGTATTGTTGATCCGTTCATCACCCACCTGCGCTTCCACATACAAGAACCCTGATTTCAGGTCGCCCAAACCAACTAAGTCAACCTGCTCATCTAAAGACCAAATGACAGTATTGCTATCATTCGTCACCGTTTTCTCTATCTGCCAAGTTTTCTCAATTTCGCCTTGCCAATTAACCCAATGAAGTTGAATATCCGCACTAACTGGTATTTTGGCATCGTTGAGCAGATGCAGACTCAAGTTGCCTGTGTGCTCCGAGAACACGAAATACTGAGGTGCAAAGAAGCGTTTCGCATGGTAATGCAACTGCTTCCAACGACCACTGTATTCGATGCTAGACCATGAACTCACAGGCCAGTTGTCATTAAGTTGCCAATACAACATGCCACGACATATCGGTGTGATGGCTCGCCAATGGTCACACGCAGTTTTGATAGCCATCGCTTGCTGCACTTGGCTAAGGTACAACATTTGCTCAAAGCCGCTAGGAAAACGGAAATATCGGGTGAACATCTCAGTAATGATGCTGTTACCACGTGGGTTCTTTTGGTGCTGCTCAAAGGTAGGTGACGTAACGTTCCAGTCTTGTTCCGGTACAAACTGTTTTGCTTCCGCAAACGAAGGCCAAGATTGGAAACCAAATTCTGAGCAAAAGCGAGGATTAATGTTTAGGTAGGCATTAAATGATTTTCCTGAATGCCACACATCCCAAAAATGCATGTCACCTTTACTGTCATCATGCCAAGCATCTCCGAAGTCCAGTTCACCATTACAAGGAGAGCTAGGCCAAAAACGACGAGATTCGTCTAACTGTCCGATCACCTGCTCTATCATGCGGTTGAGACGGTCATAGTTCACCGTATATTTCACTTTGTTATGCTTGGATTCGTCATACCAGCCAATAGCTCCAATAACTTCATTGTCGCCACACCATAACGCAATAGATGGGTGTTCTTTTAAGCGTGGAATTTGGAAACGCAGTTCTTGTTCAACTTCTTTTAAGAAGTCATCGCTAGAAGGGTAAAGCGAACAAGCAAACATCATGTCTTGCCAAACTAATAGCCCCAGTTCATCACACAAGTCATAGAAGGTTTCACTCTCATACTGCCCACCACCCCAGACACGAATCATGTTCATGTTGGCATCAACGGCACTTTGTAAAAGCGTTCGGTAGCGGGTTTCGCACTCACGCCCCGGCATGGCATCGATCGGAATCCAGTTCGCCCCCTTAGCATTAATCGGGGTGCCATTAATGATGAATTCCATCGCCGATCCATGTTCATCAGCTTGATTATTTAAGCTCAACTCTCGTAAACCAATCTTACGGACTAGAGTTTGTTCACCAGAAGTGACTGAAATGGAATAGAGGTGCGCTTCGCCATAACCTGCCGGCCACCAAAGCTTAGGCTCGCTCACAAGGAATTCACAGTGATAGTGACCACTTCCTTCGGTTTGGAGCACTTGTCGTTCACCATTAAAATTAACAATGATTTCATGACATTGATTGCCAGTCTCTACCTCTATAAGAACGTCAACCAATACACTTCCATCTGTCTGCCATTGCTGGTTTGTGGAGAAGCTTTTTAACCATACGTCCTCGACAACATCGATTTGAATCGGGTCATAGATACCCGAGACCATTAAACAAATACCCCAATCCCATCCCGAATGACATTGGGTTTTGCGGAGCAAATTCATGTGTGGAATTTGGTTGTTGCCCATTGCAGAAGGAATAGGAAACGGCAGTTTCTTTGCTCGCTCTGCACCTTCTAAGTCTACGCGAGCAAACTCAACTCGAATCGTGTTAGAGCCTTGTTTTAAGTAAGGTTTAATATCAAGACATTGTTGGGCAAACATGTTGCTGCAAGTTAGTACTTGCTCACCATTAATGTAAAACGTCGCTAAAGTATCAACGCGAGTAAGTGTCATCCAAACTTGTTTGGCAAAGAGCACTGCGTCATCCACATCAAACTGACGTGAAATATGCCAATCACACGTTTCAATCCAACGAACTTTCGCTTCGTTATCCGCAAAATAAGGATTAGGGATGAGCTCTGCTTGTAACAACGCAGAAACGTTGTCTCCAGGCAAAGTCATTGGAATATCGATATCTGGGTGCTGTGGTGAAGTTAACTGCCACATTCCATTGAGTTCAACATGAGCCATAGGATAAGACCTTTAATTTTTATTAGAACAGGTTGGCTCAATGTAATCCTGAGATGTCCTTGCAAGAATAAGGGAAATGTCATTTACGTATGAAATGCGGCGCACTTCACGCAAAAAATCTCTACCCCAAAATCAGTAATTTGCTTCAGATTTCCATAATTAATCTGGCTCTACGGTTATATTGGTGTGCTCAACGTGCTAGTATCAGCGGCTTTTTGATCATCCTCACACTTTTCGAGCTATTCGTGTGAGGGAAATGCACGGCTTCCGAGCCCTAAAAAGCGAAGTAATTATGTCAAATATGACGAACGCCGCCTCTCATGCTCCTATTCAGGAGGCAGACTATTCTGCGATTCATCCTCCTTCCCTTCTCAAGCGTCTTGAACTCACTAACCCTGTTTTTTGGTTAAGTGGTAGCTTCCTCACTGTGTTTGTTTTGCTAGCTCTAACGAATACAGACTCTCTGACCGCAATGGTTAATGCAGGCTTTGGCTTTGCAACTCAATACTTCGGTGCCTTCTGGCAAGTATTACTCCTTCTGAATTTCCTTATTGGTTTGGCTATTGCGCTAGGTCGTACGGGTTACGTACGCTTAGGTGGTTTAGCGAGACCAGATATCGATACCTTTAAATGGCTATCAATCGTACTTTGCACCCTACTTGCTGGTGGCGGTGTATTCTGGGCTGCAGCTGAGCCTATTGCTCACTTTGTTTCTGCACCACCTTTATATGGTGAAGCCTCACCAAAAGCCTCTGCAATCAATGCGCTTTCTCAGTCTTTCATGCATTGGGGCTTCCTTGCTTGGGCTATCTTAGGTTGTCTTTCTTCTGTGGTGTTAATGCACCTTCACTACGACAAAGGTTTACCACTTAAACCACGCACTTTGTTGTACCCTGTGTTTGGCGACAAAGCGATTCACGGTCGAATTGGTGATGTCGCAGACGCGTGCAGCATCATTGCTGTAGCCGCTGGTACTATTGGTCCAATCGGCTTTTTAGGTCTACAAATCAGCTACGCATTGAACTCTCTGTTTGGTTTGCCAGATACCTTCATTACTCAAAGCCTGGTGATTGTCGCTGCGATTCTCATGTACACTTTGTCAGCGCTAAGCGGCGTGAGCAAGGGCATTCAACTTGTTAGCCGTTACAACATTGTGTTGTCTGTAGCATTGATTGGTTACATTCTGTTCTTCGGACCAACTAGCTTTATTGTGGATGGTTACGTACAAGGCATTGGTCGCATGGTTGATAACTTCTTCCCAATGGCGCTTTATCGCGGTGACACAGAATGGTTAAGTTGGTGGACGGTTTTCTTCTGGGGTTGGTTTATTGGTTACGGACCAATGATGGCGATTTTCATTGCTCGTATTTCACGAGGCAGAACCATTCGTCAGTTGATCCTCTCTATCAGCATCGCTGCGCCTTTGATCACCTGCTTCTGGTTCAGCATTGTTGGCGGCAGCGGCTTAGCCTTCGAGCTAGAAAACCCAGGTTTGATTTCATCAGCATTCGAAGGCTTTAACCTTCCCGCAGTTCTACTTGCCATTACCTCTGAATTGCCATTCCCAATGGTGATTTCAGTATTGTTTTTGATCCTGACTACGACTTTTATCGTAACGACTGGTGATTCAATGACTTACACCATTAGTGTTGTGATGACGGGTTCTACCGAGCCAAATGCCGTTATTCGTTCATTTTGGGGCTTGATGATGGGTGTGGTGGCAATCGCACTTATTTCTATGGGCTCAGGTGGTATCTCTGCACTGCAGTCTTTCATCGTCATTACGGCAGTACCCGTGTCTTTTATTCTGCTGCCAAGCATTTGGAAAGCACCAAGCATCGCGAATCACATGGCGAAAGAGCAAGGTTTGATTTAGTACGTTACTGAGTACGCAACCTTAACTAAATGAAAATCGGCCCCGATAGATAACCTGTGTCGGGGCCGAATATTATGGTTTGGATTCAAAAAGTTTCACTACTTACAGATGAAGTTTACGCAGTTCTTTCTTATCCACTTTACCAACGCTGGTCTTAGCAATCTCATCCACTATCTTCACTTTAAGTAGTAATGCTTCTCTAGCAAGAATCCCTTTATTGATGAAGTCTTTCGCAAAACCTAACAGTTCCTTTTCTGTGACTTGAGCGTCTTCTTTCAAAGTCACCAAAGCTAACGGCACTTCACCCCACTTGTTGTGCGGCATACCAATCACCGCAACTTCGGAAACACTCTGATGCTGGTGGAGAATGTCTTCAAGCTCTAAAGAACTTACCCACTCACCAGATATCTTAATCATATCTTTTACGCGGTCAGTGATCTTGATAAAGCCTTCGTCATCAATATGCGCCACATCACCTGTGTGCAGGTAACCGCCACGCCATAGTGCTTTAGAGTTTTTGTTGTCTTTGTAGTAGTTAGGCGTTAACCAAGGTGCACGAACAACAATTTCACCAGCGGTTTCGCCATCATGAGGCAGTTTGTTCATATCCTCATCCACAATATACGCTTCTACAAGCGCAACTTTCTTACCTGTCTTCGAGCGATATTCCGCTTGTTGGTCGACATCTAACTCTAATTGCTCAGGCGTCAATTGGACGATAGAAAGAATAGGTCCAGTCTCACTCATGCCGTAACCAGCAAATACGTCGATATCACGTTCTAGAGCTGATTTACATAATGCTTTTGGTAGCGCAGCACCACCAATGACGACTTTCCACCCAGAAAAGTCCATCGCCTTCGACTTTGGAGAGCTCAGAAGTAGATGCAAAATAGTCGGCACACAGTGTGAGAACGTCACCTTCTCTTGCTCAATCAGGTTAAGCAAAACATCTGGAACATACTTACCCGGGTAGACTTGCTTAACACCAAGCATGGTTGCCATATATGGAAGCCCCCAAGCATGGACATGAAACATCGGCGTAATCGGCATGTAGATGTCACCTTGATGCAAACGACCTTGTGAAGCGTTGGTGCCGATTGTGCTTAATATACCCATAGTATGAAGAACAAGTTGACGATGCGTGAAGAAAACGCCTTTTGGAAATCCTGTAGTACCCGTGGTGTAGAAAGTTGTCGCCACCGTGTTTTCATCGAAATCAGGGAAATTGTATTCCGTGCTTTCCTGTTCAAGAAGGCGTTCATACTCACACTCTTCATCATCACGTAACACAACGTAGCGAGTGACCGTATCAATGCGTCCTTTGATCTGGTCTAAGATTGGTAGAAACTCTTCATGAATAAGAATGATGTCATCTTCGGCATGATCAATGGTGTAAAGGATCTGTTCTGGAGACAAACGAACGTTAATCATGTGCAGCTTGGCACCAATCATTGGGATAGCAAAGTAACACTCAAGGTAACGGTGGGAGTCGTAATCCATCACAGCAACCGTATCGCCTTTTTTCACGCCCATTTTGGTAAGCGCGTTGGCAAACTGTCTTACACGATCATGAAACGTTTTGTAGCTATGACGGCGGTGGTTAGCGTAGACGATTTCTTGCTCTGGGTTGAAAGCAACTGGGGAAAACAGCAAGTTTTTAATTAGTAACTGATAATTGGATGGATCATTTACATACTGGTTCATATCGGGGGTTCTTTTTGTATTTTTCTTAACGTTCGCTTTGCGAGTGACTCTATTATCGCTCAAAAGCGTGACTGTATTCAGTACACAAGAATAAGATTAGATTCGAAAGTTCTATTGTAGCTCTCTAACGCCAACTCAGAAATGCTTCATCCCTAATCATTGAAACTAAGTTTTGTGATAGTCCGGAGAAAGTGCAACGAAACCGTCACAGTTTGTCGTTAGCATACCTCACACACTCATAAGCCTCGCTCTATACTGAGCGACAAGTTACATCGTCCTCAACCCAACCAGTGAGAACCAAACTATGTCCAAACCTTTGTATGTATTTGATATGGATGAGACCTTAATCAACGCAGATTGTGCAATGATTTGGAATGAGTTTTTGGTGGAGAAAGGCATCGCAACTGAGCCTAACTTTATTGAGGAAGATCTTCGCCTAATGGGCTTGTACGCAGAAGGGAAAATGGAGATGGAAGATTACCTAGCGTTTTCCATGAAGCCAATAGAAAACATGCCGATTAAAGAAGTCAACGCCTTGGTTGAAGAGTGCGTTGAAAAGCATATTCTGGCTAAACAGTACCCTCAAGCCAAAACGCTCATTGAACAACTGTCTGGTGATGGTATTGATATGGTCATCATCTCTGCAAGTGTCACTTTTTTAGTGACAGCTGTTGGACGACATCTGGGTATTCCGACTGCTCTTGGAATTGACTTGGTGGTGGCTGATAACCGCTATACCGCAGAAATCGATGGAATCCCAAGTTACCGAGAAGGCAAAGTTACCCGATTAAAACAGTGGTTGGCGACGCAGGCAAAGTCCTATTCGGAAATCCACTTCTATACTGATTCAATCAACGACTTGCCACTGTGTGAATACGCAAATTACGTCTACCTTGTGAATCCATGCCCTCGCTTAAAAGTGCACGCTGATAGACCGAATTGGACCTTGTTGAATTGGGGTTAGTGACGCTTTCTAATTAGCTAGAATATTACACCACTACGCTGGTGCTCCTCAGCAAGACCTAAAGGTAATAGTTTCTATTCCGAAAACCGACTAAAATATATACCCAAGTGACTTCAAAATGCAGGAATCTGAGTGAGCTACCTTGGGTATATAGATGAAACTGATTTAAAAAGTCATATTAGGTCTAGCTTATCAACTACTTTCTAGCTAAATCTATTTTGATTTTATGCTGTGCTATCTTGATATTTATCTGTCAAAAATCTATAGGTTGGCTCTGGTACAATTTTTCTAATTCCTTCAAAGTCACCTACGTTTAACAATGCTCGAACCTTAGAGGCACTGATTACCTCATCGTTGCTAGAAATACGGTCGATAATTTCAACGTCAATATTATATTCTGGAAGTAACTCTTGCATTTTTTGGTTGTACTGATTTGTAATCATACATTTAGGTTCATCGCCCAAAAATATTTTTGTAATGTTTAGTTTTGGAGCAATATACTCACAAAAGAACCAAGCTTCCATAGATGCATCCGCCGTTGTTTCTTTTGTTTCCTTATCGAAGTAATCTGGATATGTCAATTCAGTACAAATAAACTTTCCGCCTCTTATAACAGTTACATTTTCCAAATGGATTGTGCTCTCTGTTACTAGGCGTAAACGATCTTCGAATCTAAAAAATGACTTATCTTCCTCAATAACAAAAACAAATAACTTGTCGACATTCCTAGCTGCATGCTCAAGTAAATGTAAATGTCCTTTTGTGATAGGATTACAGTTAACCGCAACACTACCTACTTTTATATCTGAATCTGGTACGTGTTCCTCAAGTAAAGCTAAATAGCTTTTCATCTCACAAGACTCTAACGCTTGAGCTGTTTTTTTAAACAAGATGTATTTAATATCATCCAATATTTTATAAATTTTTTCAGAAGGTAAAACATTGGAATTTTTAGTTATATCTTTATTAATTATAGGAAGCAAAATTTCTTTTGCCATTGTCTTTGCCAAAACCCGATTTCCACGAGGTGAGAAATGGCAATGATTTTTTCCTAAGTCTAAAAAGAAATCATCTCCACGTTCAAATTTATTAAGATCTAATTTATAAATTGAATCATCCTTAAAGCTTTCAAATTCATCATAATCAAAGAATACAATAACATCGCCTTCCTTAATATCTGTTTGCACCAAGTTGTTGATTGCAAGTAGTAGATGTAAGCCTTTTATACCATGATTTTCAACTTTAATATGTTCTTGATATTTGTTAATTTCTTTTTGAACTTGACTAACGATTGTATCTTCATTACTTGTTCCGACTGAATAAGTCGTCGACGTCCCGTAGAATAATATACGATTATCGAAATTACTTGGCTGCCCTGTTGTTGTTCTGATACCATTTCTAACAGACACATATGAATTTTCCATGTCTCCTAGCAGAACTTTCGTTGCTTTAACTACTGGTGGCTTGGAATTAAAAAGATCACTAAAGTTTACGTTATTATAATCTTTATATATTTTTTTTATGTAACTAGGTGCATTATTTTCCTTGATCCACCTTTGACGTTCATTATCGTATAATTCTATATCTGACAATAATAGCTTTTCATCTTTAGTTTTATTTTTTAATTTTCCACCTTTACCAGACAAACATATAAACAACGGCTTAGCACCTTTGCTTTTAACGTAGTCTTTAATAAACTTAAACTTATCA
This sequence comes from Vibrio sp. MM46, assembly GCF_027587135.1. NCBI lineage: Bacteria > Pseudomonadati > Pseudomonadota > Gammaproteobacteria > Vibrionales > Vibrionaceae > Vibrio > Vibrio sp. MM46. The sequence continues at coordinate 202,263 of NZ_JAPPTO010000012.1, forward strand.
AGGTCGTAAACAACCTCATCAATATTACCAATGATTGATATAATATCTCCTAGCATTTCAGATTTATTTTTAATATCTAATTCTACAGATAACTCCGATACTGATGATAATGTATACAAATTTTTTAGAATATGATAATCCTCAACTCTACATTCAGATTTATATATAGATTCCGCATATTTCACAGCACTATCATAATCACCAATTCGGCAATAAAGCTTTTTTAGCTTTCTGTTTTTTTTAGTATTAGTTTTGTTTAATGTTATAAAATTTTCTATTAGATATTTTGCTATTCTCAATCTAACTGATAATTTTCTAAAGTCCATGCCTGTAACCTAAATTCATGAAAGAAATGCAAAAGATGGCTGATACAAACCAAATCTATGAAGAATATCACACATCAGACCACTAAATTGTAATGAAATGTAATGATTAGTAATGATTAGTAATGATAGGGTGGACTAGCCATTGGTAGTTTAAATACCAAGGTTATTAACAATAAAGCCAATTGAAAAACGAGCAAGTAGCGAGCAAATACAGGACGAAAAACGTGCAAACCGATGTTTTTATAACCTACACTTCAACATTTCGAGGCACAATGGAAACAGTTAACCTTGACGAACTTCAATAGTTATGTTTCAAAACTTAATAATACATCAAAAAATCTAGCCATTATTGGAACATACGATTCTGATATCCAAAAATTGATAAAACTAACAATAAAGAGAGCTGGTTGACCTCTCCCATCATTACTCATATGTTCACGCAACCTCTCGAGACGGCTACCTTCTAACATTACATTTTAGCTTACGGAAATTAGAGCCATTGAGAATATTAGGAAGTCACACTGTTAGCGGATAGTATCTAACCTTGATTTACTTTAGAAAGACGAGTATTGAAAGAATCATTCTACG
>NZ_JAPPTO010000120.1:0-346 GCF_027587135.1 Vibrio sp. MM46
ACCGTATTTTGCGTTGCTGTTTTTCATTCCCGCGCCGATTGCTTTTTTTAAACAATTTCAGAGAAGGCAGAGGTATCGGGAGACCACATTACATATCCGCTCGAGACGAGTAACCACGCCATTTCACCAATTAAGCTGGCTAGAGTTTGAATCCTATGTCGGCGAGTACTTTAAGCATCAAGGTTATACCGTGAAGCAGTCTTTTTCACAAAAGCCTGACGGCGGCATTGATATTTGGTTGACGAAAGATGGTGAATTGAGCCTAGTGCAATGTAAACACTGGAAGGCCAAGAAAGTTGGCATTCAGGTACTTCGAGAAATGTACGGTGTCATGATAGAGCATCAC
>NZ_JAPPTO010000121.1:0-332 GCF_027587135.1 Vibrio sp. MM46
GTTTTGTCAGCTTTCCAAATTGTTAAAGAGCTAGATTTCTTTCGAAACCATTTTTAAAAGCACTCATCGAATGCGCTTAAAGATGGTGGAGCTAAGCAGGATCGAACTGCTGACCTCCTGCGTGCAAGGCAGGCGCTCTCCCAGCTGAGCTATAGCCCCATCAAGGTGTCGATACTGTATGCCAATTCCTTGGGAAGGGAATTGGTGGGTCTGAGTGGACTCGAACCACCGACCTCTCGCTTATCAGGCGAACGCTCTAACCACCTGAGCTACAGACCCAGTATCGTCTCTTTTTTATAAACCGTATCAATCTGTGTGGACACTCATCGTGA
>NZ_JAPPTO010000122.1:0-329 GCF_027587135.1 Vibrio sp. MM46
CCGTTAATCGCCGGGGGAATACTCAAAGGCGGGCAATCGGTCATGTCAAGCATGAACTACCAACTATCAAGCATGATTAACTCAACCAACGCCAGAGCGAGCGCGGCAGCCTCAACCGGTAATTTGGATTTTGGCAGTATGCAAATTGATAACCACAGCATGAACAACACCCATGCGAATAAATTTGACACAAACACACTCACCAACCAAGGACACAGCTATACCCAAAATCAAGACGGTTCGGTGACCACACAACACGCCGATGGACGCACTACCTACGACAGCACACAAACGGTCAGCCGAGGTAATATCTCCACCAATACCTCTGC
>NZ_JAPPTO010000123.1:0-312 GCF_027587135.1 Vibrio sp. MM46
CGATGGTTGGTGCGTCGTTTACGCGAACCACATCCAACGAATCCGTGTCTGTCGCTTTCGGATTCACACCGTCTGATACCGAAGCACTAACAGATAAGGTAGTTAGGTCAAGCTGGTCATTATTAACCGCTTCGACACCTTTGTCGGTCAACTTAACTTGATCACCGTCTAGGACGAAGTAACCATCGGTGTTGTTTTCTAGCTGAACGGTAAGCTCGTCTGCTGGTGTATCTGTATCAGCAACAACAAGTGTTGCCACTACTGTGTCGGTAGATACCGCATCTTCAGTCACGCTATCGATGGCTGTGACGT
>NZ_JAPPTO010000013.1:0-199523 GCF_027587135.1 Vibrio sp. MM46
CTTAAAGATATGTAATCAAACCAACTGAAGGTATGAAAAAAAGGTCTAGCGTAATGCTAGACCTTTTTTGTTTTCAGTCAGGTATAAGCCTTTATTGGCGTTTTCTGTGTTTTACTACAAAGTGTAGATGTCATGCTCTCGAAGCAGGTACAACGCGAAGCAAGCTGCGAGCATTGGCCACGCAGCAAAGAACAGCAGGTTGTTAAATGGGTCTAGGTATTTAGCAAACGAAGAAAAGGTTGAGCCAGCATGTAAAACTAAAATGGCGAGGTAGGTTATATTTTTCCATAAGCCAGCGACAAAAATCCCAATAAATACTAATTGGGCAAGCCCCATCGCGACAGAGATTCCACTTGAAATGTCTAAACCATAAAAGCCGGCAAATACTTTCATTGCGTGTTCTGGAACAAAGACTTTATCTAGTGCCCACATAATAAACACCAAGGCGATACTTAATCGCAATGCTAATAATCCTAGTCCTAATTTAAGTGGCAGTGTTTCTTTCATTTGGAGTCCTTTAAAGAGTAACGAATAAGTTCTCAATGGCAGACCGCGGTTTTTCTTATCTGATTACAACGGGATATGTAAATTTTCGTGAATTGGTTATCTTGAGAAGCAAGTCCGTACAGGGTAATCCCGCTTGAGCACTAAAAGTGCGATGAACAAAAAAAGCCGACAGAGTCGAATTCTGTCGGCTTTTGATTTACTGCGGTTTACTTAACGGACAAATACTCAGAAGGGGATTTGTCTGTTTTTGGTAGTTTCATTGCCGCTACGGCGTTGAAGCCTGCTTGTGTTAAGCCACCAGAGTAATCAACACTGCCATTTGGTAAGTTGGCTTTAGTTTCTGATGGATTCCACTTGCGGAAGTAATCCGTCAAATCGTACTGGGTTAAATAAGACGTACACGCCATCAGCAAATCGCCTTGACTTAACTGGCTACTCTGCGTTGAACAGTAGTTAATACCCTGGTCACCAACACTGTCACCACGAGCTTTGCGGTGAGCCAACTTGAAGAAGTTCCAACCCTGATCTTCACCAAAAATGCTTGGTTTAGATGCTTGATTAGAGTACCAAGTGTCGATGTTAAAGTGATCTTCTGCCCAAAGCTTCAACTGACCGAACATGGCTAAGCGCATACCGACATCTGCCTCACTCCAAGCGTGACCTTCAAAGCGGTCTAGCCATAGAGGTGACTTAGATAAGTCACTTGCGATGCGGTCCATGTATGGCTTCGCTTCGCGTTGCTCCTGCATGTATAACGCAAGAATGTTGTTGGTCACCTCGGTTGAGCCAGCTACCATAAATGGTGCTGATGCTAAGTTATGGCCCACTTCGTGCCATAGCAACCAATCATTCGTTGGGTTCGTTGGAACCACTGTCCATGTCGGCCAGTAGCTGTTGCTTTGTACTGGGTAACCAGAGTGTGCTGCACCAACAGAGATTTGCACATCATTCACAAAGCGGTGTCGGTTCGCTAAGAGAGCATCATAGGTAAATCGACGATGCTTGCCATCTTCCGTCACCTGATCGCGTCCGTAAAAGTCGCTTGCATGATTTGCGAAGGCATTCAGTTCATCAGCGAATTTAGGTACATCAGTTTCCTGTACGTTGTTGACAGGAGTGGTGTAGATGAAATGACCAGAATCGATTTCGGCAAGTGGTACGTCAGCATTGATGTTGTTTACCCATTTGCCATCTTTCCACCAAGATGCTTGTAGTACGCCGTTAAAGTTGAATGTCACCACGTCACCTTGGGCTGTTTCAAGAGGCTGGATGTAAATCAAACCACCATAAGGGACTTTAAAGGTTAATTGCGCCCCGTCATACTGGAAGGTCTTCTGAACGCGAGGTGGACGTTTCAAACTCAACTCATGATTCGCGCGCCCTGTCAGATCATCAACTAACGCCACGTTAATCGAAGCTTTTACGCCCCCGGAAATCGTCACATTTTCAAGTTGTGGAGCCCACAAACCTGTCGATTGCATACTGCCAGCGGTGCCAATTACGGTTTTGTTGTTAGTGTGAATATCGACACTAGCCGAACTTCCAGATTGCAATGGTCGACCTGGGTAGCCTGTCGTATCAACACTGATGTCTAAATCCCAGTATGAGCGACCTAGCATCATGCGAGTTAACGGTTTTTCCATCCAGTTTAGTGGGTAAGAAGGGTTAAGTTCGCCTGATTCTGTAATCATTGACCATTTAGCTAACTGCTCTTGTGTCTCTTGCCCACATGCACTTCCGCCTTGGTGAGTGTTATTGGTGTAACAGTTCAGTATTTCGACTGCGCGTTTGAAGCCAAGCTCGTCTTGTACGTCCTGTTTATACTCGTACTGTTCGTCATTCCATAGCCAAACTGATAGGTTGTCGTAAGTTGATGTTAACTCCGCTTGCGACAAGCGTTCACCAATCTCACCTTTACTACGGTAGTAAAGCTCGTGAGAGAATAAGCGATCAATGTTTGCACCTAGGTTTGCAGCCTTGACCATACTATCGACGACTTCAGGACTCATTTCGTAGCGAGTGAAGTCAGGACGGTGGTGGTTACCTCGGCTCGGAATACCATGACCTTTACGTACTTCAATACAGTTAACTTCGTATTGGTATTCGTTCTTACACAATGGCACGCCAGGGAAGTTCTTTTGCAGTTCCGCGATGGCTGTTTGTTTCTCTTGCTCAGATTTCACCATGTGGAAGGCATAGCGCTGTTGCTCTTGGTCGCCAACAGTTACCTTGTACAACGGAATCTCAAGCGTTGGCATGTCGATATTACCCGGCCATGTGACGGTGCCATTGTCATTGATTTCAATTTTTGTGGTATCGGCATAACGCTCATAAACCACAAGATCGAATTCCGCCACTGTGTGTAGGTTAGGGACGTTTGGACCCGATGTACTATGACACCAATAGCTATCTGAACAAAGAGACTGGAAGGTCTTCGCAACGTTTGCACCACCTACAGAGACGCCAGCGGCATCAGCTAAACGAGCGATAGGCTCAGGATTACTTGCCTCTAGAGCATCAAAGAAGATGATGTTGCCGCCGTTGTTTACATATTCGATCAGCGCTGTGACGTCATCTGCATCCAACTTAGGCTGTTGAATATCAGAAACGACGGACTTAGTATCGTAGCCATCGGTTTTAATCTCATAAGATTGAAGCAGTAATAGCGGAGTCGTCGTTGCATCAAGAGTGCTGAATGAACCACTATTTAGCAATTCCATATCACCAAGTTGGTAGCTTGGGTTAACGAAGAAGTCGTAGATTTGACCCTCTTTACGGTCCCAACGGAAAGCGTGCCCTTTGCTGATGTTCGTTGCAATGGCAATCGAATCCTGTGATGCGTTTGGTACTAGCCAATTGATCAAGTTGCCGAACATCTTTTGCATGCTGCCGTTGTCGGTACGAGTATCTGCGTCTTGAGCAACTTGGTTGTGTGGTGTGCTGTAGCGACATGTTTGTTTCTCGCTATCAATGCCCAAATCTGCGCCTGCCCAGTAGTTTTCTGGACACGAGAAAATAGAGGTGTACATCGCGTTACCCAAGAACACTACTTTACCTGAACCAATCATACCCGCGGTCATGGTTGGTAAATTGAAGGTCGCTGTTTGTTTCGAGATTTTTTCCGGACGCAGCATCTTGACCGTCGATGTCTCATCAATGGTCGTCGCATCTACGATGTAAGCTTTCTTGTCTTTACCTGAGCCACGTGTCCAAGCGGCCTCTTCACCAAAAGGAAGCCAGTAACTGTTGTCATTACGTGGCATTAGCACAGGGAATGCTTCATTGGTTAGGTTGAAGTTACGCATTGCACGCGTATAACCAGAACCGCCCCAACCATGGTTATCATGGAAGATGTGCACGCTATCCACGCCTGCATAAATTTGATGCAGAGATTGCGTTACATAATTGCTCCCTGTAGCGCGAACGGTACGCAACATAGGTGCCGCAAAGCCTGACCACTGTGGTGCTTGTTTCAACTGTCCATCGATGATCTGCGTTAAACCTTGGCTAAACTGTGCAGCAAACTCGTTTGGCGTCGTGAAGTTAGTACCTTCAATCTTTGCGCCGTTTGGTAAGCTAAGGTTGATCAGTTCATTGATTACGTTAGGGTACTGCGCAAATACCTGACGAACGTTATCGTTGATCTCAATGTTGCTGCCAGTCTGAATACCATAACGACGAACAAACGCCTCTAGGTTTTGTTTTACCAACGGATTGTCACTTAAATCCGCAAGTTGGTAATTTACCTTGTTACCTTTAACTTGCCCGAGTGTGAAGGTATCGATACCAAAGATCAGGTTCTCGCCCCATAGGTATTCAAACTCGCCGTTTGCATCTGTCATACCACGTGCAGAGTGGCTGAAGAACTCAACACCGGCAAGGGGGTGCCCTTGCGAGTCCGTCATGCGACTTGTCGTTAGTGGCTTGTTTGCAGCGCTTGGTTTGTATTCATAAGTTGCTTCGGCGTTGGCAGAAACAAACGACCCGGTTAAGTTGTTACTTGCACCTGGGGTAACTTCTGGCTGAAGCTCTGGATCAACGTGTGCGCTTGGTTGCTCACCTTCATTCGCGACACTTGGATTGAGAAACTCATCAATCGCCGCTTGATCTTCGCTTAGATACAGGTCTTGGATATCGTAGCTGTTGATTTCATCTAAACACACTTGTGTATCTTGAGTAGGGCATGTGTCGATCTTGTTTAACAGCTTAGTAGCATTACTTGCGTGTTTACCTAGCACATCTTTAAGATCATACGCTTGAGTTAACTCAGATGGTTGTGAACCTTCACGTGTTTGTTCTGGCACTAGGTAGTTGAACGTACCTAGAGTAATACCACCGAATTGACAGGTGAATGTGCCTTCAGAAGCGGTATAAGTGAAGTAGCCTGACTCACTGATATCCTGATCATCACACTCAAGATCACCGGTTAACTGTTTACTATGAATAAACAGTTTACCTTGATACGTGGTTACACCTATATCTGGTTGATCTGGCGGTAAATCAGGTTCAACAGTCGGTGGCGTGGTATTTGTTGAGTTGTTGCTTTCATCGCCACCGCAGCCAAACAGCAGCGAAGCGACAAGGATTGAAAGAAGACTTCGTTTCAAAGACTAAACCCTTATGAAGTACCATCGTCATTTGGATGGCGAGTTGGTTGAGAGTTGCTTTATTTTAAAGCTCAAAGCTATCGAGATTATGCTGTTAAGTAATTAACTTTTAGTAAGTTTTTAGGGCTCGATAAATGCGCGCGCATTCTAGTTTTAAAAGCGGCAGTAGGGAACAAAAAGATTAGCTTTGTATTGAACAAATTTTCACAACTGAGGGTGGGATTCACAGAATGAATAAGCCTAGTGGTTAGTTGGACTTTCTTTTCTGCAAAAATAGCGTACAGTTTGCTGGTTTTTCACTGAAATCATCCGATCATGACCAACGCAAAACTCCTTCTTATTCGTGGTTTACCAGGCTCTGGAAAGACAACGCTTGCTAAGAAATTGTCCAAACAGCTCAAAGCGAAACACTTTGAAGCTGACATGTATTTTGAGAATGAAATTGGAGAATACGTTTTTGATGGTACCAAGCTAGCGGATGCCCATGAATGGTGTTTTCAACAAACCCGTAAGTGGCTTAATAAAGGTAAGGTGGTGATTGTCAGCAATACCTTTGTTCGTCACTGGGAAATGAAGCGCTACCTAAAGTATTGTGAGAAAAAGCAAATTGAAGTGGAAGTGCAGGTGTGTCGTGAGCAATATCAAAGCATTCATGATGTGCCATCAGCGACGATAGAAAACATGCGTCGCCAATGGCAAGAATAACGTTTTAACCTCTTTTGGTCTCAAGAATACTACTGACCCCTGCCATCGATCATGACAACCAGTGTTTTGCTCATAATGGCGATGTCCATCGAAATCCACGAGTAAAATGAGCTTAGGCTCAATGCGTAGCTGTGGTCGAAGCCGACTTTACGGCGAACATCCTCAATACATGAGTCGTAGCCTTGATTGACTTGTGCTAATCCTGTGATGCCTGGTAGAACACCGTAAGTGCGTTCAACAAAGTAAGGAATCTCATCTTCTAGCTTTTGGTAAAAAGCAGGGCGCTCAGGACGAGGACCAATCAACGACATTTCACCTTTTAGCACATTGAATAACTGTGGCAGTTCATCTAAGCGTGTCTTACGTAAGAATCGACCGACAGGTGTGATTCTTGGATCATTCTCTGAAGCCCATACCGCGCCAGAACGTTGCTCGGCATCGACATACATAGTGCGAAACTTCATGATTTCAAACAGCTCCATCTTGTCTGGTGTACAACGACCCACACGAAGCTGACGATAAATGACAGGTCCTTTTGAGTTGCTCATGATTGCCATTGCAATGATTGGCATGACTGGTAGGGCTACAAGCAAAATAAGCATTGAAACCACAACATCGAAAGCGCGTTTTGCTAAATGAATATTTGAGTCATAACGTGAAGTCTTCATGATACTTTCCTTATTGATTAACGCGCTTCCAGCGACCATTTTCCATTCCTAGAAGATAACGAAGCCCGCCTGCGAAGTTTGCTATGTGTCCGACTACTATGTAGTTGATCAACTTGAATGGCTTAAACAAATTGAACGCTGGGATTAAATAAGTGATGAGAGCGATTGAGTAAACGGCTAACTGCGCTACGAGTAGAGCTTGAAACGTAGGGTATTCCATCAACAATAACGAACTCACGAAACACATGATCATTAGGTAAGGAGTCGCAAGACGCAGTACCTTTCCTGATAAAAATGCAAATGCAGTGCCACGATAGCGGGGTAACAGCAGCTTTTTAAGTTTCAAGAACTGCTGCATATTGCCTGCAGAGATGCGTAGGCGTCGTTTGAAGTCAGAGTTATCAGAGCTTTCTTCTAGCTCAAGAGCCAGCATCCTAGGTTCATAAATGGATGCATAACCTTGTAGTACGATACGCATTGGTAAAATGAAGTCATCGTTAATGATCTCAGGTTCGAGCGGCGTGAACAGTTTGGTTCTAAATGTATAGAACGCGCCGTGAGAACCAATGGTTGAGCCAATCAACGACTCTTTGTATTTCACATTAGATTGGTACTGCCAGTAAGCTGCTTCACCTTGGTTTTGTGTCGCCATGATTTGATAAGTCGCATTGACTACACCGATATTCTCATTTTGATAGTGTTGGCTCGCTAGCAGTAAGGAATCACAAGAGACTAGGGCAGAAACATCACTAAGGACGGTAATCTCAGTGGTTATGTTTTTCATTTCAGAGTTGATGAGCGTCACTTTGCCACGATTGATTGCGTGGTCTCGAATGATGAATAAAGTGTCAGCACAGATCGCTTCTTGAATGGTGTTCTGTGCTATCTCTGCTGTGTTGTCGGTGCATCCATCACAAGCAATGACAATCGTTAATTTATCTCGCGGATAGTCAAGGCTTGCAAGGTTTCGGATCTTTTCTGCGATCCATTGTTCTTCGTTGTAGGCAGGTACAACGATTGTCATCGTAGGTAAGATGCAGTCGTTTTTGGATGCTTTGTAACAACGCTCTTTTACCGTTGCTTTCTTCGCTACCTTGCGCTGTTCACGACGTGTTGAAAGCCAGTTCAGAACAAGAGGGTAGCCAACGTGATGGTAGACAATTAATAGCGCAGACAAAACGAAGCCAGTGGTCCAAAGTAAATCAATCATAAGTCCTCTCCTTGAGCTAACATCGCGTAGCGGTTAACCATATTGCGGATATCGAAATGCTTAAGAATATGGGCTCTAGGCGAACGCGGTATTTCTGATAAATGCTGTGACAATGCATCCGCTAGAACGGGAACTTTATTTGGCTCAACCAATGCGCTTGTTTGTGGGCATAGCGTCTCTTTTACCGCACCAACATCACTGGCAATGCAAGGGACGCCGCAGGCTTGTGCTTCTATGGTTGAAAGTGGAAAACCCTCTTGAAGTGAAGGTAGACAAAAGACATTTAAGCTTTGGTAAAAGTGCGGCATGTCACTAACCAAGCCCAAGAACGTTACTCTGTCTTCCAGTCCCAAAGTGCGTACCTGCGCTTCTAATAACTCTCTTTGGCTACCGTTTCCTGCAATGGCAAGGTGTGTATGTGTTGGTAGATGTGAGAAGGCTTTGATTAGGATCTCTTGCCCCTTAACGGCTTCTAAACGACCTGCTGTTCCGACAATGAACTTATCAGTGGGAAGCGAAAAGCGCTCACGGGCTTGGTTTTGATTACCATTGGTGAACTTTTCACAATCAATCCCATTATGAATGGTGCTGACTCGAAGATAGCCTAGCTTGTTGGTTATTTGGTCAGCGACAAACTCAGCGTCTGCAACAACTTGGGGGCGAAGACTCTTGAGTAATACTGTTTGTAATCTAGCTGCTTTTTGGTTGTTTAAGTGCCAAGCATCATGCTCCGTGTGGATTAAGGTTTTAATGCCTAGCAATCGTGTCGCAATCCCGCCATACAGCAAGGGACCGATATGGTGAGTATGAACGACATTTGCGTTGAGTCTTTTGAGTATATGTTTCAATGTTCGGAGTGTGGTTAGGCTAAAACCTGGCGCTTTATCGAGAAAGCAAAGTTGGTCTCGGTAATCCAACAACTTACTCCAATGACGAAGTGCAACCGTTTTGTTCCCCTCAAGACTAACCACAAAAACGGAGTCTTCTGCTTTAGCAAAACGAAGCATCTCTAGTACCAGAGTTTCTAATCCGCCGGGGGCGAGATGTTGGACGACGTGTACAATCACATTGCCGTTCTTGGTTGAGGTTCGAGTGTCTGAGTTTTCCATTCCTGAGTCCTCGATATATTTGTTTTTCTACATGTTGACTTGTGCACGCTATGTGCCAAAAATTAAAGTAATTAAAAACAACAAGTTAATGATTTGGACGTGCTGAACATCAAAATGAGAAAAGAATATTCTCATTTTGAAATTCAGAATTAACGGATGAAAGAAATTTCCAGCTAATTGCTTGATTTAATGGGAATGGGGATGAGAAAGCACTCAACGAACGAGTGCCTTCACATGATACTGAAATTTAAAATTCTGGCTAGAAGATTACTTTAGGGATAGTGGTAATCACAGGGACGCCCAAGTGTTTTTCAAGGGATTTTCGTGAGCGAATCGAGTTATCTGCCAGTTCCGCAATGGTTGCTAATCCGATACCTAATCCAGCACCACCAATGAACCCTAAGATAACAAACATAAAAGCGGGTAAATTGGCTGGAATTGTGGGAGTGTAAGGCTCATCAATGACTTTCACGCGTTTATTTTCTTCAAATACACCCAAAGAACCGGTGAGTTGGGCCATTTCATAACGTTCAACCAGTTCTTCGTACAATTGGCGTTTGACTGTCACATCTCTTGCCAGTCGATTGATTTCAGTTGCGGTGCTACCAAATCGATTCGCATTGGTTTCTAACTCTTGAATCATGCTTTGCAGACTCGCTGTCTCTTCTTGAAGCGATTCATATCGACCGCGCATGATTTGCAATTGATGGAGCTGAGAAACAAGCAGAGGTTGCGCATCACCAATATTGCTTACCGTTGCGGTGCTGGCGATATCCCAAAGCTGGTTACTGTTCATCTCAGGTTGTTTTGAGTTGAGTAGAACGGCGCGCTCTTGTTCTAGGCGATTCAATTCTCGCAATTTACCTTGGACCATACTGTGCGCTTCTGTGTACTTAGCACGAAGTAGGGTTAGTTCACTGCGGATCTCGATGATTTGTTCTTCAATTTTACCAATCACTGGGTTGGTCTTAGAAAGTTGTTGGTCCAAGCTACCTAAGCTGCGTTTTACACCAGCCAGTTCCGCTTCTTTCTCTGCCAATGTCTGCTTTAGGCTCGCTAAACGAGTCAGGCTTTGTGCCTGCATCTCTGGTGTTGCGTGCGAATAGGCGTTTTTGTATTCGGCAAAGGCTTGCTCGGCTTTATCCAGTTCCTCACGACGTTTATCAATATGCATGGTAAGAAAGTGGCTTGAGTCTTTAATCGAAGATCGCTCTGGGGCAAGAAGTTGTTCTACAAAATGATCGCTGACGGAGCCAAGTATATCTTCCATACCTTCAGACTTACTGCTGGTTAACTGGATTTGAATGAAGTCTTTACCAAGCTGTTGCACCGTGAGGCGATTGGCAAGCTCTTTAATGATGGACTCTTGTTCTTTTGGTCCCATGGTGTCATCAATCAAGCCTTGTTCTTGAGCAACCGAATACAGCACATGACGGCTTTTCAATAGGGTACTTAACGCGCTCAAGCGATCTTTCAGCATGGTTGAGACGGCAAGATCTTCGAGGAATGGATTCATCTTGGCTGTTTCTTGAATCAGCATACTAGTGTGCGCCACATATTTCGTTGGCATCATTTTACTGACGACAAAGCCTAAGATAGGCAATACCAGCATAGGAATAACAATCAGATAGCGGCGTCGCCATGCACCATGCAGTAATAAGGTGATGTTGTCTCTTAAATCGTTCATAACGCCCTCACTAGTCGCTCAACTTGACGTGCTCTTGACTGCCAACTTTGTTGTTGGATGATCGAGAGTGAACCCTCTGGTGGTGGGAGTAAGTGATCCAGGCTCGCACGAACATCATCCACATCCGCCACAACATGCAACATGTGTTGGTAGGGCTTAAGTGCCGGGAAAGCCGTACTGATGACCGGTGTTCCTGTGGCGAGGTATTCCAATAGTTTAAGTGGATTACAGGCTTGAATCTGTGCGTTATCGACGAACGGTAGCCAACTCGCATCCCAATGTTGTGAGTAGCTAGGTAAATCTTGATGTGCTCGCGGACCTAGGTAATGGATATTGTTTCGTTGTGGCAACGGGTTGTAAGGAAATTCATTTGGACCAATAAAGACCAAATCCCAATCCTGGGCTTGATCGGCGACTTGTTCTATTAAACGGTAATTCAACCATTCTGATAGGCTGCCGTAAAAACCCAGTACCTTACGACCATTGTTTGGCATATCTTGCGCTTTCGCCGTTGGCTCTGAAAACAAACTGAAGTCCACACCATGCGGTAGAGTCACGGTTTTCTCTTGCGGAAGCTCCGCGGCAAGCTTATCGCTGGCAGCCAAAATAAGGTCTGCGTTCTCAATCAAGTCAGCTTCATGTTCCAAAATGGTTCGATGATCGACACCCGCGAGTGCGCCAAAGTCATCACCACAGTAATAAACAATGCCTTTGGTACTCATTTCTCGACAAATATCCACAGCGGTAGGCAGTGACGTCCAAAAAACGGCATGTTGAAAGCCGAGCTCATTCAGTTTTTTGCTCAGTTGATGTTTCATCATTTTCGTCGCGACGTTACGTGCCCATTTAGATTTGGGAGCAGGGATCGTCAGCAAAGTGATGGTGTGGATGTTTGAGACATCCTCTCGGCCGAAAGGCGTTTGAACCTTGTCTTGTTGTTTGAATGATCCAGTCAGTTTGGTGACGAGGCGTTTAGCGTCTTTTGGTGTGAACTTTGGTTGTCTTAAGCCGATCGAGTTGACCCAAAGAATACGATGGTTGTTCGCTAGGTGCTTTATCAGATGTTGAGTGGAAGATGGCAAGCCGCCGAAGTCTTCTCCAAATACTACGATATCTGTCATCGTTCTCTCCTTGAGCCAATTGATTCGTTGTTGTTACTCAAAGATGTATCATGATGCGTGCCAAGGGGCTAAGTTTCATTAAAACAATAGGTTAGGTTATTTCTTGATTTGAGAGGGTGACGGTTTCTCATTTTGACAATCAGTTTGAACGATGCGATTTATCACTATAGTTAATGCGGCAAGTATGTAAATCGGCCAAGTGAAGCCTTGGGTGAGGAAGGTCCCCGACACTATGGTGCCAATAAGTCCGCTCAATACGGCGTTTGCACCTACAGAAAGCGTGAAGTGGGACTTTTCAGTCAGAAGTGAGATTGAACTTAATGACGTTTTGACCAGAGAAACAATCAGAGTAATGAAAACCGCTAAACCAACAAAACCGGTTTCAGCCAGTACACCAAACCAAGTACTGTGCACCGCGTGGTTAATGCCATCCCAATGCGGGCTATAGAAGAAGTAGTTGTAGTAGAAGTTCTCTAAACCAACGCCGGTTATCGGATTGTCGAGTGCCATTTTGAAAGCCGCTTCCCAAGCGTACAAACGTCCCATTGCAGAGGCATCAATACCGGCTTCTGCCGCGCCACCCGATGCTCGGCCAGAGATCCCAGCAACAGCATAAAGAATCAAAGCCGCGACCAAACCTAGAAAGACAACCAATGCCTTACTCTTGATGTGTTTGAACGCGAAATAGGCGAAGACTGACAGTGCTCCCAATAAGCCACCGCGGCTTTGTGTCTCAAGGATCGACATAAACAGGATGATACAAGTGAGCAGTGCAAAACCTCGCAACCACATGGACGATCGTTTCTCGACCAATTGGCTCACCGTAAAGGCGAGGGGGAACATCAAAACCAGCGCTAAGTCATTGGGGTCACCTAATACCGAGCCAAACGAACGACCAATCGACACACGCGTTCCTTCGACAATATCAATACCGTTGGTGGCGTTATAAAGTGCAACGAGTCCGACCAACAACCCAGCAACGATAATTGCTTTTGACATTTGTGCGAGCTGTTTGGGTGTGGTGATAAGCCAAGTGATCGCCAGTGTCATCACAATGATCTTCCAATACGTATTCTTAAACACGGTAATCGCGATGTCGCGCGCAGAGGCGAACACAATACCGATTATGACTAACGCCCAAAAGATGAACAGCCACTTTAAAGAAGGGTGCCAAAAGACCGATAGCTGACGACTGATCAATAGATGAAAAGATAACGCGCCAAGTGCGCCTAAAGACAACAACAATGGAATTTTGAAGTTGTAGATAACGGGAAACGCTTCGTGGATTCGAAAGAAAGAGAAGATGACGAACAGAGTCACCAGCCAAAAGGTTTGGTTGAGGACAAACAAGATGGCAAGCGGAGCAAAACAAATTGCGACAATTAAAATTGGATGCGGCATCACTAACCACGCTAAAGCGATGACCACAGTAACGGTTGTCGCAGCGATGATTTGGGTTGGTCTCACATCCGTGGCATTCATAACGTCACTCTTTTTGCTTCCGTTCTTAACCTCATCATAAGATTATTGCGTGTTTCCTTAGACATGTATCGGAAGGCGATACCAGCAAACAGTGTGCATGTCAGAATGCAAATCACAATCGCACTTCCGATGGATTGAGTAGAGTAAAGCAGGAACAGTGCCACTCCTGAGATGATTTGTAATGCGACCATCAAACTTAGGTGGAAAGGCAGGTACATGCACTGTTGTCCAATAACGAACGTCATCGCCAGTTTGGTGAGTTGGGCATAGTAAAGCGCGATGAATACGCCATAGATACCAAGGGAAGAAAGCGCAAACAGAAGAGCAATTGCAACACCAGCGGCAACGACGTTGATTCCTAATAACCAACGAGTGCGACGTTTGTAAAGAATCGCGATGTTCAGCAGTTCACTCCATTCTTTTATCATGGCGATTGGTAGAAGGGATAATGTGTAAAGCGCAGCTTCTTGGTATGTTTCTGGTAAAAACTGGCTGATCATAATGAAGGCAAGCGTTGCGACCAACACCGTGAGTGCCGCAATATAAATCATACCGAAGTGAGAAATCCTAACGGCTTCTTTACCACGATTACGCTCCAGATACGCGAAGCGACGTGGCATCCACCACATACCGAATGGCTGAACCAAAATACACATGCCAATGGCAAATTTAACCGCAATTGCGTACACCCCAAGTGTTGCCAGTGAAGCATTAGCGCCGATGAACCAACGCTCAGCACCGTTCAAGCAAAACGCAACCAGCGCAGACATCATGACAGGGATACAGTAATGCAGATGTTGCTTTGCAATCGCTATGTCAGGCATGGCGACTTTGTATTTATTGATAATGTGCAACCAGGTAAATTGGATTACGGCAGCAAGCAGACCACCAAGCAAGACAGAAATGACGTGTGGGTGAATCAATAGAGCGGCAACAATGAACACCACTTGAAGAACGGTGGCAGTCACCATCACGCTGAGAAGAGTTTTTGCTTTATCATCTTGCATGCGCAGCCAAGCAGTGCCGATACCAATCGCGCCTTCCAAGATAATTGCGAACATTAGCACGATAAATTCAAGCTGAGAAAATGGGCTAGGAATCGGGGCAGCTAAAATCGCAACCAGTAGAACCAAGCTAATCGTCGCCGCAATCCAAACGGAAAGCGAGTAGATCTGGTTGAGCATGGTCACTTTCGTCTTGCCGTCTTTCTCCACGCCGACAAAGCGGTATAGCGCTTCGTGCATTGCCATACTCGCAAGTAGCGCAGTAACGACACCAAAAGAGGTCAGTAACTCGAGTTTGCCCATTTGCTCTGGTGAGAGAAACTGAGGAAGCACTGGCAGCATAATTAAGCTGATGCTTTTGTTGATCACCAACGCAATGGCGAACAACGACATGTTGGTCATGGCTTTAGACATGGTCATATCCTTTGACGTTGTCACGCTTCTTTGCGTTTTGTTGTTCTTTGCTTGATGGATCTTTGCAAAGCTGCTGGGTAATAGAGAAGTAACAACGTTCCGCTGTATATAAGCGAGCAACGTGCAGTGCCTCTAACCCCATTGTCACTTTCAACCATGGCGATTCATTCAACAGGACAATTGCATTGTACAGAGATGCGGCGTCTTTTGGTGTGTACTTGATGCAGTTTTTCCCGTGAGTTAGTACACGATCCCAGTAACTGTCATCATGAGGAATCACGACACACATACCAGCGGCTAACGCCTCTAAAATCGACAACCCAAATGGTTCGTTGTTACTGGTAGAAACAAACACACCACACTGTGCGCGAAGTTCATCCAGGTTCTCTGGTGACTCATGCCATGAAATGTTTGATTGATTGAAATCTGGCTCAGAGCACTCGACGCCTTCGATGTTTGGTTTGATGTAGCAAATGGTTGCATTTAGGTGGCATGAGTCGTCCAGTTTCATCGCATCGAGCAATAAATCCACATTTTTCCATTTCAATAGACTTGCGGCCCAAAATACGCGATTAGAAATTGGGTTTGCTTGCTTTGGTGAGCGCTTTGAAGAAAGACCATTGACGAATGATGCAGTATTTAGAGTTGTCCAGTAGCGTTCAACGGCTGGCTTAGGCATTTTTAGGTAAGCCATAAGAGCATCGATCATAGAGGCGCGCGTGTTTGCGAGATAATGAATGGCAGCCGCTTTTACTAAGCAGTAGCCAGATGAGCGAGACACGCCCACAGGGCCATGCACCATTTGTACGATAGGTTTGCGATTGAACAGACGAAGCAAGTACATGGGCATGTCGTTGTTTGGTGAAGACAAGCCCATAAACCAATCGAGTTTCGGTAGTTTGAGCGTCACCAGAATCAGTTGAACTAGATAAAAGCAGTTCATCAGCCAATAAGCGATACCATGATGAGACGTGATTGGAGAGCGCTTGATTTTCAATACCTGTACGCGAGGATTTGAGCTGAGTGTTGAAATCCAATGTTCTGGATTTGTCGTTGCGATATAGCTAATCACGTCACGTTGGTCACACTGTTTAATCAACTCGGCGTTGGCAATTTTCGAACCGCCTTGCATTGTGATAGCGTCAAACATCAATACACGTTTCATGGTCAGCTCCTTAGTTGATGTTTAGCCAGCGCGAAATGGGTTTCATGCAGTGGGTGACGGGCATTGGTGTTGGTTCTCTCTGCAAGAGCTCATCGCGGTAAATGTCTTCAATCGCTTTGACTGAAGCAGAAACCGTCAGATGCTGATTCGCGTGTTGATGCGCATTCTCCGCTAACTTATTGCGTAGTGGCGCATCTTGAATCATCTGCTGAATTGCATTTAACAGACTCGCCATACCGTGATTGGCGAACAATAAGGCACTGTGGTTGTGCTCAAACAATTCCGGGATGCCACCTGTTTTTGGTGCGATGATTGGTAGCTTTGCTAGTGCCGCCTCACCAAGAACAAGACCAAACGCCTCTTCGTAAGCGCCACTGATGAAGGCATCTACGTTACCTTTCATCCAGTCTCCGGCGTTATGTTGTTCACCAACAAAATGCACACGATCCTCCACACCCAAATCTATGGCTAACTGCTTCAACGCGACACGTTCTTCACCATCACCAACAATCACCAAATGTGGATTATGTTGATGGTAGTTGTGCATACGCATAGCTTGGATTAAGCGGTCAAAGCCTTTGCGTTTAATGAGAGATCCAACCGAAATAAAGGTGAACGCTTGCTGGGGAATACCCAGACGATCTTTAACATTGATGGGTGCATCGTGACTCTCCAATGACACACCGTTATGAACGACATGAAGATGTTCTTCTGGGTAGCCATCTTTGAGAATCTCGTGACCCACATCTTTACTCACGCAAATCAATTTTGGAGAGAGGTGTAGACCCAGTGAGAAGCGGTCACGCAAGGTGTAGTGGCAGTGTAGTTGCGTCACCAAAGGGATGTGGTTCATACGAGCGGCTAGGCACATCCATTGGCACGGACCACCACTGTTTACATGGACAAGGTCAATGTTGTGCTTTTCGATCAATGCCGTGCCTTGTTTGATCAAATCGTTCCAACCGCTGATGTCCCAGCGAGGCGTGTTCCAACCTCCAACAAGGCTGAAGTTTGAATGTTCCGCTTTGATGCCTAGAGATTGGCATTTCTCAATCAAAGGTTCGCAGTTTGACCAAACAATCGGTTGGTACTGGTCGTGGTCAATGTTTGTGATGAGGTCAAGCAGTACGACTTCGCTACCGCGAATCCAGTTATCACCATAATGAACGTAAAGAATGCGTTTTGGAGTAGTCATCGTCGTTACCTCGGTTAGCCAATCTGTTTGAATTAGCTATTGCAACCGAGATGCCAAAATATGCCATTAGTTTAACTATCTGTTTTTGAATGGAAAGTGATACAAAGGTGAAAACTTAGCGCGAAACTTCTCAATTTGAGAATGGATATGCATCAAGTATGATTCTCAATTTGGTAGCGCTGAATCAGAATAGGAATGATGTTGCGGGAGGAATAGTGATCTTTGATGGTCTCAATCGCTTTGTGACGCATTGGGTATTGTTCGCTATGGCTCATTCCCAACCAGCGATTAAGTTTGTCAGTTAGTGCGGGAATATCATAAGCGAGGAAGCCATTTTGACCATCTTCGATGAGGTCAGGAAGGCGACCAACGTCAAGACTGATCACAACGATACCTCGGGCCATCGCTTCTAACGCCGCCATTGGCAAACCTTCATAGCGTGATGAGATGACAAGAGCGCTGATATTGCACCAAACGGCATCCATGTCATTTTGATGACCGTGAAATATCACGTTGGCTGGTGCGTTTTCTATCAGTCTCGGCTTTTCTGGGCCGTCACCATAAATAGAGAACTCAATATCAGGAATATGACGGGCAATATCAATGAAGCGGTCTGCACCTTTTTCATGACTGAGGCGACCCACAAACGCGATTTGTTTATAACGACAATGCTGATTGGGAATCGATACAAAGTTGTTCAATAGCTCTGATTGAGATGGAATCTTACTTTGAATGGTTTGGCTAACGGCGAAGCAATGATCAGAAAGGCAAGCTGAGTATCGATCAAGCCAATCATAAAGCCAGACTCTACCTTTCGGTGTTTCTCCTGCATGAAATGTCGATATGAGGCGAGGGAAGGTTCGAGTAAATAACTTTGCGCTTCTGGCTAGTAAGGCAGCTTTGTAACCATGGGTATGAATAACGCTGGGTTGATGTTCAGCCACTGCACCAGTAATTTGTTTTACTGGAATGGTTTTTGACCGTTCTGACTTTGGGCATAGGTGCCACAAATAACTCACTGGTATTTGAACTTGGTTTAATTTGTCGATAAGTGTTGGTGGTGGATCGTATTCCACCACCAACACAACTCGTACGTTAACATGAAAGGATTGCAACCCAGTGGCGAGTTCGACTACATGGCTTTCAATGCCACCGTAAATGCGGCTATCCAGCAGTATCCAAACTTCGCCAACGACAGGGATCTCAAGATTGTTCGAGATTAGCTTCATCCGCTTCCCACGCTTGTTTTTTGCGGTAGACCGTAGATGGGCTCAGTTCCAACATCACCGCCGCGTTAAGCACGTTACCATCACAATAAGCTATCGCATTTTGAATGGCTTCGCGTTCCACTTTCCACATAGGGCGGATCGTGCCATCGGAATTAAAGTATGGTGACGCTACTGGTGTGACAGAGGCTGAGGGCACCAGACTACTCTCCTCAGTAGCAACTGGCATGCTTTCTCGCTCCGAAGTACTCAAGTTAACAGTGCCTGTAGGTGGATTCTCTAAAGGAGAAAAAGATGAATCGTTATAGCGTGCATCATGTTCTATTGTTGCGCTACGCTCTTTCACCGGTTTGCGAGTCAGTTGAGCGGGCAAATGTGCGAGCGAAACTTTGTCTTCATTATTCAATACCACAATGTTACGAATGATGTTTTGCAGCTGGCGCACGTTGCCAGGCCAGTCGTAATGCTTAATCACATGTTGCGCTTCGCTGTCGATATTGTTGAACTTCTTCTTGTCCTGTTTGGCGTATGTAGTTAAGAAGTGTTTAGCCAGCGTGACAATGTCACTACCACGTTCACGAAGTGGGGGCATATCGATGGGGACAACGTGCACACGATAATATAAGTCTTCACGGAAACGACCTTCTTCCACTTCGGTTAATGGGTCTCGGTTGGTTGCGCAGATAATACGTACATCCACTTTCATTTCTCTAGTCGCACCAAGTGGTGTGTAAGTTCCGGTTTGTAGAAAACGCAGTAACTTTTTCTGCATTTCTAATTCCATCTCGCACAATTCGTCGAGGAACAGGGTACCGCCATGAGCAAGCGTTGCGGCACCTTTACGGTCTGTGGTTGCACCGGTAAATGCCCCTTTGACATGACCGAAGATTTCACTTTCCATTAGATCTCGGGGAATGGCACCGCAGTTGATGGCGATAAAGGGTTTGTCTCTGCGATCGCTCTGCTGATGAATAGCTTCAGCACACACTTCTTTACCTGTACCACTCTCACCGACGATGAATACGCTAGCAGAGGTAGGAGCCACGGCGTCAATGGTTTTGTATACCGCTTGCATTGGAAGGCTAGAGCCAATGAAGCCATGGTAGTTGTGACGATCGAAGGTTGATTGAATGTTCTCGACGAGATTTTCTAACTTCGCGCGTTTTAAATGTAAAGCAACGGAAGTTTTTAGGCGGTCTGCGTTGATGGGCTTCTCTAGAAAGTCTTCAGCGCCTTTTTGTATGAGATTGACGGCAAGGTTAACACTGCCGTGTGCGGTTGCAATGATCACGGAGGTCGGGATCTCGTTTTCATTGATCCAATCCAATACGTCTTCGCCTGACATGTCAGGAAGCTTTAGATCGAGAATAATGAGCTGTGGTTTGCTGCGCTCAATGAATTGAATCGCCTCACGCCCCGTTTCTACATGGAAGATATCGTAAGGCTCATCCTTGACATACTGCTTATAAAGTATGGCTAGTGAAGTAGAGTCTTCTACCAGTAACACCCTTGGTCTCATAATCCTTTCCCAACTTTCTTCAATTCGTTGTTTTAATGCGTTAAGTCGGCTTGAGGTTCATGCAGTAATGATGAATTTGTTTTTCTTACCTCAAGCTGATGGCTTCTTTTCGATTCTCATTTTGAGAATCTTTATATTTAAGTATTAGCATATGCTGTGAGGATTGCAGAAAGTTCTATATTTTTTAGTCAATTAAATTACTTATTTTTACTTTCAGTCTTCGAAACCTTGTTCTTTTCTTTGGGTTAGCGCAATAAAAGACTGCTCTGCAAGCGCAGGTAATGACTGGCAAAGTTCAAATGCGCGTTTTATGTCGCCTTCGACACAGTGTTTTTCGATGGTACGAGCGTGACGCGATAGAGTCCGGTTTCCGAGGGCGAGTGCTGAGCTACCAAGCGTGTGGACTTCAAACTCCATAATTTCTTTGTCTTGCTCATTAAGCGCTTGCTGGATTTTTTCGACCCGCTCGCGTGATTCCTCAATGTAGTGATCGATTAACGTAGGCATGATTTCCGCACAGGTATCTTTGATCATTTGTTGAAGAATTAATTCGTCGACTAACTCTTGCTCCAACGTGGTGTCAGTTTGAGTATTCATGGTGCGCGCTCCCTATAGAGTAAATAATTCGCTGTTCTTTATTTGTTGAGATATTTTCGCTTTCAGCTTCTCTGGCAAAAAGCACAGTTTCTTCACCTGACGAATCAGTTCGTCCTTTAAACCCGCGTTGTGCTTCATGTTGAGAACCGCACCTAAAAGGTTGGCATTACTTGCTTCTAACAGTGCTTTAGCTTGGTCTATTTGGCTTGTCGTTGTGGAGCCGTAACTGGCAACCAATACGCAAGTATCACAGACTCCTGCCACCACTTGAGCTGGGATATTACTGCGGTTCATACTCAATAGTGGTGAGGTATCTATGACCACTCGGTCGTATTGCTCAAGCCAAGCCTCTATTGCTTTTGTCAGCATGGCTGGGTCTCGGTAGGTGAGTTGGGTGCTTGCCATAGAAGGTACAGGCAGACCAACAAGTGTTTGATGGTCTTCTTCACGAGCGATAAGTTGTCCGACACCCTCGGTCTCTTCATCAAATGCGTGCACAGTACGATAGGCTGGCTTAAACAGATTTAAATCGACATAAAGTGTTTTATGACCCGCTAAAATCAAACGTTCTGCCAGTGCAGATGCGACCGACGTTACCCCGTCTTCAGATTGGCATGCAACCACACCGATAGATTTGTAGCCCTTGAGTTCACTTTGAAGGTAGATTTGCTCAATCTCAGCATGTGTTGCAGGAATTGTCATTACAGCGCTCCTATTAACACTATGGTGGTGGTGATTTGTAGCAAGTCACGCAAGCCAGCACGGGCTTTTTCAGCAAAGCTTTCGTCTTTATGCGGAACGTAAATCGTGTCACCCGCACGAATTACAGGCAGGTCGTAAATATTGGCGGTTTTGCTGAATTCAACCAAGTTAAACACGCGCGCCTGACCTTGGCAGCAAGACATGTTCACCACACTGATCTTCTCAACGTAAGCGCTGTCACTTGGTCCACCAGCTTCAGCAAGCAGATCGAGAATGGTCATGTTGTCATTGAAGACATAACGACCTGGTGCGTGTACTTCACCCAGTACGCGAACTGTGGACTCTTTAGAGCGATCTAGCCAGTTCTTGTCTTTTTCTGGAATGTAGATGGTATCGCCGGGGCGCACATCTGGCAGAATCGACTCATCACCAGTTTCAAAGTAAAGCGACAGGTTGAGTTTGCTTACTTTGGCATAACCCAAACCACGATGTGTCACTCGGATGTTGTGAATATCGGCGTCTTTCGTTGGACCATCTGCCGCAGAAAGAATATCTAAGAAATGCATTTCAGTCGTAAAGCGGTAACGACCCGGAGCGTTGATCTGACCAAACACGTAAATCGACGCATCAGAGCTTTGACTTACCCACTGTGATTTGTTGTCTGATGGATCGTCTGGTAATGCATGCACACGAACTACTGTGCCCGCGGATACACTTGGTAGCTTAGAATGTGGCGATCCTTGTAGAATGTATTTATCCAAATCAAACTTGGTCACTTTACCGTTGTTAGAGATTTCAATCTTGCTGGTATCCGCACGGCGAGTAGGGCCGCCCACATGGGCAATCAAATCGATTAAGTCCATTTCGTCTGACCATTCGATACGACCAGGACGAACCACTTCGCCCATCACGGCCACTGCGCGACTTGGTGCTACTTTAAGCCATGATTTTTCATTCATGTCCGTTTTCTCAGGGACGAAGATGGCATCACCCGGCCCCACTGCGGGCACTCTCTGATTCGACAACCCTTCGGTATGAGCTGTTAAGTCGAAATTGATTACGCCGCCATCGGCTTTGATGACGCGGATTTGGCGAGATTCAGCAAAACGTGTTGGACCACCTGCGTTAGCAAGGATGTCCATGAAACTCGCGCCTTTTTTGCCTTCGTAGGCACCAGGATGAGCTACTTCACCCATTACATAAACCACGTTCGCACCGGCTTTGATCTCTTCTTCCTGTTTTGGCACAAAGATGGTTGCTCCCGGTAGGATCTCCGGCAACAAGCTTTGGTCACCTGTATCTAGGTAGCGCTTAAGGTTAAACATAATAGGCGTGTTGTTGGTAATAACACGGATTTGCTCAACACTGGCATAACGAGTCACGCCGCCAGCGCGCATGACCACATCAACAAGGGTCGTGTTAGGTTTGTAGGTAAATGAGCCCGGTGCGTTTACTTCACCGAAGACTTTAATCGCACGAGCAGAATCAGCGCTGTCACCTGAGTTTGCCAGTTTCGCAGCATCGAATTCTTGTTCGATATTACCAACCAAAGGTGAGGCAGGGACGAAGAGCACATCTAATGATTCTAGGGCTGGTAGTTTTGAATCGTCCCCCGTGTCGAGAAAGCGTTTGTAGTCGAACTCAATGCTCTTGTTACCACGTTTTACGATGATTTTATCAAGTTGAGCACCGGCACGTAGACCGCCTGCTTCATAGAGGAACATCTGAATATTTGAGCCCGATGGAAGCGTGTATTCGCCCGGCTTAACCACGTAGCCTTGTACTGAAATTAGAAGCTGTTGCTGTTTGATGAACACGCGTGCGTTGCTTACATCGCGGAATACAGTTTTAAGGTTGTCGGTGATGACGTTCTGAAGTTGAGTCTCGTTGTAACCCGCAACAAAAACGGGACCGATTTCTGGCAGATTAATGCGGCCACGTTTATCTACTTGAAAGCCTTTGTTCAGCGATGCTTCGCCTGGAAGGTTAATTTGCACCAAGTCACCGACTTTAACCACATCATCTTCCGCTGCCCACGTTGTATTAAAGGTGATCAAACACAACATTAGTAGGGTGGTGATGGCTTTGAGGATCCTCATAGTGTGCCTCCCATCTCTGCGCTTGTGTCAGATTTAGCGTTTAGAACTTCAATGCTCACGCGACGATTCGTCAAACGAACTGCAGGAGTTTGTCCTTCGTAAAGGGGGAGTGTTTCTCCCACAGATTTGGTTTGCACACGATCTGAGGTGATTCCGAAGACGTTGAGGTAGCGTTTCACTTGCTCTGCTCGGGCTTGTGCCAACTTTTGGTTGTATTCTGGTGTGCCTGTTGCGTCTGCGTGTCCGGTTACAACCAATGACAAAGAAGGGTGATCGCGGAGAATATACGCCGCTTCAGCAAGATGCCCCATGTATTTAGGGTTGATTTCCGCGGAGTCTACAGCAAATTGATTGTCTACGTTCAGTAAGTCATAGATGTCAGCAACGATATTGAGGTCACTACGTAGCGCTTCGATATCTTGTGGCGGTTTACACGTGGTTTGTGACAGAACGTAATCGAGTTGTTGCTCAAGCTGATTTAGGCGACGGCGTTGAATCACGATGTCATTGGCGGCATCAAGAAGCAATCCTCCTTCCAATTCACGTGCGATGCGGTTTTGTTTTTCAAGCGCCTGTACCACGGCTGCAGGAAAACACCAGCGCGCGCCCTCCTGGATTAACGCGTCCAAATGCAGCTTGGTTAGTTGCCAATCAAAACGTAAACCGTGCTCAGGTCCAAGAGGCTCGTCTGGCATTACTGGTGAAAACTGATAATTCTCGATAGAAATATCTTGGTAGCTTTCCGCCATGCCACCCTGACCGTGATCGGGGTAGTTGAACGTCGAGCAACCAAACATGCCGACAACGAGACCGCACAACACGCTTTGTCGTATAAGTTTCACCATGCCAACCTCCGTATTAACCGGTATTTTTATTAATGACCTTTAGAATTGACCGGGATAGCGTGATTGATACGCAACAGGCTCATGATTTCTAATGGTTGTCCCGATACATTTTCAATACACATACTGCGTTCACGTTCAACTAGGCGCTTATATAAATAAACAATGGCACCAATCCCTGAAGAATCAAGAAATTGGACGTGTTGCAGGTTGATTTCCACTTCCTTGTGATCGTCACTGTGGATCACTTCATCTATTTGGTGCTGGGCTTGACGACAACCTTTGGCGTCGAGGTCACCGAAAAACTCAACCATCAATGTATTGGGTGCAGTTTCTTGTTTGCGCAGTTCCATGTTCCATTCTCCGTGCTCATTATGTCCTGATTTGAATAGAGCAGAGAATGTGCCAATAAAAAATATCAATATAAACAGTTGGTTAATCGAGGTGCTGAGACGCTCTTATTTTGAGAATGGCTTTCTTCTCATTTTGAGAGTCAAAAAAGACAAAGGCGGCAAGCATTTGAAAGTGCCATATCTGTCTGATCTTTATGTGTTAGATTGCACTTAATTGCTTATTGGTGTTGTTCTTGATCGTAGATTGGTAAATGTAAGTTGGGTATTTGAGCTTAGTACGGTTCAATGGAGATGCTTTTTTGTACAAGGTTCCCACATGCCATTAAGAATGACATTGATTGCCCTCGCTGTAATTGCTTCCGCCCAGCCTCATGCTGATCCAAATTTACAACCACCTGTTTCACTCGCTGATTCCTACCAAGATGGAATTGATGTTTCCCAATATTGGTATAGTGAAAAGCTCGATGGCATTCGTGCTTACTGGACGGGACAACATTTAGTGACACGAAATGGAAATCGTATTTACGCGCCTGATTGGTTTATTCGCGTCTTGCCTGATTATCCCTTAGATGGGGAGCTATGGGCCGGGCGGGGCAACTTCCACCTTGTTCAACAAACCGTGTTAGATAAAACCCCAATTGAAAGTGCATGGCAACGTATCGACTTTATGTTGTTTGATATGCCTTATTCGGCGGGTGACTACAGGAAGCGTTACTACAACATTCAAGATTTGGTATTTGCCATCGACGCACCTCATATTAAGTATGTTGAGCATCGTGCGATTCAAGATGAGAAACATTTGTTCGAACAACTTGACCAAATTTCGCAATCTGATGGTGAAGGTGTGATGTTGAGAAAGGTATCAAGCCGTTATCAGGCGGGAAGAGGCAGTGATTTACTCAAGCTTAAACGCTTTGAGGATGCTGAAGCGACGGTCATCGGTTATAAGCCAGGAACAGGGCGATTGTTAGGGATGATGGGTGCAGTACTGGTAAGGTTAGCTGACGGCACAGAGTTTTACATTGGCAGCGGTTTTACTGATGACGTGAGGAAGTCCCCGCCAAGAATTGGGGCAACGATTACTTTCCGATACAACGGCTATACGCATAACGGTAAGCCAAGATTCGCGCGATTCTTAAGAGAGCGAGTGCCTCATTGATGATGCTCTATTGGCTTCCTACTTGAACACCACATCTTTTGAACAAACTTTTCCAGAATTGCACGTGATCCATGGTCTGAAGTCTGAACTGCTCATGTGCATTTTCAATTCCGTAACTTGCACCGTGCGCCGCCATTCTCTGTTCGACTAAGTTGATTCCACCGTCAAGTTGCTGATAGGTACTATCGACAAACGCCATGTATGGTTGAACCTCGGCGACATAAATGGACTGAAAGACGTTCCTCAAGTAACGAAATTGCGTGGTATCACGATTCGCACCGCAAATTATTTTGTCTTGGTTTGCTTTAAGCATTTGCGTGGTTTGTTCTAGCCACTGGGTCGCATCAATGAGTGTGTAATAGAGTCGACCAACAAGGCGTGTTTTTTCAATCTCTTCTTGATAATTCACTATGGTTACGTCGGGTAAGCGCGAAAGGGTTCGATAAGGTGTTTGATACATCTCGTCCAGCGCAAGGAAAGCGTCTCGCACATGGGCAACTTGGTCTTTACTGTCCAACGGCAACCATTCAGAGCCCGTAAGTTGTTTGCGCATCGCATCGCTGGTAAGCAGCATATTGTCGAGGTGTATTGTTAGATGATGCCATTTCTGATCGTACAAGCCGTTAAGCTTTACACTTTCTTCATCACTTAGAGGGTAATCACTCAAACAGCCATTCAACGTTCTAAGCAAACTCGTTTGGTAATCGAAGTCATAAAAAGCATCTTGGACCTTACCCAGTTGCGAGTTCTTTTCTGCGAGCAAGTTAAACAGACCACATTGGCGTAATTGGTAGCTTTCTAGCAAACCAAGTGATAGGCGGGGGAGCTCTTGGAATAGATCTCTTTTATCAGGAATGGTAACGGCAGGAGAGGCTTCTAGTTGAGATTCTGATACATCTAACACATTCGCCAGGCGTTGATTGTATTTTTCGAATACAGCTTTCTCTGGGTTAAACCATTCGTTACACCCACAGAGTAAGGTTGTCGTTAGCAAAAGCACCGTAGCAACAAGTGAACTTCTCACAGCATTTCCTTTTTAATCACTCAGATAAGTATACTTTGTGATACGCGGGAGAGATCAAAAAAGCCAGCGAGTGCTGGCTTTAATATTTAGGGCGTTGAAGTCCGAATTATTGCTGAGAGAAGTTCAGTTGTACTTCTGGATCTTGGCGGTGCATCCAGCGTAGACGAATACCCAATAGGAACGCTGCTGAAGAAAGACCAATGATAAAGCCTAACCAGAAGCCTTGAGCGCCCATTGGTTCCACAATCCAATCTGTACGTCCGAGCACATAGCCGATTGGCAAACCAAGCAACCAGTATGCGATAAAGGTACGATTGAAGATAGCACGCATGTCTTTGTAGCCGCGCAGAGCACCGGCCGCTATCACTTGCACCGCATCTGTACATTGGTAGATTGCTGCAAACAGCAATAGCACCATCGCCAATTCAATTACCTCTGGGTTATTGGTGTAAAGCAGGGCAATTTGTTCACGGAAGATGACAGTTAGAATCGCTGTCATCATCGCAAGCGCAAGACCCACCATGACACCTACGCGAGAGGCAACACGAGCACCATCGACGTTTTCTTCACCCAAACGGTGACCAACGCGAATACTTACTGCAGCACCCACGCTCATTGGCAACATAAATACCAGCGAAGAGAAGTTAATTGCGACTTGGTGCGCGGCAACAATGATCGAACCTAGTGGCGAGACTAAAAGCGCAACCACAGCAAACAGGGTAACTTCAAAGAATAACGCCGCAGCAACTGGAAAACCCAGTTTGAACAAGCGAATCTGTGCTTTTAGTTGAGGCTTATGGAACTCACCAAACAGGTTGATGCTTTTTAGTCGAGCAGACGTCGTCACGTATAGAAGCAGTAAGCCAAACATAACCCAGTACACAATTGCCGTAGCAACACCACAGCCCACGCCGCCTAGTGCCGGCGCTCCGAATTTACCGTAAACGAAAATCCAGTTCAGTGGGATATTCAGCATCAAGCCAATAAAACCAATCACCATCGCTGGCTTGGTCAGAGACATACCGTCAGTAAAGCTACGCAAGGTTTGGAACAACAAGAATGCAGGTACAGCGAAGATCACGGCATGAATGTAACCCACCGTCTTTTCTGTCATAGCGGCTTCAACGTCCATAAACCCAAGAATGAACTGCGTTTGGAATAGTACGCCGATAATAGGAATACTGATAAGCAACGCAAGGACAATGCCTTGTTGGATCTCAAATGGGATTTTAACGCGTCGACCAGAGCCGTTCAGCTGAGCGACTACTGGTACAAGCGCCATTAATAAGCCCACACCAAACAGAATTGATGGAAGCCAAATACTTGCTGCCACAGATACCGCCGCCATGTCGGTCGCGCTGACGCCACCAGCCATTACGGTATCCACAAAGCCCATGCCTGTTTGCGCGACAGAAGCGATCAACACAGGGGTTGCTAATTTGATAAGACTCGATGCTTCTTCTTTATAGCGATGCACGAAATACTCCAGAGCGGAACAATATGTTGTAAAAGAAATTATTTGAAAAGATAGAGAGCGCTTGAGGACAAAAGACGTGATGAACTGATCTGATGGTTGATTTTAGTCACTATAAGGTGAAAAAATGCCTCGAAGGAACTCCGCGCAGATGATAAACAATTGTATGCTCAGATACCATACCCACAAGATGTGGATTTTTGGTTAATTGATAGACGATTATAAAAATCATCTGCGGACGTTTGTCTTGGCTATCAGTCGCTTCTAAAAAAATAGGTAAAAAGTATGTTTACAGGAATCGTTCAGGGTACGGCTAAAGTCGTTCATATCGACAAGAAAGATCGTTTTCAAACTCACGTTGTTGAACTTGAAGGCGCGCTAAGTGAAGGTCTTGAAATTGGTGCCTCTGTTGCGCACAACGGTTGTTGCCTTACAGTAACGAAAATTGAAGGATCGCAAATCAGCTTTGACCTAATGCAAGCGACGCTAGCGCTGACCAACCTTGGCGAATTGACAGCAGGCGATAGTGTGAATATTGAGCGCGCTGCTAAGTTTGGTGATGAGATCGGCGGTCATAGCATGTCAGGGCACATTAGCTTAATGGCAGAAATCGCTGAAGTGATTGATACACCAAACAACCGCACGATTTGGTTTACGCTACCACAAGAATCAATGAAATACGTACTTGCGAAAGGGTACATTGGTTTAGACGGATGTTCGCTCACGATTGGTGAAGTCGAAGATAATCGTTTCTCCGTTCATTTAATTCCAGAAACGTTAGAGAGAACCCTATTCGGGCGTCGCCAAGTCGGTGAAAAGATCAACGTAGAATTTGACCCACAAACACAAGCGATTGTTGATACGGTCGAGCGTGTATTAGCAGCGAAGCAGCTTTAAGTCTGTAAGGCATAGCGAGCTTGGTTTATCGAGGTAGTCAAAATAAACGGACATAAATAACAAAGGAGCACTTGCGGCTCCTTTTCATATTTCTATTGGGGGGGATTTGCGTAATTACTCGTAATTGTCGTCGATGAACAATTCAACTTTCTGCTGCAATTCATCAACTTTCATGTTGAGGTGAATGGCATGACAACAAGCCGGACAGTCATCATAGAACTCTTGATTACCGTTACTTGCATCGAGGGTGATGCCGATTGAGTGCCCACAATGGGGACATTTCACATGTCTTTCAGTGTAATTTTGCATACATAAACTCCTAGTATTGCAGGGCTTTTAATACTTTGTTGTTTAGAAAATACAGCCCTTAGTTACTCGCTTGCCTCTTAGGGTTAGAGATACAACGTAAGCCGAGTTACTTAGAATATTAGGCGCTATGGTTGCTAATTGAGTCGAAATAAGTACAAAAGTTGACCCCAAACCCAACGTTGGACTTGAGGTCATTATCTAGGGTGATATGCGTCGAAAATTTACACTCAGTAATGATCTTTCCCTTCCAAATCAATAGGAAATTATCTTCTTAATTATCGATTGTGCTTGCTCAAGATAATGCCCGCCGAATAGGTTGCAATGATTCAAGATGTGATAAAGATTGTAAATGTCTTTGCGTTCTTGATAGCCGAGCGGAAGTGGCGCAACTGATTCATATCCTTGATAAAATTCAGGTTGAAAACCGCCAAATAGCTCGGTCATAGCAAGATCACATTCTCGATCTCCCCAATAACAAGAAGGGTCATAACAAATAGGACCAGCGGGTGTGAGCGCCACATTGCCGTTCCATAGATCACCATGCAGTAGGGAAGGTTGTGGGGAGTGATTAGCGAGAAGCTGTTTCACGACGTCAATAAAGTCATCGATGTCTACCAGAGAAACGCCTTTCTCTTTAAGCAGTTGTAACTGCCACCCGATGCGTTGCTCCGCGAAAAATACTGACCACTTTTTATGCCATTGGTTTGGCTGAAGTGTAGAGCCTATGTAGTTGTCTGTATCGAAGCCAAATTCTTTCTGTTCACCCCATAAATGCAGGCGCGCTAATTGTTCACCAAATTTAAAGCTGTTATCGCTATCTTCAAGCGTTTTAGTGGGAAGGAAATTGAGGATGATAAAACTGTGCGTTTTGGTTTTACCGACCAAAACGACTTCTGGGACAAATAGAGTAGAGGTTTCGCGCAATAGGTGAAGGCTTTCTGCTTCTACTTCAAAATTGGCTAAGAAATCCCGATCATTAATTTTGACGAAATAGCGCTGCTCTCCGTCATTGATCATATAGCTTTCACTGATGTCTCCACCGGAAAGTTTTACCTTCTCGGTGATCTGATATTCGAACATCAAGGTATCAGAAAGCTGCTGCGATATTGCTTGCCACATACAAAACCTCGCTTATCTATTTGACCAACAATAGTTTAGGATAAACGGCGGAACATTGACGCGCAGTTAAGCAAACTTCGACAATAATTCTTCCGCATATAGTAGAAAATGTTTATAAGTGTGAATCACGTCGCCTATAACCCTATGATTTATCGGCTTAACATATGGAGCTAAAACAGCACAGCTAGTATTATTATTTTTTTGACTTTAGTTCCATTGGTGGCATGAAAATACTGATTTGTGATGACTCGGCGGTCGCACGAAAGTTGATTACCCGATCCATCGTACAAGATACATCATTGCACCTACTCGAAGCCCAAGATGGTCACGAGGCATTGAAAATCCTAACGGAACAAAATATTGACGTTTTGTTCCTCGATTTGACTATGCCAGTCATGGATGGCTTCGAAGTACTAGAGTCCCTGCCTGTTAGTCAATACCAAACCAAAATTGTCATCATTTCGGGTGATGTCCAGCAAGAGGCTAAACAACGCTGCTTAGATCTTGGGGCGATGGATTTCATTGCTAAACCATTATCCGAAGAACAGGTTATTCCTCTCTATGAAACGCTCGGTCTTCATTATGCCGTTAGTGCTCACACTGAAATTGAACCTCAACATACGTTAGAAGTTACGCCGCTAGCAAAGTTCCGTGAAGTTGCCAATATTGCATTAGGTAAGGGCGCTGCAATTATGGCGGACCATCTACGTGAGTTTATTCAATTGCCTGTCCCTCACGTTGGTCCTTTGTCTTACGGTGAATTACATATGACGCTGGTGGATGTGATTGGGCGAGACAGCTCAGTTGCGGTGGCACAAAGGTTCGTAGGGGGAGGTATACACGGAGAGGCGTTGGTTTGTCTGCGTGGTAAAGATATCAACCAAATCGGCGAACGACTCGGATACTTACTTGAATTCACGCCACACAACGAAATCATCCTTAATGTATCGAACTTACTGGTGTCTTCATTCCTAACTTCTCTTGGGAGCCAGTTAGACAAGCAGTTTTCGTTACGCCAACCAGGAATCATCGAGAACATTACCCCTTACAGCGAAGAGAAAAACGAATCTGGTGAACTCTTTACCATTGAATACACCTACATGGCAGAATCACTCGATTTTGAGTGTGAAGTTCTGTTTTTGATAGATAAATCATCCGTAGACATCATCTATGACATCATGGAGCTAATCTAATGTCCGAAATCACGCTGGACATAGCAGACTTTCACTGGGTTACCCAAATTCTGGATACCATGGACTCTGGGCTTATTGTCCTCGACCAAGACTATAAAGTCTGCGTTTGGAACAGCTTTATGCAGTCGTACAGTGGTATTTTGTCGCAAAACATTCTCGGAGAGTGCTTATTTGACCATTTTGAAGATCTTCCGAGAAGGTGGTTAGAGACAAAACTCAAGACATCAGCAGATTTAGAAACACGTTCATTTTCTAGCTGGGAAAATCGACCATACCTTTTCAAGTTCAACAACTTTTCTCCGGTTTCTAACAGCAGCAACTTGATGTTCCAAGACATTGTGATTACGCCATTGCGCTCGTTGTCAGGTGAAATTAGCCATATTGCAATTCAGATTAATGATGTTTCAGAAACGGCGCGTAACCGTATCCATTTGAGAGAAACTAACCAACACTTATCGGAAATCAGCCGTAAAGATGGTCTCACTGGTCTATTTAATCGGGCTTTTTGGGAACAATCTCTGAAGGACGAATTTGCGCAACTTAAAGTGATTGAAGGGGCGAGCTCGTTAGTGATCTTTGATATCGACCATTTTAAAAAGGTCAACGATACCTATGGACACCACACGGGGGACGAAGTGATTCGTCGTACCTCAAGCTTGTTACGTAAAACGGCACGTAGCAGCGATGTATGTGGTCGTTTTGGTGGTGAAGAGTTTACGGTTTTGCTGCCACATACTAATCAAGAGCAAGCTTGTTACTTTGCAGAACGTTTAAGAAAGCGAATTGAACAAGAAATCGTGAAAGTTGAAGACTTTTTGATTAACTACACGATCAGTATCGGCGTTTGCGAGTATAAATCGTATTTCGAAAGCCACACACAATGGCTTAAGAGTGCCGATGCTGCGTTATATCGCGCTAAAGAAAATGGTCGAAACCAAACTTGTAGTCATGAAGACGACTAGGGGATACTAGGGATTGTTGAACTTTTGTAGTTAAATTTTATTCGAGATAAAGGCGTTTTAATCGCGACGAGAGGCTTGTCGCCTAGTCATTTTAAGTAAATGCCTCTGCCTTGTATAAATAACTCACAAACTGCTGAAAACATCAGCTCGAAAGGTGAACAGTACCGAACTCAATTGGTTGAAAACCATCCAGTTAGTGCGTCAACTCTCATTAATATGAAATAAGTTAATGAAATTTTCTCGGCATGTCTTACTATTGAAACTATTTCGCTTTCAGCTTCGAAGGCTTGCATTAAACGGAGAAAAACAGTGGTTGTAGAAACCGATGGATATCTCGCTCTAATTGAGCACTTGTCACTTAACTTAGATATTTTCACGTCTGAAATCGGTGACACAGGATCAGAAAGCATTGAAGATGTTGTGACTGACATGGTTGCATCGAACATCATGGCGATATTCGAGCAAAACCCAGAGTTGCATTCAAGCGTGCGTTTTAAGTTGCTAAAAGAGGCAGATGCGGTCGTTGAAGATTTGGGTGAAGTACTTGCGGGTGTATGGTCAAAGAAAGCGACGAATGAGCAGATTGCCTTTTTGGATGAGTACATCGCATTAGTTAAAAACCTGTTTGATACCGCGGTAGCGACCTACGACTGATTCTCTTCTTGCGTCATTCAAATTCAAGAAGAGTTACATTGTAACTCTTCTTACTTGCCAAAATTTCGATGCCCAATATGGGTTGTCGATTCTCGAAATGATCACGCCTTTTGAAGTAGAAGCGTGCATGAACTGTTTGTTCCCAAGATAAATGCCCACGTGGTATGTGCTTCGTTTGGTTTTGAAAAATACCAAATCACCTTGTTGGGCGTCCGACCAACTCATTTCAACACCTTGTTTAGACTGTTGGCGGGTAGTACGCGGCA
The DNA here is from genome assembly GCF_027587135.1 of Vibrio sp. MM46. Taxonomy (NCBI): domain Bacteria; kingdom Pseudomonadati; phylum Pseudomonadota; class Gammaproteobacteria; order Vibrionales; family Vibrionaceae; genus Vibrio; species Vibrio sp. MM46. The sequence goes on from NZ_JAPPTO010000013.1 coordinate 33,270, forward strand.
GCGACATTTTGTATGCCTCAACAAACGCTTTTTGAACAAAAGCCGAACAGTCGATGCCTGACTTTTTAGTTCCACCTAGTCGATAAGGCGTGCCTTCCCACTCATTATAGAATTGGTACAAATCCTGATTGTCGGACAACAGCTGATTGACGGGCAGGGAGGCGTTGACTTGCGTTTCTGGATCTGGACCTGACGAGCACGCACTGAGTAGCACACTGATTATTAAAGGAAAAAATAAATGACGAACCTTGCTCACTGGTCATCTCCATGACTTAAAACTGAAATATTAGCGTCATAATCAACACCTAGTATGGGCTGAAAATCACGTTTTTGTCTCACTTATGTGACGAAAAAGCGGACACGTTGATTCAAACTCAGGAAAGAACATCCATTGATTATGACAAAGCGCAAACGTTTACGCCTTTCTTTTTCACTGATTCAAACTATCAGTGCAACATTTCTAACTATCATCGCACTTGTTATAGCCCTTTCTATCTCAAGTTTCAAAGGAGTGGAGCAGGTGGGTGACCAATTTAATGCCTTGTCTCAAAAAGCGTTACCAATGGCAATGGCAAACGCGACACTCACAAGGAACGTGTTGGAACAGGTGAAACTGCTTAATTATGGAATGCAAATAACCGATCCTAATGAACTTCCTTTGATTACATCTCAAATCGAAGAACTGGCAAGTCAAAGCGACGACCTAATCGAGCAAACGTCCGGCGTTGCTGATCATCTCTCCAGTATGCTCCAAGGAAATGTCGCAGAACTTCATCAAATCACCAACTCCATTTTATCCAAACAGTCTGCGGTGATTCAGATGCAAAGTGACATTAACTCGGCTGTTGGCGGGTTTCGTTACGGTCTTAGTTCGATTGGACCTGAGATGAACCGCATCAGTTCATTTCTTAGTAACGAAAATCCTGAATCGAGTGATGCAGCAAATCGTTTTATCGCCTCTGCAAGTTCAATGGAAAGCACTTTCTTGGTCATGATGATGCAAACTGAGCTAGGAAAAGCGGAGCGAGAATACAAGGAGATGCGCAATCGCATCGCTGGCATCAATCTCGCTTTTGATGATTTCAAAGAATGGCACCCAGAAGTTAACGAGTTTGCTAGCCTCATTGCGCCTTATGAAATGGTACAGGCGGGCTTCAAGGACGATGGTGTACTCCGTTTAATATTGGCAAAGTTGGAAAGGAGTGAGCAGCAAAAAGCTGAGTTTCAACGTGCCTCTCAGCTTTCAAATGAAACCATGTATTTACTCGATCAAGTGTCTGATGCGGCCTCCGCTTTGATCAAAGAACGTGAAACCGTGGTCCAGAAAACAATTAAAAACGTTATTTTTATGGTGGTTACTGCCGCTGGTGTTATCTCTCTGGTTATCCTCGTAACGTGGTTTGGTCTAAGAATGTGGATTAATCGAGGTCTTAGAAATATTCTGAATCGCTTGTCGGCATTAACAGAGCATGACTTTCGCGACAAAGCTCAAGAGGTAGGTCCGTTTGAACTCAAAGAAGTCGCACGCAAGCTCAATCTTGTCATCGCCTCAACGCACGACTCTATTTCTACCGTGACTCGTAATTGCGATATCTTGTACCAAACTGCAGAAATCAGCCACGGTGCTGCTGAGCAAACAAATCAAAGCTTAACCACGCAAAATGAAGCGTTAATGAGCATGGTGACGACGATCACTCAGTTAGAAGCGTCGATTCGGGAGATTGCATCGGTCACTAATGCTTCGTCTGAAGATTCGTATTTAGCGACGGAGCATACAGTGAAAGGTGTGAGTGTTGTGGAACAAAATCGCCTGCGTTTGGAATCACTAGAGAGCTCTCTCAACACAAACGAACAATCTATGATGGAGCTCGATCTGCGCGTAAAACAAATTCGTGAAATGGTTGACATGATCAGTGGCATTGCTGACAACACTAACTTACTTGCGTTGAACGCAGCGATTGAAGCAGCGCGTGCAGGAGAGCAAGGAAGAGGCTTTGCGGTCGTTGCCGATGAGGTTCGTAAGCTCGCCAGTGATACCTCGCAGCAAACCACCAATATTCGTGAAATGATGAATGAGTTAGTTATCGCAGCGGATCGTTCTCGGAAGGCTGTGAATGATTCACGTGAGGAAATGTCTTCTGCGTTGCAGTCAAGTCATCAAGTGAAATCTACCTTTACTGAAATTAATGAAGCGGTTCAGCTTATCCAGCAACGTGTCGACCAAATTTCTGTTGCGACAGAAGAGCAAGAACGCGCTACTGCTGAAGTTTCTCAAGCTATCTCACACCTTTCTGAGCAAGGTGAACATACCAAACTTCAGTTGGAAGCCATGGTTGAGAGCTCGGAACAAGTCGCAGACATCGCAGGGCATCAACAAACGATGCTGCATAAATACGAACTGCTTAAAGTGAGTTGATCCAACATTAGGTAAGAGCAACCGAACTTCCTATACGACCAAAGGCAGGGCAATCGCTCTGCCTTTTTAATTTTCGACTCCAAGAGTGAGTGACCTAAATCGCAAATTGGCTCATTGCACCCAAAAAGCAAAGGTAATCTAACGCCAACCGATATACGTTGAAGCTGGTAAGCTTTTCTGCGCTAGGTCACTTGCCTTTGTACTCAGAAGAAGCAAAACAAAAATGCCAACAAAATGAGGAATGATTCTTTGGTCGATAAAGTATGTCCAGTGGTATTAAGAGACCAAAATAACGAGATTCTTCTTTTCAAACATCCTCTTGCAGGCGTTCAGTTGGTGAAAGGCACTGTTGAACCCCTCGATTACGACTTCTTAAGTGCGACAAAAAGAGAATTGGCAGAAGAGTCGGGGATTGAACTGGTCAATCAAACAACCTACTTAGGGGCTTGGGAGAGTGGGTTTCAAGAGCAGATTTGGCATTTCGTTTTGTGTGAATGTGAAGCGTTGCCGGAACAGTGGGTCTTCCACACTCAAGATGATGGTGGGCATGATTTTGAATTCTTTTGGCATAAGGTGACAGAAGACATTTCTTTTCGTGCGCACCCTGTTTTTCAACATGCTTTAGAGCAAGTTCGTGAGTTTATTCGTCTTGAGGCAATGAAGTGAAAGTTGGAATCGGTAATCACACGAATGGTGAGTTGTTTCAAGAACTCAAAGAACAACGTATTCAATTCAATCAGTTTGCCTTACAGCTGTTTGAAGACCAAATGATACAAACCAAACAACGTGGCCAGACATTGTCTGTATTGGAAACAACGCCTTCGGAATTAAGGGCTCCTTTTGGAGCAACGCTGGCTGAGCTTGTTGCTCATGCAGCTCTGAAAGGGCTAGAGCCTTGTCCGCTCGCCGTCGCATCATACTTGTTACTTCAAGGTATTTCGCTCACAAAAGATGAATACATAATGCTCGCTTCTTTGCCTCTTGCTCAGGAAGAGACCTATCCCAGAGGTTTATATCTGCGCAAGTGGGATGATGGTGTGTGGCTAAGAGGTTATCGATGTGAGGATGCCTTTATCTTTCCGCCTTCGATGAAGTTTTTGTTCATTGACTTAAAAGCACCACAAGAGGGATAACTTTGACCTACGTTTACCATCGCGTACCAAGCAACTTGACGGGAGACCGATTGAAACCTCTTAACTGCTTGAAAGCGTCACACCCGAACTTGTATCAACAACATGTCAAGAAATACGAGTATCGCCCGCAAGCTCTAAAGCGTCGCGTTCATGGGTTGGATTGTTATTGGAATGACGTGCTTCACTTTACACCGATTCATCCGGGCAAGGTACTAGAGGGATTGAGAAAGAGCGGCCTTGAGACGACAACGCTAGGTCGTTGGTTTCGGTTTGATGTGAGGGAGCTTGGCTTTGATAAAACCAATACCGTGATTTTCTGGTCGCCCAATCAAGAATTTGGTGATTGGAAAGAATCAAAAGAGGATTTTATGCCTTACAAAGAGACCGAACTTTTACAGCTCAGCGAACTTCCGAGCAAAACGCTATGCTTTTATCAGGAGCGAATTCATAAGGAAGAAGTGCCATTGTTATTCTTTCGTACCCCTCACGTACTGTTTAAAGGCTCTGTCGGTCTCAAAAATGGTCATGAAATTACAATTGTTTAGCTGACTTCTATATGCTTTGCGCATTCATTCAGATAAGGAAAGGAAACGATAATGGATAAATTCGTAGTGTTTCTCCTATGCCTTTGCCTGACAGTAGGTGGCGTTATTCACCTTTACGACAATATTGTCGATGGCCTTTTGCCTTACGATTTTGCCCCAGGCTGGTTAAACATGTATTGGAGTGCTTTGGGTCTCCTAGATTTGCTTGCCGTGTATTTGTTGATCAAGCATCGACGGACCGGGCTGGTTTTAGTTTTATTGATTATGTTAAGCAGCGTAGGCTTTAACTCGTATGCACACTATGGATTGGGTATCTTCGAGAGCAGTGGACAACTGCAATGGCAAACGTTGCTATTAGGATTTTCTATTGGGGTATCAATTTGGTTGTGGAATTCGCAAAAGAATCGTCACTCTCGTCAGATATTCCGTTAACTTTTTGACATTACTTATTTTTCAACAGGGAAGTGTTATGGATAACTTTAAGGAGCTGGCGAGCTTCGGTATTTTTGCTGCGCTATCAGGCTTTAGCTTTGGTGCCATCTTTTTTGGTATTGCATTTGTATACGCAGCCATAAATAAACAACAAGACGTGAGTGTGCTCGCCATCTCATCGATTGTTTTGGGGATTATCGGCTTGTTTGTTGGCGTCACTCAATCAAACAAGAAACGTAATTTGATTAAAGCCTAAAGATTTCTATTCAATCCTAAATACACTGGGGTGAGTAGCGGTTGCATGTTCGTGATACATATCATCGAGGTAGGTCAGCAACTCCTCTTCTTCTAGAAAAGGCGGCACTACCAAATCTCTGACTGGGCGCTTTATCGATGTTTCTGAATCGATATAAAGCGTCCAAATCCCATCTTTGCATTCCGCAAGCACGACTTTTCCAAACACATTCACTTTCATTGAGCGGCTCATGAGGAAGACTTTTCTTTGTAACGAAATGGCTGGGTAATCAGTTTATCTAATCTTTGCTCGTCTTTGTCGCGAATCTCTGGAACACCAATCACAACATCATCATGTCCTAACTCCGGTTGAGCTCGATATGTGCCAAACAAGCGATCCCAGATAGACAAGAAGAAGCCAAAGTTTGAATGTGTCTCGCGCACGATGACGGAGTGGTGAACGCGATGCATGTCTGGTGTCACAACCAACTTACGTAACGTCGCGTCCCAAGGCAGTGGCAGCTTTGCATTGCTATGGTTAAACATGGCGCTGGCATTCAATACGATTTCAAACACAACGATGCCAATAGGAGATACGCCTAAAGTAAACACAGCGGCGATTTTTACCACCATCGAGAGAATGATTTCTATCGGGTGGAATCGTGTCCCGGTTGTGACATCGATATCCAAGTCAGCATGATGCATGCGGTGAAGCTTCCATAGCGGTTTAACTCGATGGAAGACTAAATGCTGTAGGTAGATGATGAGATCGAGTAGCACAACGGTTATCAGCACATTTAACCAAGTCGGGAAGGCAAGAGCATTGAGTAGACCCCAATGGTTTTCATAAGCGATGATGGCCGCTTGAAAGGCTGCAATCGGCATAACTATGGCAATAACGACACTATTTAGTGCGACCAATGTGAGGTTGTTAAACCAGCGAAATGAACGGTCGACAGTCAGCTGCTTTCTCGGTCGCTTGTTTTCCCACAAGGTGCACAGCAACAAAACACCAATGAAGATGCTGAGTCGTAGCCAAGAAGGGTCGTTAAATGCAGTTTCGGGCACACTAATTTCCTTGTTTGATTCGCTTATTTGTTAAGACCTTAACACTCCACCGTATCTTTCAACGAGAAGAAAGGAATGTGAATGTCCGTCCGTTTATCAGCATTTCTTGAGACTAACCCTCTATGCAAGTAGAATCGCGCTCTACTTTATGAAGACCCTAACAACTGGCACTTTCTATCCATGAGAATCCACGCTTTCCATCGTTTATACCAGCACCGTCAATCTATCTCAACGAAGCCGTTTAACGCTCGCGGTTGTAAAGTGGTTCGCTGTCCTTATTGTCAGGTTTCTGAACAATATTGTTTGTGCGAGATTCAGCCGAACATTGAATCCAATATTGCCTGTATGCTGATCGTATCGGAAAACGAAGTGTTTAAGCCAAGTAATACTGGGCGTCTTATTGCTGATACGATTCAAGAGACCTACGTGTATCAATGGAATCGTACCGAACCTTCTGAAGAGATGTTGGCATTGCTAGAGAACGATGCTTATCAACCTGTTGTTGTCTTCCCAGCAGATTACGTGGATGAGCCTGAACGTTTGTTGGACGGTTTAAATCCAGAGCGTTTGAAGATATCCGATGGCTCGGATAAAAAGTGGCTAATGATCTTCATTGATGGTAGTTGGCGTGAGGCACGTAAGATCTTCCGCCGTTCAGAGTTTCTTAAATCTTTGCCTGTGCTTTCTATTGAGCCGGAATCACTGTCTGAATACATTATGCGTCGCTCGGATAACGAGCAACACTTATCAACGGCAGAAGTGGCGACGTTAGTATTCAAACAGGCAGGTGAAGAGCAAGCTTCGGAGTGTCTGCAATTGTGGTTTGAAGCCTTCCGTGAAACCTACATGCTGACGAAAACTCGAGTAAAAACCGACTGGTCTCGCCCGCATCTGAAACGTTTCAAAGAGTGGGCTAAAATCGAGAGCTAACTCTAAGGAATGAACTTTTGTTGATGGCTTGTTGTTCAACTGGCTTCAACGAGGGGATAAATCTGCATTCCGTCACGGTTTGCAGGCGTACAGATATGGATAATGCCTAAAGTTTATCTTTTTGACTCCAGCATATTTTGGGAGTCGTTTGAGCATTTTAGGAGAGAATTGCATGTATTACGGCTTTGATGTCGGTGGCACTAAAATCGAGTTTGGTGCGTTTAACGAAAAACTTGAGCGTGTAGCAACTGAACGTGTACCAACACCAACAGACAACTACGATTTGCTGGTAGAAACCATCGCAGGTCTGGTTAACAAATACGATGCGGAATTTGGTTGTGAAGGTACGATTGGTCTTGGTCTTCCTGGCATGGAAGATGCGGATGACGCAACTGTACTAACGGTTAACGTACCTGCCGCAAAAGGCAAACCACTTCGTGCGGATCTGGAAGCTAAAATCGGTCGCAGCGTAAAAATCGAAAACGATGCAAACTGTTTCGCGCTTTCTGAAGCATGGGATGAAGACCTTCAAGACGAACCATCTGTACTAGGTTTGATCCTTGGTACGGGTTTTGGCGGTGGCTTTATCTACGAAGGTAAAGTGTTCTCTGGTCGTAACCACGTTGCGGGTGAGGTAGGTCATACACGTCTTCCTATCGACGCTTGGTTCCACCTAGGCGAAAACGCGCCTTTACTAGGTTGTGGTTGCGAAAAGAAAGGTTGTCTAGACAGCTACCTATCTGGTCGTGGTTTCGAGCTTCTTTATGCGCATTACTACGGCGAAGAGAAGAAAGCAATCGACATTATCAAAGCAAACGCAGAAGGTGAAGCAAAAGCGGTTGAGCACGTTGAGCGCTTTATGGAGCTTCTCGCAATCTGCTTTGCGAACCTGTTTACTGCGACTGACCCACACGTTGTTGTACTAGGCGGTGGTCTATCTAACTTCGAACTGATTTACGAAGAGATGCCAAAACGTATTCCTAAGTACCTGCTTTCTGTCGCGAAATGTCCAAAGATCATCAAAGCAAAACACGGTGATTCAGGCGGCGTACGTGGTGCTGCGTTCCTAAACATCAAATAATCGTCTGAGTTTTCGGTAAGCGAAAATACATAAGGTCTATATTGAAAGCTTCGTTTTCCTTTATGGTGAAACGGGGCTTTTTACCTATAGAGTACGAACAAAAAGAATAGGTATAAAAAACTCGCGACGAATCGCGAGTTTTTGTTTTGGTCTGTGTAGCTTGGCTTATTTGTTCTTTTTACCTACGCCCAAGTTCTCTTTTTGAGCTAGGGTGATTTTGCTAAAGCCTAATTTTCTGAAGTAGTTATCACGGTAGTTGCGCACTGCTTTAGTGTCAGACACTGCTTCGATTTGTTGCTCCATCTTTAGGAACTCAGTGATATCGATACCTTCTGCTTCTGCAACCGCTTCTTGAATATTGCGGTGTTGCTGGTATGAGAACGTCAGTTCTTTGTCTTGGTCTTTGTAAGTGTAAAGAATGGTGCGAGCCATAGCTGTCTCTCTGAAAAGTTTTTCTGTCATCAATAAAAAGGTCAGACGTGCTGACCTTCTCATTTTTAGTTGGGCTAGATTCTGCCTTGAAGTGGGATAATTGTCACGCTTTCTCCCGTTTTTACAGTATCAACAGCAGGGGAGATTTCGATCAGGCAGTTTGCCTCGCTCATTGAGCGCAAGATACCAGAGCCTTGTTTACCCGTTGTGCGGACCGTTAGACGACCTGTTTCGTCGAGTTCGTAGATACCGCGACTAAACTCGGTACGACCTTGGCGAGAACGGAGGTTTTCTGTGGCAATGGCACTGACTTTGAGTGGTTTCCAGCCTTGTTCACCTTGCATCTTACGCAGCGCAGGCTCAACAAAGTTGATGAATGAAACCATCACGGCAACAGGGTTACCCGGCAAACCAAAGAAAGGTTTATCGTTGATTTGACCGAACGCAAGCGGACGACCAGGACGCATGTTGATACGCCAGAAATCAATTTGCCCCAGTTTGTCCAACGCCAGCTTAATGTAATCGGCATCGCCAACGGATACGCCGCCAGAAGTCATCACTACGTCGGCTTGCACAGAAGCATTTTCGAGCGCTTCAATCATCAACTGCTCGTTGTCTTCTAGAATTCCGAAATCCAAAATTTCACAGCCAAGTTTCTCTAACATGCCCATGATAGTGAAACGGTTTGAATCGTAGATTGAATTCGCTTTCTGATCTGTACCTGGCGCTTGCACTTCGTCACCGGTAGAGAACACAGCAACTTTCAACTTGCGGAACACATTGGCTTCACCAAAGCCAAGAGAAGCAATCATGCCCATCTCAGGGGAGGCTAGGCGAGTGCCTGCGGTAAACACATCGCTACCAATTGCTAAGTCTTCACCCGCTTGACGAACGTTTTGACCGGTTTTGATGCTTGCACTATTGAAAGTGACTGTATCGCCATGCTGTGTTGCCTGTTCACGCATAACAACGGTATCACCATTGATAGGTGTTGGGGCGCCCGTCATGATCTTAACCGCTTGACCAACTTCCAGAGGTTGATCGTAAGCGTGACCCGCCATCACTTCAGCAGCCACTTGGTAGCTGTCGCGCTCGATGTCATCACCGCGAATAGCGTAACCATCCATCGCTGAGTTGGTGTATTGCGGCACGTTAACTGGTGACACCACGTGGTCTGCTAGCACGCGACCGTATGCATTTTCAATCTTGCACGCTTCGGTTTCAGCAACTGTGTTCACCAAAGATAGGATCTTTTCTTGTCCTTGAACGACAGAAAGGAAAGCCGGAGAAAGGGTATCGCAGCAAGCACCTTCTTTCTCTTTACTCTTTGGTGCTTTCGCTTCTTGAACATACTGAATAACGAACTGGGCAATTGCTTCAAGATCGTTGATGTTCATTTGTGGCAGTTCAGATTCCAATTCGCCGCTGTCTGAAGCAATCGCGATGATGTTTTCATCGTTTGGATAAAGCCAAGGCTTGCCGACTTCTTCACGGTGTAATTCGATCTTAGGAAAGGCAATGTTTTTGCAGCCTTCCACCAAAACCACGTCTAGCTTGTCTTCATCAAATCGCGTCAGTAGGTAATCAAACTCAGATTCTGATTCTGGTGTTTCTGTCATCAGCGCGAAGCGGTTACGAGAAGAGATCAGCATTTGCGATGCACCTGCTTTACGTAGGCGGTGGCTGTCTTTGCCCGGTTGGTCGACATCGAAGTTATGGTGGGCATGCTTTAGCATACCGATGCGTAAACCTGCGTCGGTTAACTTTGGTAGCAATGCTTCAAGTAGCGTAGTTTTGCCCGTACCAGAGTAGGCAGCAAAACCAAGAATAGGGATGTTTAGCGTGTGTTTCATGATTCGAGTTGTCCAAATTGCGCCAATTCTTCAGGCGTATTTAAGTTGACGAAACAGTTTGGTGAGTCGCTAAAGTCAACGTAACTGGTGTTGCACTCTTTATAGAGTAGGATGATTTTACGATCGCCACGTTCTAAAAACGCGGTCAGCTTTGGCAGTACACGCTTGTGGTAAAGCGTGAAGACGGGCTGTTGGTGATCGCCATCATGAGCAACCAAAATATCGGTGTCTTCTTTTACTGCATTACAAAAACGTTCAACAAGGTCGGTGTTGATTTGTGGGCTGTCGCAAGGGACGAAGCCAACCCAATCGGTTTTTGCATGAACCAAGCCCGCATGGATACCGCCCATCGGACCTGGGAAATCTTTAAATTGATCACTGAAGACGAAACCAAACGCACGGTAGGCGTCTTGGTTTCGGTTCGCATTGATTAGAATGCGTGGTGTTTGCGGAGATAAACGTTCGATAACGTGTTCGATGAGTGGCTTCTGATTCAGTTCGATCAGACCTTTGTCTTTTCCACCCATACGGCTGGCTTGACCACCAGCCAAAATGACCCAACTAGTTTGTGTTGGCTGAAGCATATGCGTTCTCTTGGGATGTTTCTTTTGGTATGACATACAAGAGTGGAGACTCTATCAAAGTCTTGTCTTTAATCCACCACTGTTTTTTACATAAATCCGTCAACGCGTTCGCTTGGTGGCTAGTCACAACAATACTAGAGCCACGATCAAGCAGATCTTTTGCCATGATAACCAGACGTTCAATCGACTCTTGGTCGAGAGAGGCACTTGGTTCGTCCATCAACAAAATCGATGGTTTTAAAATCCAAGCCCGTGCCATTGCTACGCGTTGCTTTTCACCGCCGGACAATACAGAGATGTGTTCGTCGGCTAAGGTTTCTAACCCTACCATGCGCAGCGCACTAATAACTTGAGCTCGCTTATCTTTTGCCGTGTCTTGTTGATATTTAACTCCATAAACGACGTTTTCGTACACAGTGCCGTCAAAAAGGTAAGGAGACTGATGGAGATAAATCACGTCAACACGACCATTGCGACGCGTCCACTTCTTCAACCAAGTATCTTTCGGTGCCACTACTTTACCCGTTGAAGGCTTGAGCAAACCCGCAAGGATCTTAAGTAAGGTGGTTTTACCAACGCCATTGTCACCTTTTAGGTAAATCGCGTCGTTTGGACCAATGGCTAATTCAGGGATGTGGAAAAGCACACGCTCTTTAAAGCGCATGGACAATTGCTCGGCGGTAATTTTTATAGTCATAATTCACCCTTACATTGGGTCGATGGCGAGTCGATTGCTTGCTTCATGTTCTTAGATAGCCTTTGCCTCTCATGCTCGATAAGAGGAAGTTGAGCGCTAACGCTAACGATAGTAATACAATTCCTAATGCAACTCCTTGCGCAAAAGCACCTTTACTACTTTCCATTGCAATGGCAGTCGGAATATTACGGGTTACGCCCATAATGTTGCCACCAACCATCATTGAACAGCCTACCTCTGTGACGATTCGTGAGAATCCCGCAATGATAGCCGCCAATAAAGGAAAACGTGTCTCCCAGATCATAGTAGCAGCGATACGAGGTATTGACGCTCCTAACGTAATCGCCGTTTCAACCGCGCGACGGTCACTCGATTGAAGCGCACCGTGCATCATGGAAACCAGAACCGGAAAACAGACGATCATTTGTCCTAAGATCATGGCTTTTTGCGTAAACAGCATTTGCCAATCACCTAAAGGTCCCGCTCTCGATAGCAGCATGTAGAGCAGCAAACCGATTACGACCGTTGGCACCGCCTGTAAGGTGTTCACAATGGACAGCAAGAACCACTTACCACGAAAGTCGGTGTAGGCGAGGACAAAGGACATCAAAATAGACGGCAATACCACCAAAGATATTGCCGTAATAGAAACACTAAAGGAGACCGCAACGATCTCCCATAGGTCTGCATCAAAATTCACCAGTAAGCGCAAGGCTTCTAGTGTTGTATCAGCAAGATTCATATTGCGTTATTTGGTCTCAGCATTCGCAACGAACAATTGTTTACCATTCAGGCGGAAGCTGTTGATCAGCTCTTGACCGTGCGGATTCACTAACCAGTCACTGAACGCCTTCGCACCTTGGTAGTTGATGGTTGGGTAACGCTCTGGGTTAACCAAAATCACTTGGTATGGGTTAAATAGTTTTTCGTCGCCTTGGAATAGAATCGCAAGATCCAATTTGTTTTGGTAAGCCAACCATGTACCACGGTCAGTCATGGTGTAGCCTTGCATCTCTGAAGCCATATTCAGAGTAGGACCCATACCTTGGCCTACGCTGCGGTAGCCACCAAAGTTTGGTTCCATCTTAGTTTGCGCCCAAATGCCCAATTCTTTTTTGTGTGTACCGGAATCATCGCCACGAGAGATGAAAGTTGCATCTTTGTTTGCGATCTCTTTGAACACGTCGAGTACGGATGCATCGTCTTTCACTTGTGCTGGGTCAGACTTAGGACCAACGATAACGAAGTCGTTGTACATCAGTTTACGTGGAAGGACGCCGTAGCCATTCTCAACAAACACACCTTCTGCTTTAGGAGCGTGTGTCATTACCAAATCAACGTCGCCGTTTTCACCCATCTTCAGCGCCTTACCAGTGCCCGCCGCGATGATATCCACTTTGTAGCCAGTGTCTTTTTCAAATTGAGGAAGTAGGTAGTCCAGTAAGCCAGAGTGGTAAGTACTTGTTGTTGTTGCCAGGCGAATGTGTTCGCCATCTTGAGCTGAAAAAGCAGAGTAGCTTACAAGAGTGATTGACGTTGCAGCTAGAGTCAGCGCAATTTTTTTCATTTTAGTTGTTTCCTTTCCAATGATTCTTTGGCTTCTAAAGTCTTGGGTTACTAAAGAAGTCGCCAGAGCGTCATAGCGCGCTCATATCACAAGTCACCTTAGGGTGAGAGAGCGAGAAGCGATGATTACGCGTTAATGTCTCCCGCATCCTGAGACCACTTGGACACTCCATATAGCAAACAAGATGCCAACATTTTACAAGCTCAAAATGTTTGATTTATGCGCTAATTCATGGACTTATTTGCATAAAAATTTGCGTTGGTACAAAATGTCGCACTTTTTGTAGGGTATCTCTGTTTAAACTTGGTACACTCTGTCCCATTCAAATCCAACTGGGGTAAATATGTCTACTCAATCCCATATTAGTACAAACCAACAATACAACGCTTTTTCAGTACTGGTCGTTGATGATGAACTCGGTATGCAAGCCATCCTTAAAAAGGCGCTGGGCAAGCTGTTTTCTCAAGTCGATACAGCGGGCAGCATTGAAGAAGCGGAAGAGCTACGTAACTCACGCCACTACGATTTGATTCTGTTAGATATCAACCTGCCGGGGCGTTCAGGGATTGAATGGGAAGAGGCGTTTGAAGATGACGACAAACGCGCGGATGTCATCTTTATGACAGGCTACGCGGATTTGGAAATTGCGATTCGAGCCCTACAGCTTGGTGCATCGGACTTTATCCTCAAGCCGTTTAACCTAGAACAGATGCTGAAAGCGGTCAGTCGTTGTATGGATCGCCGTTTGAACGAACGCATGCAATACGCGATGAAGCGTGACTATCAGCGTCACAACACCTCAGAGATTATTGGCGGTTCGGAAAAAACTCGCCAGCTCAAACAACTGATCACTCAATTTGCGCCGTCTCGCGCATCTGTCCTAGTGGAAGGTGAGTCGGGCACCGGTAAAGAGTTGGTGGCGAGAGGTATTCACCAAGCAAGCGGTCGAACAGGTCCATTCGTCCCACTTAACTGTGGCGCGATTGCACCAGAGCTTTTAGAGAGTGAGTTATTCGGGCATACCTCGGGGGCTTTTACTGGCGCTAAGAAATCTCGCGAGGGTCTTTTCCGCGTAGCCAATGGCGGCACATTATTCCTTGATGAAATCGGTGAGATGCCTTTGTCCATGCAAGCGTCACTGCTACGCGTGTTAGAGCAGCGCACCATTCGTCCGGTTGGTTCTGAGCGTGAAATTAGCATTGATGTTCGTATTGTCGCGGCGACCAACCGCAACCTGCAAGAAGAGGTCAACAAAGGTAACTTCCGTAGCGACCTCTACTACCGTTTAAACGTTTTGAAGATTGAAGTTGCTCCTCTACGTGAGCGTAAAACAGACTTGTTTGAACTGGTTCCATATTTCAGCAATATGCTGACCAGTGAGCTGGGTATGCAAGCACCGAAGTGGGCGCATGAAGATATGGAAGCGATGAGCGAATACGAATGGCCAGGTAACATTCGTGAACTTAAAAACCTCATCGAGCGTTGTATTTTGTTAGGTAAACCACCTGCGCATCACTGGCGTGAACTCAATGGCGGTCATGCTTTACCTAATGTCTCCATTACCGTGTCACACAGTGAAGAATTGCCAACCTTCAAAGAAGGCAAAGAGTTCTCTGGTGAAGGCTATCCAAACACTTGGACACTAAAAGAAGTGGAAAAAGCGCATATCCAACAATTGGTTAATTTGCACGAAGGCAACAAGTCGGCGGCGGCTCGAGATTTAGGAGTGGCACGAAAAACGCTAGAGCGCAAATACAAAGAGTGGGATTCTGAGGACGAGGATTATGCCGAGTAGTAGTTGGCAGCAACACAAAGGATTGTCTAAATGGACGTACCGATTCAAAACCATGGTGCGTTATCGACTGTTGATTTTGACATCTGCGCCAATCTTTCTAACGCTAATAGCCCTTATTGGCATTACGATCTATTGGTCGATTCATTATACGTGGCAAAACGCGTTGTTAGACGTATCGGAGCGTTTGGGCGTTGCTAATAACAGTATTACGTTGCTGCAACAAAAGCAGGCGAACTACGTGAAATCGTTCGCGGACTCTTATGACTTCCGTACCCGAGTGAATCAAAATGTCCCACAAGCAGAGTTGCAAAAGTGGGTGACTGCACAGAAAAAACGCTACGGTTTGGACTTTTTGTCCTTCCAACGTGTTAATTCGATGGAAAACAAATTCCGCTTTATGGATTTAACTAAGCGCGAATCTTTCTTCGATGTTCTCGACAGAAAAGAGCTGGAAAAGCTAGACCCTGAACTCGCCAAACGTGCTGAAGTACCGATTCTAAAGAATGGTGGTGTGGAAGCACGTGGCTTGGTAAGTCGAACCGTGATCCCAGTTTACAGCCAACAGAACGACTTAATTGGTTTCTTAGATGGCGGTTTGCTGCTTAACAACAGCACGGTGTTGGTCGATCAAATTCGTGATCTTATCTATTTGAGCGATAACGACACCCTCCGTCCAGTGGGGACTCTGACGGTATTCTTGGATGATCTTCGTGTTAGTACTAACGTTCCCTTAGATAGCGACCAACGTTTGGGGCGCGCTATCGGTACGCGAGTAAGTTCTGAGGTATACAACAAGGTATTGGCGGAAGGTGAGCAATGGGTCGACCGCGCGTTTGTTTACGATGCTTGGTACATCACTGCTTATCAACCAATCAAAGACCAGTACGACAATGTCATTGGTATGCTCTACACCGGTTACTTGATGTGGCCATTCGTCAAAGCGTATATGACAAATATCGTTGAGATTAGCTTGATTACCTTAATGTTGCTCTTAGTTTCTGGCGTGATGGTGTATCGCGGCTCTCGCGATCTATTCCGTCCAATCGAGCGCATCTACAAAGTTGTGAAGCTTGTCCAGTTGGGTAAAGAAAAGCGTATTGGTCCATTAGGGTTGGATGAACACCATGAGCTCGCTCAGTTAGCGCGTCAGTTCGACAACATGCTTGATGCTTTGGAAGATCGTAAAGTCGAGCTGAAGAACTCTGCCATGGAGCTGGAAGGTAAAGTTCAACAACGTACGGCGAGTTTGAAAGACAAAACTGAAGAGCTTGAACTTCATATTCAACTACTCAACCAAACCCGTGACAAGCTCGTCGTCAACGAAAAGCTTGCCGCACTGGGTGAGTTGACTGCTGGGATCGCCCACGAGATTAACAATCCAACCGCAGTGATTCTGGGTAACGTTGAATTGATTCAATTTGAGCTAGGTGAAGAGGCAAGCCGCGTTCAGGAAGAGATTGATGCGATTCACGCTCAAATTGACCGTATTCGTAATATCACGCGCAGCTTACTGCAATACAGCCGTCAGGGCGGTGTACAAGACGAAATTACGTGGCAACACGTGAATCCAATCATCGATGAGAGCATCACGCTGGTTAAAACCGGTACTAAGAAGCGTGATATTGAGTTTGTCACCGATTTACAGGCTCATACTTCGGTTGAGATCAATCGCCACCACTTGTTGCAGATTCTGGTGAACTTGCAGATGAATGGCATTCACGCGATGGACGGCAAAGGTAAGCTAACCGTCGTGAGTGAAGATTGGATTGAAGATGGCGAACTGAAAGGCGCCGCGATTCATGTCACTGACGAAGGTTGTGGTATTAAGCCAGAAAACTTGAGTCGTATTTTCTCGCCATTCTATACCACTAAACGCGACGGTACTGGGCTAGGGCTTTCTGTTTCGCAAAGTATTCTTAGTCAAACAGGCGGCGAGCTAAAAGCTGAATCGGAATGGGGCAAAGGCAGTACGTTCAGTATCTACCTGCCAAAGAAAGCCGAGCTACTGCTTGAGGTAACGAATATCGCTTAACCGGCGATTCCAATTCGTAACGCGCAAAGAAAAGGGTCAGTGTAAATCACTGACCCTTTTTGTATCTGTCCTTCTCTAAACGCGAGAGGAATACGCAGAATTAACCCGTATGCACTGCAATCTTCGGTGGATTTATGCCGTGCTTCTTGAACTCTTTCATCACACGCAGAGTAATGTCGGTTTCAAACAGCTTCTCGTAGGCGGTGTCTACCACATAAGCCTTACACGTTAGCTGAATTGCCAAGTAGTTATCCGTAATGGTCTGCTTGACGAGAACCGTTACCGGCTTAGGTAGGTGGATATAACGGCTTGAAGACGCCGCTTCCTGAATCAAGTCACGTGCTAACGTAATGTCTTCATTCATGCCCACATAGAACGGAATCACTACCTGCATATCCAGAGCACCGTAGTTACCGCTGACGACCACTTCACTTAAGAACTTGTTGTTTGGAATCGTAATGATGTCATCGGTTAGGGTACGCA
Source organism: Vibrio sp. MM46 (assembly GCF_027587135.1). Taxonomy (NCBI): domain Bacteria; kingdom Pseudomonadati; phylum Pseudomonadota; class Gammaproteobacteria; order Vibrionales; family Vibrionaceae; genus Vibrio; species Vibrio sp. MM46. The sequence continues at coordinate 50,552 of NZ_JAPPTO010000013.1, forward strand.
TGCGCACAGAGCGCAAACCAATTGCAATAATATCGCCGTAGTTACCTTCGAACGTGACGCGGTCACCAACTTGGAATGGACGATCCACCATAACTGTCATACCCGCGATGAAGGATGCGGCTAGGTCTTTCAATGCGAAACCAACCGAAACCGCTAACGTACCACCGATCAGAGCAAGGATTTGATCGTTAATACGGAAGCTCATCATAAACACGACAGAACCAGCGGTTAAGTAGATAAAGAACTGCAAGAAAGATTGAAGCTTTTGCAGCACCATGCGGTATTGCACGAATTGGCTACCAATACTTTCTACCATCGAGTTCATGAACTTAAGCAATAGCCACGTTGAGGCAATCACAATGATGGAGAAGAACACGCCGCTCCAGCGAATTAGGCTAGCGATTTGCGAGATATTATCCACACTCGCGATTTCTTCAGTCGCCAATGCAGAGGTGCTTAATAGCGATAACGCTAATACGGTGAGTAGTTTTTTCATCGTTATTTCACCAATAAATGTTGACGGTCGAGAACGTTGGTAATGTGACGGAACCAGTGATCCGACACGCGAGCTTTGTCTTCGCTCCATTCAATAAAGCCGCGGCTTTGGAAGTAGCGCAGAGTACCAATAACTTCCGCAATACTTAGCTGAGTACACTCAGACAACTCTTCCGGCGACGCCACTTCAAGCTGAACAATTGAGCGCAGCACGGCTAGCATTGGCTTCGGCATTTTCTCTAGCTCTTGAGACTCTGGTGCATGGAACAATCGAACCACCACTTGTTGCGTCTCTTTGTCTTGACGCAGAGACAAGCGGAAAAAGCGCAAGCCCACTGTCGGGTTACCATCAGAGTAATGCCACAGAATACGGTAGAAACCTTGTTTAGCACGTTCTTCTTCCGTGATGTCTTCTTGGTCCCATTGCTTAGGGACGACAAGACCATCAAACGTTACTGGGTTCTCAATCTCTTGGTTAATACGCGTATCAAACAGCGCAGACAGTTGTTTTTCACTCCAGCGCGGCATAAACGCCACCCAGTCAAACAACAGACGTTCGCCACGAGCGCGGTCGACAAAACGCCAACTTGCTTTCTCAATCGCCATGACAACGCGGTGATTTTTCTTAGAACGACGAAGTAGATTAGTCAGTTTAATCAAACCGCTTAAACCGCCTACCATTGGCTTAACTAAGCGCTGGGCGTTATCAACTGCAATAAGGTAAGGCGTGTCACTTTTACGTAAATGCGCAAGAACCTGAATCTCAGAGGCGTCTTCTTCCAAACCAAGCTGCAGTGCCAACTCTTTTAGTAATTCACTGTAACCTGCGTATGGACAGTTCAAATAAAGCGGTTTGGCGTTCTTCACTTTGTTAAGGATCGTACGAAGGAAGGTCGTTGTACCAACGCCACGTTCACCAGAAATTACACATACCGCAGGACTATCTGTCAGCAGGTATTTAGACAGTTGCTTGATTTCGTCTGAGGCATACTCGACCAACTCGCTGTCTTCGCTACCAGGAAGAATATACTCGAATGTTTGCTCGCCTTTGATTCTTACTAGATTAGTATCACCGCCTTTATTACCTGTTTGTTTGGCAACTTCGATGCGGAACAAGTATGCCAACGCTTGGCTAAACATGGTGTAGTTAGACAGCATTGCGACAATACGGTGTTTGAAGCTATGCAGCGTAATCCACACGGCACATATAGCCGTACCAATGATGCTTAGAAACAAGGTGTCTTTACGACGAATAGACCAGTTTACCCACACAGGACGATCAGAGAGCTTCTCCGCGACTTCAAATACCTTTTTACGCCATAGGCGCAATACCGACAGCGTCACCAATACAAACCAGAAGAACAGCGCGCTGTAGATCCACGAGTAGATGGTGCCTTTACCCAGCGTACGAATCGAGATTTGAAGAATTACGCCAGCAACAATAGCGCTCCAAACGTAACGACGAATGGTCGAAAGGCGTAGGGCAATCACTTCTTGGCTAGTGCTGCGACTGTTGCGATAAGCAAACTCGAGAATAAAGCTAATCGCGATAGAACCACCCAGAACCCACCAAGTGAAGATTTCTAGAATGATCAAATGCTGCAAGCTTGGGATTTCTGATAGCACTCGAAGCGAGAGCGTAATCGCAATCAACCAAGCAATTGCTCTGTGCGCACGACTGATATACCAAATCAAACGAACCCAGATTGGCGGCTTTGTGATGTTATCTAGCTGCGTTTCGCGGAATAGAGTAATGATGCGCTTGCTGTTAGTTAACCACCAGACCAGACCGAAATAGATAAACAACACTTTGATGCCAGCCCAAACAACCGGAATCGGTGAAATCAGAATTTCTTTAATCAGAGATTGGAAAGAACGAATCTGGAAGAATACCAAGTACTCGACGTTAAGCTGAGTTTGACGCCACTCTTGCTTAAACTGCGTGACACCATAAGGACCGAAACCAGTCAGTTTATCGTGCGTGATGGGGTCAGTAAGCTCTAATAAACGCTCTTTACTTTGTCCTAGGCTGTTAACCGTAAGGTAACTGGATTGTGTCTCAAACCACTCTTTGTCTTCACCAGAATTGCGGTATGTCTTTAGGTGTTGATCAAAGATAAGGGTCTGTTTGCGCTGCTCATTCATTACTGCATTGAGCAGTTGGTTGACCTTACGTTTGTCTTGGTCAGACATAAACAAAGGCTCTGGCAGCTTATTGATCTCCTGAGTGATCTCTTGCGCTACAGGCAAGACTTGAGGCTCAGGTTGGAATTCGTACTCCCACTCAGCGTGAGCGGGTAAAGAAAGCACGAGACCGACTAGCATTAAAATGCGCGCCATGAAATGCATAAAATTCTCTTAAAACTTAGAAGGTTAGAGTTAGTGTAGTTGCTTTATCGCGATATGCGAGTTTTACCCAATGACCGTACGTTTAGTTTCGATTCTTTAATAGAGACTGACGCTTAATAAAGGAATAACGTACGGAATTGATAAAAGGGGACGCACTATAAACCCAATTTCATGGGGTATGTCAATGGTTAGTCATGACCGATTTATGTCTCAGTTTTGAGTCGGTTAGAGTGAGAACACTTAAATTTAGCAAGGTTTATGTTAGCCAAATCTCAAAAATCAGTTCGCTAAACAGTGCTTTTTCTCATTAATTAATAAAAACAAAACTTGAAGTGTGTAGCCTTAAGCAGTAACGTTGCGCGGTTTTTCCCAATAAACTTGAATTGCTAAGGTAAAGGTTTTGATTTCCACAGCGAATATTACTCAACAATTTGGCGCTAAGCCGCTATTTGAAAACATCTCAGTTAAGTTCGGCGAAGGTAACCGCTACGGCTTAATTGGGGCTAACGGTTGTGGTAAATCAACCTTTATGAAAATCCTGAGCGGTGAGCTTGAACAAACAAGTGGTAACGTAAGCTACGATCCAAACGAGCGCGTTGCAAAACTGAACCAGGACCAGTTCGCATACGAAGAATTCACTGTAATCGATACAGTAATCATGGGTCACAAAGAGCTATGGGAAGTGAAGCAAGAGCGTGACCGTATCTACTCACTTGCTGAAATGAGCGAAGAAGACGGCATGAAAGTGGCTGATCTAGAAGTTCAGTTCGCGGAAATGGACGGTTACATGGCAGAAGCAAAAGCGGGTGAGCTTCTTCTTGCTGTGGGTATTCCAATGGAGCAACACTTCGGTCTAATGAGTGAAGTTGCACCGGGTTGGAAACTTCGTGTGCTTCTAGCGCAGGTTCTATTCGCAGACCCAGACGTAATGCTTCTTGACGAACCAACCAACAACTTGGATATGGACACTATCCGTTGGTTGGAAGACACGCTAAACGCGCGTAACTGCACAATGATCATCATTTCGCACGACCGTCACTTCCTAAACTCAGTATGTACGCACATGGCTGACTTGGATTACGGTGAGCTACGTGTTTACCCAGGTAACTACGACGAGTACATGACAGCGGCTTCTCAAGCTCGTGAACGTCTACTAAACGACAACGCGAAGAAGAAAGCACAAATCGCTGAGCTACAAACGTTCGTTGCACGTTTCTCTGCAAACGCATCGAAAGCAAAACAAGCAACATCTCGTGCTAAGCAAATCGACAAGATCAAACTGGACGAAGTAAAAGCGTCTAGCCGTCAAAACCCATTCATTCGTTTTGAGCAGTCTAAAGAGCTATTCCGTAATGCTCTGATTGTTGAAAACCTAAGCCAAGGTTTTGAAGACGACCTGTTTGCTAACTTCAATGCGATTTTTGAAGTCGGTGAGCGCGTTGCAATCATCGGTGAGAACGGTGTGGGTAAAACAACCTTACTAAACACACTTGCTGGTGTACTAGAACCACGTACTGGTGAGTTCAAATGGTCCGAAAACGCGAACATCGGTTACTACGCGCAAGACCACGCACACGACTTCGAAGAAGACCTAAACCTAACGGATTGGATGGGTCAATGGCGTCAAGAAGGCGATGACGAGCAAGTGGTTCGTAGTTTCCTAGGTCGTATGCTGTTTGGTCAAGATGACATCAAGAAGTCAGTAAAAGTACTGTCTGGTGGTGAACAAGGTCGTATGCTGCTTGGTAAGCTAATGATGCACAAACCAAACATGCTGCTAATGGACGAACCAACCAACCACATGGATATGGAATCGATCGAATCATTGAACACGGCACTAGAGCAGTACAAAGGCACATTGTTCTTCGTATCGCACGACCGTGTATTCGTAGACTCGCTAGCAACACGCATCATCGAAATCCGCGATGGTAAAATCACAGACTTTAAAGGTACTTACTCTGAGTTCCTAAAATCTCGTGGTATCGAAGGCTAATCCTTCTTCCGAATAAAGAAAAAGACCTCATTGCGAGGTCTTTTTTTATGTCTATTCTGTGTTAGTGCTAATGCTTTGCTAGCGCTATATTGTGGCGTTCAATCCTTAAATTGCCTCATTAGATAAGCATAAATCCCAACGAGCCCGAAGGTAATGATCATCGAAACGATGATGCCGCTTGGGGTGAGTAGATAATTCCACAGCTGATCGTTGTTCATAGTTCACATCCTTTGTGAATCCACATGATGACTTAAGTCTAACTCATTTGGTGAATTAATGATGAGTTATTGATTTCCCTTCACGTCAAAATCAATCTTCTCTGCACCAGTGAAGACTTGGAAACGTAAGCCTTTCGCACGAGCGATAGTAGTGATGCCAAACTTTTTCGCCAGATCCAAACCCATTTGAGTTACGCCCGAGCGAGAAAGTAAAACAGGGATACCCATCTGCGCTACTTTAATCACCATCTCTGATGTAAGGCGCCCCGTTGTGTAGAAAATTTTATCTTCACCCGTTTCTTGATTAAGCCACATTTCACCCGCTAGCGTATCAACTGCGTTGTGACGACCAACATCTTCCACAAAAGACAGCACTTCGTTGCCTTTACACACGGCACAGCCATGCACAGCGCCCGCTTTTTTGTAGGTATCGTTGTAATGCGTTAATGCTTCAAGCGCCGCGTAGATTTCAGATTGCTTCAGCGGCACTTGTGGCACTTGGTAATCTTCAAGCTGCTTCATCACGTTGCCATACATAGTGCCTTGACCACAACCAGACGTCACCGTCTTCTTCTTCAGCGCGCCTTCTAAGTGCTCAGTATTTTCTTTGGTGATAACCGCAGCTGAGTGCGTTTCCCAGTCAATAATGACCGATTCAATCGCTTCAGGATCAGACAAGAAGCTCTGGTTCTTCAAATAACCCAACACAAGCGCTTCAGGACGAGAGCCAAGCGTCATTAGCGTAACGACTTCCTTCCAGTTCAACATCACCGTAAGAGGGCGCTCACAGGCGATTTGCTTAGTTAGCTTCTCACCGTATTCGTCAAACACTTCTACTTCGATGGTCTGTAGGGGATTTTCACTGGTTTTAATAATGTTTGGTTTTACCACAGTCATGTCCTAATGAATGAGAGAGCCGATACACGCTCTCATTAATGGGTCTATTCGTCTTAACGCTACAACAAAGCAATTCTCATTCCAAAATAGCTGTTATAAGGAAAATTGCGAGGCATTGCTTCGATTCTGGATTAATTCTGCGATATCGCAGCAATGACACAGGTGCTAATTTGAATTTCTACTAGTTTTGAACTTATGAGCTTAGCGAAGGTAAGGCTTAATCTGGCGCGTTTATTGCTTTGTACCGCTAAAATGGTTGAAAGCAAAGTACAAAATGTCCTTTTCTGTCTTAAAGCCAACATAGAACAAACTGGGTGAGTTATGTCGGATAAGAAACAGTTCGAGAAAAATGAAGATTCATGGTCGATAGGCGTGGATCTTGTAGAGCATGAGATCAGTACCGGTATTTGGGTCACGACCCAATGGCAACTGACGGGATTTGAAATTAACCCAACCGAAGACACTCAACACGTGTGCTTGTTGCAATTGCACAAAGACGAGCGCACCGATTACCGCTTTAACCTGAGCTCGCAACAACCAAAGCTTTTTTTGGTTATGGATAATGTCGACTCTGGTGATACACCGACGATTCAATTGCTTACGGCGTCTCAAACTGTCGCTGCGCAATATATGGATGGCGATAACCTAGTATTATCTAATGATATGCCGTTAGCTATTCAAGCTTGGATGGAAGCCTTTATTGGGCGCCACGGTGAATTGTTAGAAGTAAGACGTAAGAAACGCAAAGGAGCGGGCAGAGCAAATGGCAACTAGTTTTTTTAGCCGTTGGTCGAAACGTAAATTAGAAGAAACCACAACCGAGCCTACAGACGCTAAGGTCGTGGAGTCTGTTGAATCTACTGAACCAGAAACCGCACAAGCTCATGAAGAATTAAGCACTGAAGCGCAAGCATTAGCTACTGAGGCTTCTGCGACAGAGACTGAATCTCAACAGGCATCAAACGAAACTACTGATCCTGAAGAGATGTCCGTAGCGCAGCTATTAGTGTCTGAGGCTTCAGAGAGCGTTAAGAAAGCCGCACTGCGTAAGATGTTCTTGTCAGAAGAGTTTAACGTTCGCGATGGTTTGGATGATTACGACGATGATTACAGTAACCTCAAGTCGCTTTCTGAAGGGGTGGCTGAAACACTTCGTGATTGGGTGAAAGAGAAAACGGAAGAAGAACCAGCAGAAGAAACGACACAATCAACTGAATCTCATGAAGAAAGTGATATTGAATCGGCTGATGTAGAACTTGCTGAAGGTGCCGAAATTCCCGAAGAACAAAAAGAACTGGATATAAATACAGCATCTAATGAAAGTGATATTCTAGAGACAAAACTAGCCCCTGAAGAGGTGGGACAAAATATACCACACAAAGAATAGGTACATTTTGACTAAACGCTCAATGAACCGGCTGAGACAAAATGTCTCAGTCGGTTTTTTTATCCCTACAATTTCTAAGATAAATAGCTAACCTATTGAAAATTAGTTGATATTTAATTGGCACGACATTTGCTATCTGTTGCTCATTACCATTCTTGTTGAAGTTAGACCATTTGCCCAACAGGCAGTGATAACCCGCGTGGGACTACCTAAAAGGGGTAGTTACTGACGAGTTAATCAGCAGAATCGCCTGCGCTAACTACAATGAAAGATGGAAGAAACTATCCATGCGTATAAATGGAACTGAGCAATGTTGAAACAACTATTAGAACAAGCAACTTCCAATAACGGTAAAGCGCGTCTGTATGCGTTTGAGAATACCGTAGAGTTGACCAATCTTATTCCACCAACGGTGAGCTACGAGAGTGGCGGTAATACACTGATTGTTGGACCGACTGCCATCATTGAGAGTGCAGCCGCGCAGCTATCTCAAATGAACAGCCTGACACTTCTTTCTACAGACGGAGAGAAAGGCACCAATCCAGAACTGTACTTTGCTAACTCAGTTCAGGTTTCTGGTTTCCTAGGCACGTTTGAAGTGCTTATCGAAAATAACGGTCTAACAAGCAACCTAGCAAAAGTCGCTATTAATAGTGATTGTTTCGATGTTGTTCTCGATCTTTGTCTAAGCAGCTGTATGTCAGAAGAGGTTCCGGTTCCGGGTTACTACCCAGTAGGACGTGGTTATCCAAAACTGGCAGAAGCGTTAGAAGAAATCCCAACATTAATGGGTACGTTTGATAAGCCAAAATTCTTCCGTCTGGACACTGATCTATGTGCGCACAGTTCCCGTGGCGTTAAAGGTTGTGAGCGTTGTGTCGATGCATGTCCTGCTGGCGCACTATCAAGTGAAGGCAGCGATAAAACAGGCCATCGCATCGAGATTAACCCATACCTATGTCAGGGCGTGGGTACTTGTGCAACGGCTTGTCCGACAGAAGCGATTCATTACGCTCTACCTAATCCTGAAGATACACAAAAATTCATTGAACGCACGCTAGCGAACTACGAGCAAGCGGGCGGTCTGGATCCTATCGTTCTTATCTGTAGCTCTCGTCATGAGACTTACAATGTGATGGCACTGAAAGCGCTACCAGATAACGTGATTCCAATTGTGGTTGAAGAGCTCCCTTCTATCGGTATCGATACATGGTTTGCAGCTCTAGTTAATGGCGCGACGCAAGTGCTATTTGCAGCTTCTCGTTTTATGCCTGCAACCATCATTCGTGTTCTGAACAACGAAGTGGGTATCGCGCAAGAGCTGTTGGATCAACTTGGCATCGCAAAAGAGACCATCGATATCCTTTACTTGGAATCGCTTCGTGAAGGTCCTCCAACACTATGTACAGATTCATTCGATCTTGCTCTTGGCGATCTTCAAGGTAACAAGCGTCAACGTTTGTTTACTGCGCTGGATGCAATGTCTTCTTCTCGTATTCCGGTTGAGAACATTGTTGAACTGCCTGCGAACGCGCCTTACGGCAATGTTTCTTGTGAGAGCAAAGATTGTACGTTGTGTATGAGCTGTGTGGCGGTATGTCCAACGCGTGCACTTCATACCGATGGTGAATCTCCATCACTTAAATTCGTTGAACAAGATTGTATTCAATGTGGTTTGTGTGAAAAGGCATGTCCAGAGAAAGTTCTGACTCTAACGCCACGCATGAACTGGGTGAAAGAAGAGCGCCAAAAAGCGGTTGTGATTCACGAAGAGAAAGCAGCGGAATGTATTCGCTGTCATAAGCCATTCGCACCTCAGTCTATGATCGACATGCTACAAAACAAGTTACGCGGTCACTCTCATTTCTCTGATGAAGCGGCGATCAATCGTATCGCGATGTGTGAAGACTGCCGTGTGATCGACATGTTTGAGTCGATGGCAGAAGACCCAATGAAACAACTGAAATACTAGGAGCTCGCAGTGGATACACAACGAGAACAAGAACAAACACTGAGAACAGAGATCTACTTGGTTTTGTCAGCGCTTTTCCGTAGCGCACCAAGTGAAGAGATGATCGAGTTCCTGACTTCTCTAGAAGTTGAACCATCAGAAAGCGCAATGCAAAAAGCGTGGATTGCGCTTCAGCAAGCGGCAAAAGATTCCAACCGCGAAGCGCTAGAAGATGAATACCAAGATCTTTTCATTGGTATCGGTCGTGGTGAAGTGATGCCATTTGGCTCATGGCACATGACGGGTGCAATGATGGAAAAACCACTGGCTGAAATTCGTCACGATTTGGAACTGCTTGGTTTCGAGCGTGATGAGAATGTGAAAGAGCCGGAAGACCACATCGCAGCACTTTGTGAAGTGATGTCGATGCTAACGGGTGAAGAAGAAGATCTTCAACAAGCGGTGTTTAACAAACACATCGCACCTTGGTTCAGCTCTTTCACTCAGCAACTAGAAAACGCAGAGAGCGCGAACTTTTATAAGCCAGCAGCTCAATTGTGTGAGGCGTTCTTAACACTGGAACAAGTGCGCTTTAGCGTGAACACCAAAAGCAGTAAGCACAAATTAAAAATTGATGTGAAAAACGTCACTGATTACGAGTAATCGAGCAGTACTTGGTCATATCGATAGAGGGGCAATAGCCTCCAAAGATCTACCGTAAGGTAAGGAAGCAATGATGAAAGATAATAAAGAAATAAACACAAGCCGTAGGGATCTCCTAAAAGGCTTAACGACTGCAGCCGTAGCTGGTGCGGTTGTCGCTGGAACAACAAAAGTGGCAAGCGCTTCAGAAACGGTTGAGCCTTCTGAAAAAGACGTGAAGAAGAAAGGGTATCGTGAAACTCAACACATTCGCGATTACTACGACACACTTTAGGAGATAACGGATGAAACTTGTCAAACGCTCCGACAGTGTGAGCAAAGAAACCAATCAGCTTGGCGTTTCTCGCCGTGCATTCATGAAAAACACCTCGCTTGCTGCTGGTGGTGCGGTTGTAGGTGCAAGTCTTTTTGCACCGGGCATGATGAAGAAAGCACAAGCTAAATCGGTGGATCCAGAAGCGAAAACAGAAGTAAAACGTACCATCTGTTCTCACTGTTCTGTAGGTTGTGGTATCTACGCTGAAGTTCAAAACGGCGTGTGGACAGGTCAAGAGCCTGCATTCGACCACCCATTCAACGCTGGTGGACACTGTGCAAAAGGTGCAGCACTGCGCGAACACGGTCACGGTGAGCGTCGTCTGAAATACCCAATGAAGCTTGAAAACGGTAAGTGGAAGAAGCTTTCTTGGGATCAAGCGATCGAAGAAATCGGTAACAAGGTGATGGACATCCGCAAAGAGTCGGGTCCAGATTCCGTTTACTGGTTGGGTAGTGCGAAGCACAACAACGAACAAGCGTACATGTTCCGTAAGATGGCGTCGCTTTGGGGTACCAACAACGTTGACCACCAAGCACGTATCTGTCACTCAACAACCGTAGCAGGTGTTGCAAACACTTGGGGTTACGGTGCGATGACCAACTCTTTCAATGACATGCACAACTGTAAGTCGATGCTGTTCATTGGTTCAAACCCTGCAGAAGCGCACCCTGTTGCGATGCAGCACATCCTAATCGCGAAAGAGAAGAACAATTGTAAGATCGTTGTTGCGGATCCTCGTCGTACTCGTACCGCTGCAAAATCGGATCACTACGTATCGCTACGTCCGGGTTCTGACGTTGCGTTCATTTGGGGCGTGCTGTGGCATGTCTTTGCGAACAACTGGGAAGATAAAGAGTTCATCCGTCAACGTGTATTCGGTATGGATGAAATCCGTGCAGAAGTAGCTAAGTGGACACCAGCAGAAGTTGAGCGCGTAACTGGCGTTCCTGAGTCTGAAGTTTACCAAACAGCGAAACTGCTTTCTGAAAACCGTCCGGGTTGTATCGTTTGGTGTATGGGTGGTACTCAGCATACGACTGGTAACAACAACACACGTGCTTACTGTGTACTTGAGCTTGCGCTAGGTAACATCGGTAAATCGGGCGGCGGTGCGAACATCTTCCGTGGTCACGATAACGTACAGGGTGCAACTGACCTTGGCGTACTATCTGACACACTACCAGGCTACTACGGTCTGTCTGAAGGTTCATGGCGTCACTGGTCAAAAGTGTGGGAAATCGATTACGAGTGGGTGAAAGGTCGTTTCGATGACAACGCTTACGGTGGTCAAAAACCAATGAACAGTGCAGGTATCCCTGTATCTCGTTGGGTGGATGGTGTTCTTGAAAACAAAGACAACATTCGTCAACGTGAAAACATCCGCGCCATGTTCTACTGGGGTCACGCAGTAAACTCTCAGACTCGTGGTCCTGAGATGAAGAAAGCGATGCAAAAGCTGGATATGATGGTTATTGTTGACCCATACCCAACTGTCGCAGCGGTAATGAACGATCGTACTGACGGCGTTTACCTGCTTCCTGCAACAACTCAGTTCGAAACACACGGCAGTGTGACAGCATCTAACCGCTCACTTCAGTGGCGTGATCAGGTTATCGAGCCATTGTTCGAATCTAAACCTGACCACGAAATCATGTACCTGCTAACCAAGAAGCTAGGTTATGAAGATCTGCTGTTCAAAAACATCCGTGTTGAGAACAACCAGCCAGTGATCGAAGACATCACGCGCGAATTCAACAAAGGCATGTGGACCATCGGTTACACAGGTCAAAGCCCGGAGCGTCTAAAAGCGCATCAACAAAACTGGCATACATTCCACAAAACGTCTCTAGAGGCAGAAGGTGGCCCTGTGAATGGTGAGACTTACGGTCTACCTTGGCCATGTTGGGGTACGCCAGAGATGAAACACCCAGGCACACACATTCTATACGATACGTCGAAGACGGTTGCAGAGGGTGGCGGTAACTTCCGTACGCGTTTCGGTGTTGAATTCGAAGGTCAAAGCCTACTTGCTGAAGACAGCTACTCAAAAGGCTGTGAAATCAAAGACGGTTACCCAGAATTCTCTGACAAGCTAATCAAACAGCTTGGTTGGTGGGACGACCTAACGGCTGAAGAAAAAGCTGCAGCGGAAGGTAAAAACTGGAAAACTGACCTGTCTGGTGGTATCCAACGCGTAGCAATCAAGCACGGTTGTATCCCATTTGGTAACGCTAAAGCGCGTGCGATTGTTTGGACATTCCCAGACCGCGTACCGCTACACCGTGAGCCGCTATACACGCCTCGTCGTGACCTTGTAACGGATTACCCAACTTGGGACGACAAAGAAGCAATCTTCCGTGTACCAACGCTTTACAAGTCTATCCAGAAAGAAGACAAGTCTGGCGAATATCCAATCATCTTGACTTCTGGTCGTCTGGTTGAGTACGAAGGCGGTGGTGAAGAGACTCGTTCAAACCCATGGCTTGCTGAACTTCAACAAGAAATGTTCGTTGAAGTGAACCCGAAAGACGCAAACGATCTTGGCTTCAAAGATGGCGATGACGTTTGGGTTGAAGGCGCAGAAAAAGGTCGCATCAAGGTGAAAGCGATGGTCACTCGTCGTGTTAAACCGGGTCTGGCGTTCATTCCGTTCCACTTCGGCGGTAAGTTCGAAGGTGAAGACCTACGTTCTAAGTACCCAGAAGGTACGGACCCTTATGTTGTTGGTGAAGCAGCCAACACGGCAACCACTTATGGTTACGACCCTGTTACTTTGATGCAGGAAACTAAAGTAACCCTATGTAACATTCGTAAAGCGTAAGGAGTCTGACAATGGCACGAATGAAATTCCTATGTGACACCAAACGCTGTATCGAGTGTAACGGCTGTGTTACTGCATGTAAGAACGAAAACGATGATGCGCTTGAGTGGGGTATTCAACGTCGCCGCGTAGTAACACTGAACGACGGTGAACCAGGCGAAAACTCAATCTCTGTTGCTTGTATGCACTGTACAGACGCGCCTTGTATGGCGGTTTGTCCAGCTGACTGTTTCGAGCACACAGAAGATGGCATCGTCCTTCACAACAAAGATCTTTGTATCGGTTGTGGTTACTGTCTGTTCGCTTGTCCATTCGGTGCGCCTCAGTTCCCGAAACAAGCATCGTTCGGTGAGCGTGGCAAAATGGACAAATGTACTTTCTGTGCAGGTGGCCCAAACACAGAACCAGGTTCTCTAGAAGAGCGTGAGAAGTACGGCGCGAACCGTATTGCTGAAGGTAAGCTACCTATGTGTGCGTCACTTTGTTCAACAAAAGCACTGCTAGCGGGTGATGCAGAGAAAGTTTCTGACATTTTCCGTCAACGTGTGGTTGAGCGCGGTGCGAAAAACGCAGGTTGGACAGACGGTAACGATCTTTCTTACGACGCAACTAAAAGCTAAGTAGGAGAGACACATGTTAAATACTCTTAAACGTGCGTCTCTTGTAATGCTGTCGATGATGACAGCATTACTGCTGACCTTTGCGATGCCAGCGTCTGCGCAAGAAGACACATCTCCAGTGGTACAACAGGAGATGACGCAACTTGCAGGTGCAGACTTTTGGCGTCAGGTCAAAGAGGGGCAAGAAGGCTATACCACGTCGAAATCAGCGGAACACGGTGTGCTGATCAGTACTCCGGGTGAGACATGGTACATTCTTAAAGAGAAATGGATGTCTCCTGCGGGCGCTGTCGCAATTTTCGGCAGTATCGCAATGGTTATCATGGCTTACGTATTCGTTGGTCCTCTGATGCTAAGCAAGCCACGTACTGGCAAGAAGATGAAACGCTGGTCTCGACTAGACCGCGCACTACACTGGAGCATGGCGTTTACCTTCTTAACGCTAGCATTCAGTGGTTTGATGCTGGTTTACGGTAAGCACTTCTTAAAACCGTACGTACCGACTGAGTTCTGGGGCTTCATCGTCATGTTGGCGAAGCAGTACCATAACTACATGGGTCCGCTGTTCTTCATCTTGCTGATGTTTGTTCTACTGAAATGGTGGCGCAAATCTATCCCTAACATGACAGACATCCGTTGGTTCATGAAAATGGGCGGCATGGTAGGTAAACATAAAGGCACGCACCCATCGGCTGGCTTCTCAAACGGTGGTGAAAAGGCGATCTACTGGTTGCTGATCTTCTTTGGTGCTATCGCTGCAGTGAGTGGCTTAATTCTGGACTTCCCAATTTTCGGTCAGACTCGTCGCCATATGGAGCTGTCTAACCTTGTTCACGCGATTTCGGCACTGATTCTAATCTGTGGTTTCATCTTCCACATTTACATCGGTCTATTCGGTATGGAAGGTGCGCTAGAGGGGATGGTCACTGGTGAAGTTGACGAGACATGGGCGAAAGAGCATCACGATCTTTGGTATGAAGAAGTAAAATCCAAAGAAGCGATGGGCGAAACAGATACGGTACAAACGGAAGCAAAAGGAGCAAAAGCGAATGAACAAACCTCATAACGGGATTTGGGTTGCGTACATCCTGAGCTGTTTGACCCCGTTTACGTTTTTGATCTCAGGCGTTGTCGCAATCATTTACGCTGGGTACCGTTTGGACAAAGGCGAAGACAGCGACGTAGTGAACTCGCATTACTACGGTTTGATTCGTACTTTCTTCCTGTACCTGACATTCTTTGTTGTTCTGATTGTAACGGTAGCAACATCAAATGGTGTGTTGATTGGTGTAAGTGATTACTGGATGCATAGTACGTTGCTAGACTCTGTTGCGTACTTTATTCCTTGGATTGGTATGTTGTTTGCTGCGTTGGCAATTCTTGTGTGGTTCCTACGCATGTACCAGGGTATGAACCAACTGCGAAATAACATGCCGCACAGACCGTCTACAGGTCCAAACCTGTAAATTCAATGGCTTTATTGAAGAGAAAGCCAGAGAAAAACAGTTTGTAAACATGCAAAACCCTCGACACAGTTCGAGGGTTTTTTATCTCGTCTTTATAGGGAATACTGATTTAACAGTTTCCTTTTTTCGCTTGTCCCGGCGGACAGAAATCACCACCATGAACAGGGTGACCATTATCCTTGTCATTGGTGCTCACTTTGACTTTTACGTCATCGACCTCACCTTCAATATTGGTGATCTGACAGCCAGCCAAAGTTCCCAGTAAGATAAGGACAAGAGATACACCTCTCATTGCTTTGCCTCTCAATTTATCATTCTAATCATGACCACTACGACCATGGTCTAATCCATATTACTACTGTTGTTATTCTATCGGTGTTAAGCTAATGAAAAAGAACAACAAGGATAGGTTATGAATTTCCCTTATAGAAATATTGTAGTACTTACTGGCGCTGGCATCTCGGCTGAGTCTGGTATTCAAACATTTCGCGCTCAAGATGGTCTCTGGGAGAATCACCGCATTGAGGACGTTGCAACACCCGAAGGGTTTGCTCGCGATCCCGATCTTGTTCAATCGTTCTATAATCAACGTCGAAAAAAACTACAAGGCGAAGATATCAAGCCTAATGCTGCTCATATCGCGCTAGGGCGCCTAGAAGAGCAGTTGGAAGGTAAAGTGACTATCATTACTCAAAACATTGATAATCTGCATGAGAGAGGCGGTAGCGCCAATATTATTCACATGCACGGTGAATTGCTTAAAGCGCGTTGTAGTGAATCTAATCAAGTCATCGAGCATTCAGAAGACATTGAAACTGGCGAATTATGTCACTGCTGCCAGATTCCTGCTCAAATGCGTCCACACATTGTTTGGTTTGGTGAAATGCCATTGCGTATGGGTGAGATATACGCGGCATTGGAAGAAGCAGACTTGTTTATTTCTATTGGTACATCTGGCGTGGTATATCCAGCCGCAGGTTTTGTACATGATGCAAAGATGCACGGTGCACATACGATTGAAATTAATTTAGAGCCAAGTGCCGTCGAGAGTGAGTTTGAAGAGAAGCGTTACGGTAAGGCAAGCATCGAAGTACCGAAGCTTGTTGACGAGATTCTTGCTCTGGAAAACGAACCTAGCGCTTAAAAAAGAGTTAACCCCAAAATCTAACAAAGGCATCGAGTGATTCGATGCCTTTTTGTATACCCAAGTGACTTCAAGATGCAGGATTCAGAGCGTTGTCATTGATTCGAGAACAAGGAAAACAACGCAGTGTAATAGCCAGCTCTTTCCAAGTTGTTTGACGCAGCAAATCGGGTCAATGACACGCTCCCAAAGGGCGAGCTGCCTTGGCTTGTATACTTTGTTGCCGATTCTTGATTTAGACCCACTAAACCTTTAAATCGCCGCCGCGTCTACAAACCAAGTCAGTCTCGCTGAACCTAGCATCTCGAGGTTACTTGGGTATATCTTGAAACTTTGTATTCTGCCGCTTTGTAATTCGAGCAGTATAGATTGAGATGCAAAGCACGATCTTCAGATACAAGAAAAGCGACCGAAGCCGCTTTTCTAAACTATTTCGACAGACTGATTAGTTGTCTACTTTTAGCTTTTGGAAGTACTCATCGTAAAGCACGCTAGCTTCACCAACTTCGTCTTGCCATGTACCGCTGTCCATCACTTCTTGTGGTGGGAAGATGCTTGGATCGTTAGCAAATTCTTTCGGTAGTAGATCGTGAGCTGTTTTCACTGGAGTAGGGTAACCAATCTCTAGTGCAATCTTAGCTGCGTTCTCAGGGCGTAGTAAGAAGTCGATCATCTTATGAGCTGCATCAACGTTCTTAGCACCCGCTGGAATTGCGAGGCTATCCATCCAGAAGATAGTGCCTTTTTCTGGCCAGATGATATCGATGTTCGCGCCTTCTTGACGAGCCATGTAAGCAGAACCGTTCCAAAGCATACCAAGTGATACTTCACCTGCTAAGTATGGGTTCGCTGGGAAGTCTGAGTTGAATACCAATACGTTCGGCATTAGCTTTTTCAGCTCTTCGTAAGCGGCTTTGATCTCGTCTGGGTTAGTGGTATTTGGTGAGTAACCAAGCTTAGTCAATGCAATGTGGAATACTTCGCGAGAATCATCCATTAGCATTAGTTGACCTTCCCACTTGCTATCCCAGAAGTCATCCCATTTAGTCACAGAAGACTTATCTAGCATATCAGCATTGATACCAATACCGGTCGCACCCCAAATGTATGGGATAGAGTAGTTGTTGTTCGGGTCGAACGGCTTGTTCAGGAAGTTAGTGTCTAGATCAGCAAAGTGAGAAAGTTTCTCTTTGTCGATCTTTTGCAGCATGCCTTCTTTACGCATTTTAGATACGAAATAGGTAGACGGTACTACCAAGTCGTAACCAGAACCTTGAGTTTTCAACTTCGCGTACATGCTTTCGTTAGACTCGTACGTAGAGTAGATAACTTTGATACCAGTTTCTTTTGTAAAGTCTTCAAGAACTTCGTTTGGAATGTATTCCGACCAGTTGTAGAAATACAGTTCTTGATCAGCAGCCATTGCAGGGGTAGCGATTAGCGTCGCCGCACACAGTGCGCTTGCGTAGAATTTACTTTTCATTTGTTTTCCGTTTTGTTCAGCAACAGGACAAATCAATACTAGTAACAAATAACGATTTGAGCCAAATTGCGATAAGCACAATCCTGTTTATCTGAGCCACGAAAACCAGCATTAGGGTCAAAATAGAACGTAATGCTTTAACTCGAGTCAAATAAACCTAGCAACATACAATTATATCAGTCAATTACAAAAATAGGCAGCGTATTGCTGCCTATTTTCATTTAGTAGATGGCTTATTAAGCAAGATCAGATTATTGACCCGCTTTTAGCTTCAGGAAGTAATCTTCATACTTCACTGTCATGTCGCCAACAGAGTCTTGCCATTCAACACGGTCAAGGTCTTCTTGAGAAGGAAACAGTGGTGCAACGTCTTTGAATTTAGCGTTAGATTCTGCAACCGCTGTTAGGTAACCCGTGTCCGCTGAAATTTGCTCTGCGATTTCTGGACGCAGTAGGAAGTCGATCATCTTGTGAGCCGCTTCTACGTTCTTCGCGCCAGAAGAGATTGCGAAGTTATCAACCCAACCGATGCCGCCTTCTTTAGGGAATACAAGTTTCAGGTTCATGCCTTCGTTTTGAGCAGCTGCTGCGCTACCGTTCCAAAGCATACCAACGCCAACTTCGCCAGACATGTATGGTGCGCCTGGGTTGTCAGAGTTAAATACTAGAACGTTTGGCATTAGCTTTTGTAGTTCTGCGTATGCTTCGTCGATTTGTTTTGGATCCGTAGAGTTACCTGAGTAACCCAGTTTGCGTAGTGCAATGTGGAACACTTCACGAGTGTCGTCCATCAGCATTACTTGACCTTCTAGCTCTGGCTTCCATAGGTCAGCCCAGCTTTGGAAGTCGTTTGGATCATACATGTCTGCGTTAACCGCTAGACCTGTAATCGCAACAACGTGTGGAATAGAGTAGTCGTTATTTGGATCGTAAGGCTTGTCTAGGTAGTTTTTATCTAGGTTGCCGAAGTTTTTCAGCTTAGTCTTATCGATCTTTTGTAGCATGCCTTCGTCACGCATCTTCGCTACGAAGTACGTAGAAGGTACCACTAGGTCATAACCTTGGTTATGAGTTTTTAGCTTTGCATACAAAGTCTCGTTCGACTCGTAAGTCGAGTAGATCACTTTAATGCCAGTTTCTTTGGTAAATTGCTCTAGGATATTACTGTTGATGTAAGGACCCCAGTTCATAAATACCAATTCTTTATCGTTCGCTGCCGCTGTACCAGAGAACAGAGAAAGCGCACATGCACTACCAGCTAATAGAGTAGCCCATTTTTTCATTGACGTTAGCTCCAAACCAAACGTTGTCCAATTAATTTTGGACGATAGATAGAAAAACAGAATGGCATGTAACCATTCTGTTTCGTGATGTTAACGGGTGCGGATTTTACTTCACTTTTTCTCTTGCTAGCAACTGAGAAATTACTACCAGAACCAAAGAAACAATCAGCATGACCGTTGCTAGGGCGTTCACTTCCGGTGAAATGCCCACCTTAACCATTGAGTAAATCTTCAATGGCAAGATTTCGTATGTTGGGCCTGTTACAAACGAGCTGATAATTACGTCGTCCAAAGACAGCGTAAAGCTCAATAGCCAACCTGCAGCAACCGCTGGTTTAGCAAGAGGAAGGATGATCTGTTTCAAGATAACCCATTCGCTTGCACCAAGGTCTTTTGCAGCTTCCAACATTTTCACATCAAAGCCATTTAAGCGGCTGTACACTGTTACCACAACGAACGGTAGACAGAAGGTGATGTGAGCAATCAATAGAGTAAAGAAGCCAAGCTGTGCGCCCAATACAAGGAACAGAGCAAGTAATGAAATCGCCATGACAATATCTGGAGACATCATTACGACAAACAGCATGCCGTTTACCGCACCTTTACCTTTGAACGAGTAACGGAATAGGGCAACAGCCGTCAAGCTACCAATAATGGTTGCTGCTGTCGCTGAGAATACCGCTACGTTCAATGAATGCCATGCAGCCTGCATTAGGCTGTCGTTATTTACTAAGGTTTCGTACCATTTCGTGGTGAAACCGCCCCATTTCATACCAAATTTGTTGGCATTAAATGAGTTAACAATTAAGACGATGATTGGCAGATACAAAAATGCATATACCAGCGCCATAAAGCTAAATCTAACTGTGCGTCCCATTAGTCTAGCTCCACTTTCTTATTCAATAGTTTGCCTGCTCTGTAGTAAGCGTAAAGCATCACAGCCATTGCGAAGGTGAGGGCGATACTGGTCGCGGCACCAAATGGCCAGTCACGAGCGTTCAGTACTTGGCTCTTAATTACGTTACCGATCAGTAGGTTCTTCGCGCCGCCTAGAAGGTCAGAGATGTAGAACATACCTAGTGCTGGTAGTAGAACCAACAAACAGCCACCGATAATGCCTGGCATTGTCAGAGGCAAAATCACTCGTGTAATGGTTTGAAACTTGTTCGCACCAAGATCTTTTGCTGCCTCGATGTATGTGTTGTCTAGTTTCTCTATTGCCGAGTAAAGCGGCAAAATCATAAATGGAAGCAAGATGTACACAAGACCAATCATTACTGCTGTTTCGGTATACATTAAACGCATCGGCTTATCGATGATTTCCATTGCCATTAACGACTTGTTCAAAATGCCTTGAGTACCGAGAACAATCTTTAAGCCGTAAGTACGGATAAGAGAGTTAGTCCAAAATGGCACAATCACCAAGAACAACATGAACGGACGCCATTTTTCAGGCATTTTCGCTACGATGTAAGCAAATGGGTAACCAATCACCAAGCACAATAAGGTTGCAATGATCGCCATGTAGAAAGAGTGCATCAACACTTTTGCATACAGAGGATCGAGCAGGCGAAGGTAGTTGTCGAAAGTAAACGTTAATTCAATTAGGTTCGCTTCATCACGCGTCAAGAAACTCGTACCGATAATCATTAGGTTTGGAACTAAAACAAACAGCGTTAGCCAGCCAACGATTAGGGTAATGATCGCGTTCTGAAGATTAAGCTTCTTGCTTATCATTTAGTACTACCTCCCAGCTCTCAACCCAAGTAATAGCGACTTTCTGGCCGAGTGAGTGGTCCACATCTGGATCATCTTCGTTAAAGAATTCGCTTACCATCACGCGCATGCCTGAATCCAACTGGATAACTGAATCAAGCGTCATACCTTTATAGGTACGTTCTGTTACGTGACCTACGATGCCTTTTTCTTCAGACTCTTTGATCTCTTCGATACGTAAGTCTTCTGGGCGAAGTAGTACTTGTAGTTTCTCACCTGCTTGAGCTGCTTGATCGTAGTAAACAACAGATTCAACGCCTTCAATTTCTGCTCGGATGCGTTTCTCGTCGATACGCTCTAGCATGGTTGCGTTGAATACGTTGATCTCACCGATAAAGCGAGCAACAAATAGGTTCTTAGGCTCTTCGTAAATCTCACGTGGGGAACCATCCTGCTCGATAACACCGTCGCGCATAACAATAATGCGGTCAGACATCGATAGGGCTTCTTCCTGATCGTGTGTAACAAAGATAAAGGTAATACCAAGTTGACGCTGAAGCTGTTTAAGCTCGATTTGCATTTGCTTACGTAGTTTGTAATCAAGTGCAGATAGAGATTCATCTAGCAGCAGTACTTTTGGTTTATTAACAACCGCGCGAGCGATCGCGATACGTTGTTGTTGACCACCAGAAAGTTGGTGAGGCTTACGCTGTGCCATTTTTTCTAGGCGAACCATGCGTAGCGCTTCCATAACTCTTGGTTCAATCTCAGCAGCAGGTGTTTTCTGCATGCGAAGACCGAAAGCAACGTTTTCAAATACGGTCATATGAGGGAAGAGTGCATAACTCTGAAATACCGTGTTGACGTGCCTTTGCTCTGCAGGAACCTGTGTTACATCTTGGTCATCTAGTACGATTTGACCGTTGTCTGCCGTTTCAAAGCCCGCGATCATGCGTAAAACCGTTGTTTTACCACAACCAGAAGGACCAAGAATTGTCAGAAACTCACCATGATTAACATCCAGATTTAAATTACCGATGATTTCCTTACCATCGAAACTTTTGCTAATACCAGATAGACGAACTACTGGCTTTCCTGCTTGCTGTTTAGCGTTCAACGTCTGTATTTCTCCCACGTTCAAATTGGGGTGTATCCAATTGATGTGACATTAGTCATTCACTTTTGAGGCGCGCATCATAATCACCAAAATTGTGAAATCAAAGCATTTTCTTATCTTGAAACAGAAAAAATTTTGCAGGCAAAAGTAAACATTCCTTACCATACTGTTTTTGTAGGGGTATTTACATTTCAGCTATACATAAGAAAGGCATTAATTTCTTGTGCAAATGTTTTCAATTTCATAGATTTGCGAGTGGTTAATTATCGACCAAATAGCAGATATTGCAAGTATTGAGGCCGACTTATGATTTTAGACGTGCAAAGATTTCTTTATAATGACGCCCTTATTAATTAACTGGTTTTCCAGAAAAAATTTTACAAGTTAGCCTTGGATAAAATATGAACAACGATTTTGAGAAAGATTTCAATCTTGGAGGGAGTGTAGAGCGAGCTCTTTCTGGCAAGTATGAACTAAAAGCAGCAGCCGTTTTTAGCGAAGCTTGGCGCACAACCATCCAACAGTTTTTGTCCTTCTCGCCAGCGATTATTCTCCTCCTATTCGTTCAGCTGGGTATTTTCTATATTGCACTTCAACTTCAACTCGGAGATCCAAGTGTTATTTTGGATGCGCTTCAAAACCCTGAATCTTTTACCACAGATATCGTGTCCGCTATTTATGTCGCTAACTTCAGTTATGAAGTGATCAGTGCGCCGATTTATGCTGGTATTAGTTTAATGGCAATGAGCCACGTGGCGGGGTTGAAGACAAAGGTACGTCATGTTGGTAAAGGTCTTCAATTTACGGTTCCTGTGATTTTAGCAACACTATTTAGCCTGATGATGCAGGGTGTTGCTGGAATGATTTTCCCTTTGCTGTCGCTATACCTTTCTTTAGCATTTAGTCACTCTATCTTATTGATTTGTGAGAAAAGAGTACCACCAATGCAATCGCTTTTATTGTCTCTTCGTGCCATAAACAAAAAGCTTTTTGTTGTCGCAGGGCTTTACTTAAGCGTGATGTTGATGTTTATTGTTGCTGCAATGTTCTACGGAATTGGCTTGATCTTCGTGTTACCGTTCTTCTTCCATTTGAAGGGAATCCTGTACCGCGAAATGTTTGGTATCAAGTTGAAGATCGTAGCGACGCAACAAAACGATAACGATCACGATGGTAACTCTCAGGTGTTTGATGCCTAAATCTTTAAAATCTATGAGTTTACGAGTGGCGGCTATCACAATAGCCGCCACTTTTGTTTCTATTGGTCCTTATTTGCACTATGACCGTGAGTATCGCAAGGCGATTGATCCGCAAGTTGTGCATGGACCCGTTTCACACCCAGATTTGTCGCATCTTCCTTATATTGGTGACATTCCGGATTTTAACTCGATTAAGGACACGAAAGATAAGAAGACGGCATTCTTCGACTTTCTTCGTCCGAAAATCGCGCTAGAAAATAAGCGCATTGAAAAAGAACGTGTATTCCTAACGTCTTTGACGGTTGGAGAGATTAGTTCAGAGCAAACATCCTATGCCGAACGTTTGGCTGCACTATATTCTTATCCTTTGAAAGATGGAGCTGTCACACAAGCTTGGCTGGATGAAATGCTTAAGCGTGTCAATGTGTTGCCGGAGGCGCTGGTGTTAACTCAAGCTGCCAATGAATCTGCGTGGGGTACCTCTCGTTTTGCTAAACAAGCAAACAACTTGTTTGGTCAATGGTGTTATAAGAAGGGCTGCGGAATTGTCCCTGCAAAACGTGGCGCTGGTAAAACGCATGAAGTAGAGAAGTTCGATACTGTTCAAGAATCTGTACATGGATACTTTATGAATGTGAACCGTAACCGCGCGTACGCGGATTTACGAGACATTCGTGCGAATTTAGCAGGGAAACACAAGGATTTGTTATCTGTGGCGACAGCATCGGAGTTGACTCATGGCTTGCTTGCGTATTCTGAACGTGGCATTGCCTATGTTAATGACTTACGTGCGATGATTCGCCACAATAACGCTTACTGGACACAATAAAAGAAATAACGGATCGGATGAAGAAGTTAAGCTTAAGTTTACTAGGCAGTGCGGTACTGGTCTTAGCATCGCCTGCAACTCACGCGCAAGAATACATGTTTACGTATTCCAAGCTCTACACACAATTGAAGAACAATGCGAAAGAAGGGCACGATGACGTTAAAGTCGGTGTGTTTTTTGTGGATGCAGATACCAAGCAACTGTGTGAGATAGAAAAAGCATGGATGGAAAAAGAAGAGCATTACGAAGAGTTTGTGATTCCAGCTTCTAAAGAGCTTCCAATTCCGATCGATAAGAACTTAAAGTCTGCGAACCCGCTTGTCTTCGTCCAAACACCAAAAGATACTCGATGTGATTATTCTTTAGTTGTAATGACCAAAGAACCATTACAGGGTATCGTATCTTACGAACAACTCACGCCTTTGATGCCTCAAATGCAAGCATTACTTGAAGATCTAGGCGGTATGTTTGCTGGTTGGTTTACACCTCAAGTACAAGGTGTGACGATGGAGTTTGCTGATGCTCTTAATGATACGATTACCTTCTCTAATGGGACAGAGAAAGCAATCGTGGATGGAAAAGTTCAAGTTGCACTGAGCGAAATTGGTGAAGGTGGGCACATGACACTCCCTCAACCAACAACCCGTGTATTACCTTATCTTCCCAACGCGAAAAAATAAGCGTTAAGAAAAGCAAGAAGGGTCGCAACTGCGGCTCTTTTTTATTTCCAACGTACTCTCACCATTTTTTCACACTATTTATTGACGACTCCATCACACAAACATTTAATCCTGCGCAAAAAGCTCGTATAATCCACGCCCCAAAGAAACCCATGTTAGGAAGCCCTGGTCGATTTATCGGCGATGTGAGAGCCCGCAATGAACCAAGTAGATACAAGAAAAGAAACCCTAGAATTCAACAAGCTTCAGAAACGCCTAAGAAGAAATGTTGGAAATGCCATTACTGATTACAACATGATCGAAGAAGGCGATGTTGTAATGGCATGTATTAGTGGTGGTAAAGATTCATTTGCGATGCTTGATATCCTGCTGAATCTACAAAAGGCAGCACCAATCAAGTTTGAAGTGGTCGCAGTTAACCTTGACCAGAAACAGCCAGGTTTCCCTGAGCACATTCTCCCAGATTACTTTGAAACGCTGAACATTCCTTACTACATCGTAGACAAGGACACTTACTCAGTCGTTAAAGAGAAAGTGCCAGAAGGCAAAACGACGTGTGGTCTATGCTCACGCCTTCGTCGTGGTACGCTTTACTCGTTCGCAGAGAAGATCGGAGCGACTAAATTGGCACTTGGTCACCACATGGATGACATTGTAGAAACAATGTTCCTGAACATGTTCCATGGTTCTCGCCTTAAAGCGATGCCGCCAAAACTTCGTTCAGACGATGGTCGCAACGTTGTGATTCGTCCTCTTACTTACTGTCGTGAGAAAGACCTGATCAAATACGCAGAACACAAAGAGTTCCCAATCATTCCTTGTAACCTCTGTGGCTCTCAAGAGAACCTTCAGCGCCAATCGATTAAAGCAATGTTGATCGATTGGGACAAGAAAACGCCTGGTCGCGTAGAAGCGATCTTCAAGTCAATCCAGAACGTAAGCCCAAGCCAGCTTGCTGACCGCGAACTGTTTGACTTTGAAAACCTTCCACTAGATCGTGAAGGTAACCGTGAAGAATACGAATTCAGCGAAGCGACTGTGTCTTCGACGAACATTGACGAGTCAATGTTTATCGATGTCACCAACATTTGATTCTAGGAGGCTAAGTTAGCCTCCTTTTTATTACGTGTATAACGCAATGATAGACATAAAAAATCCCCCAGTTATTGGGGGATTTTTATTTCTGGATAACGTTACAACTTATTAAGTCGCCGTATTTGGATCAAGTGGACTGATATAACCGTTTGGTTTCAATGCCAGTACGTCACAATTGATCTTATCAATCACATGCTCAGCCGTGTTACCAATAAACACTGCAGAAAGCCCTGTGCGTCCGGTTGTACCAAGAATAACCATTGCCGCATTTAGCTTTTCAGCCGTTGCAGGGATGATGTCTTCTGGTAAGCCTTGCTCAACGATAGTTTGCTCTTCATCCAGTCCGTGTTTTTGGCGAAGCGCTTTCATTGCTGTTAAGTGATGACCACGCACTGCGTCGGTATACGTCGTTGGGTCAAACTCAGGCAATTCGATCGTGATATTCGCCGGTGTAACCGGATAAGCATTAACAAGATACGGGTCTGCATCAAGACGATTAGTGATTTCTTTTAGACGCTCGACCATCGAATCGTTCAAGTCAATGTGCGTAGGGTTTTCAGAACCAACATGGACAGAAGCAAGAATCTTCGCATGCTCTGGCCAATCAGCATTTTTAATCAAAAGTACAGGGATAGGGCACTTACGCAACAAATGCCAATCTGTAGGAGTGAAAATGACGGATTCTAGAACATCGTGTTTACGCGTTCCTTTAATAACGATGTCGTGACCGCCAGCAAAGACTTCAGCAATGATCGCTTCATAAGGGCGATTATGCCAAACAACACAAACATCAAAGTCGAAGCTATCGTCTAAATACGGTTGGGCTATCTTACGCATCCATTGTTCACGTTGGTGGATAACACCGCGACGCATAGCATCTCTTTCATCGACCGACAGCATTGAGGTCATGTCATACGAAAAATCGTAGATTGACAGAAAGAAAGTGATTCGGCTTCTGGATACACTTTTTCGAGCGAGTTGAACTGCTCTTGCAAGTGCTGGCTGCTCATCATTATTGATGTCAGCAACAACAAGGATCTTACTGTATATACTCATATCTAAGCCCACTTATTATTGTAAAACCAAATACTGAATATAAGGTAAATCAGTATATTGGAGTACACAAGGTACATTTTTACTGTAGCTCAGTTTGGGGAAGAATTTGAGGACTTTCGAAGGGATTTTGGAAGAAATATGATGTAGCTCATTTTCGAGCTACATCAATTGATAGGGCAAATTAGTCTTTGCTGACGCCAGCAAGTTCCATCAATGCATCGTGATCTAAGATGGTGATGTACTTACCTTTTACGCTCAGAATTTCAGATTTTTGGAAGCGACCAAGTAGGCGGCTGATGGTTTCAACTGTTAGACCGAGGTAGTTACCAATATCACCACGAGTCATGGTTAGACGGAACTCTCGAGGGCTAAAACCACGTTGCGAGAAACGTGTTGATAGGTTGTAAAGGAAAGCCGCAAGACGTTCTTCAGCATTCTTTTTAGAAAGCAGAAGGATCATTTCTTGGTCACCTTTAATTTCGCTACTCATTAGACGCATGATCTGCTGACGAAGCTTAGGCATTTTGCCTGATAGGTCATCAAGGATTTCGTAAGGAATCTCACAAACCATTGAAGTTTCAAGTGCTTGAGCAAAACTTGGGTGTAGATCGCCCGTGATTGCGTCAAAACCTACAAGGTCACCTGCTAAGTGAAACGCAGTAATTTGCTCATCGCCTTGTTCTGTAATGGTGTAGCTCTTGATTGTGCCAGAGCGGATAGCGTACAGAGATTTTAGCTCATCACCTGCTTTAAAAAGCTCTTGGCCTTTTTGGATTGGCTTTTTACGCTCGATGATTTGATCCAACTGATCCAGTTCAGACTCGTTTAGAGTGAACGGAATACACAGTTGGCTAATGCTACAATCTTGGCAATGAATCGCGCAACCACCTGATTGGATACGCTTTGTTGCAGGTTTTTCAGAAATCATAACAACCTTTCACTATTTGATATACATCAATATTTTATCACCGCTTACTTCTAAAGGGTAGCAAAAAAATGATGGAAAACGACTTTGATGCTATATGAAACCAAGCATTCGCATCGCGCCGGCGGCAGTATACATGCCATAGCTTATTAGGATTAATGCAGAGATGTTTCTAAATATTAACGATTTTTGCAACTTCTGAAAATGGCTCGCACCATATCCGATGGCAAGCATTGATGGAAGAGTTCCGAGACCAAACGACAGCATGATTAATCCGCCGTTTAAAGCGTCTCCTGAAACTGCAGACCAGGTTAACGCCGAGTATACTAGTCCACACGGTAACCAGCCCCAAATAAAGCCAAATGGAAAGGCATACATTGGGTGCTTCAGTGGCAACAAGCGTTTTCCTGCTGGAGAGATGAACTTCCAGATATGTTGACCAGCTTTCTCAATAACAAGCAGTCCTTGCCACCATTTTGCGATATATAGGGCGACTAAGATCATGAAAAGCGCGGCGACAAATCGAAGCCAAGCGAGAGACTGGGTTAAACCGCTCAACTCTGAAAGACCTGATATAGCACCACCAACAATTGCGCCAATTAACGCGTAGCTTGCGAGTCTGCCAACGTTATAGAAAAGGGGAATAGAGGAAGAAGGTTTATTGTTCGGTGCGCCCATGGAGAGTAGTGAGGCGATACCGCCACACATTCCCATGCAATGACCAGCCCCAACGAGACCGATCATAAATGCACCAATAAAGTCTGGGCTCATAAAATAACGCTATTGTTTTTTATTATTTGGTTTTTCGTCTTCATCAAGAAGAATGTTGTGACCTTGTCGCTCTAGATCTTCAAACTGGTCGCTACGAACAGCCCAAAGAAAAATAGCAACGGCGACACAGACCAACACAATGGCGATAGGGATTAATATGTAAAGACTTTCCATGTTTGATCTCTCACTTACTTCTCTTTAAGCAGTCGCAACGAGTTGGATACAACGATAATAGAACTCGCTGACATACCGACTACGGCGACGTAGGGGGCGACTAAGCCTGCAACAGCAAGCGGCAAAATTAGCAGGTTGTAGCCCAAAGACCAAGCCAAGTTTTCTCGAATTATCTTTCTTGTACGTATTGCAAGCAACCTTGCTTCTAATAGCTTTTCTAAATTATCGCCTAGAAGCGTCATATCTGCAGAAGCTTTAGCGACGTCCGTACCACCACCCATTGCTACAGAAAGGTGCGCACCAGCCAGCGTAGGCGCATCATTAATGCCATCGCCAACCATCATGGTGATATCGTCTTGATCTAGTCCTTTAAGATACGCGAGTTTGTCTTCTGGTTTTGCCGATGCGATCACATGGTCGATACCCATTTCATCTGCAACAGGCTGGGCATTTTGTAATGAATCGCCTGTCAATAAGGTAGTTGTAATACCAGCGTCAGCAAAGCGTTGGATGAATGCTTTACTCTCTTTACGAATGGGATCTCGGTAGTAAAAGGTCGCCACATGTTCTTCGTTTACAGAAAGATACACAGCATTGCTTTCATCTCGGTTTTCACCAACAACAAAATTAGCACTGCCAATTTTTACTGTCTTGTTGTTCCAAACACCTTGAATACCAGAACCAATGACGTTTTGAACCTCATCGACGTAGATATCTTCATGACCAAAACCAGAAAATGCTCGTGCGATAGGGTGATTTGCATGCGCCTCAAGTGCCGCAGCAAGAGCTAATGCCACTGACTTATCTAACTCAGCTAAAGTTTTGGTTTCACTAATCTCGATATCGCCTTTAGTCAAGGTGCCGGTCTTATCCACGACAAGATGATTAATCTTACACAGCGTTTCGAAAACATGCCCTTTACGTAACAAGATACCAAAGTTACCCATACGAGAAGTTGCACACGTTAACGCGGTTGGTGTCGCTAGAGATAGGGCGCATGGACAAGTAGCAACCAGAACAGAGAGCATAATCCAGAATGCATCATCGGGTTTAGTTTGGTGCCAGTAGAACCAAGTTCCTGCAGAAATGATTAAAATTGCGCCAACAAAATAGCGCGCTACTACGTCGGCAATTTCTGCGATTTTTGGTTTGGAATGTTGGGCTTCATCTTGAAGACGAACGATATTAGAAATCATTGAATCTGCTTTAGAATTCGTCACTTCAAGTTCGAACGATTCGTCTCCATTTAATGTTCCCGCGTAAACTGCATCTCCTGCTTTCTTAACCACGTGAACAGATTCGCCGGTCAGCATCGATTCATCGATATGGATACGACCAGAAATCACTTTACCGTCGGCAGGAATATGTTCGCCAGGAAGAACGCGAATGCGATCGCCAACCTTTAGGGTTTTCACCGGAATTTGTTCACCGTCTAGTGTTGTCGCTATTGCAGGGATTAACTTAAGAAGGTTGCCGCTAGCCGCAGCTGCTTTGCGACGAGCGCGCATTTCTAAGAATCGACCGACCAACAAGAAGAAGGTAAACATCGAGATAGATTCAAAGAACACTTCGCCTTGCTCAGTCACTGTTGCGACTAAGCTCGCCACATAAGCAAAAATCAGCGCAATGGAAACAGGAACATCCATACCAAGGGTTCGACCTTTGATACTTCGCCATGCATTGAGGTAAAAGGGAAGCGCTGAATAGAGCAGTACAGGTGTTGCGAAGATTAAGCTTACCCATCGAAAGTAGTTTTTAAACTCTGGCTCCAAATCGCCAAAAACTTCCAAATACAATGCTACTGCAAGCATCATTACTTGCATGGTTGCAAGACCTGCGATACCTAAACGATAAAGGTACTGTTTCATCGTATGGTGGTAGGCAGCTTCTTGCTTGTCTGCCTCAAAAGGTGCTGCTTTGTAACCAAGCTTGTGAATCACTGATAGTAACTCGCTCAGACGTACTTGTGTCTTATCCCATGCAAGTAAAGCTCGGTTAGTGGTGGTATTTACACGAATAGAAACCAATCCTTTAACGCCGGAAACTTGCTTTTCGATCAGCCACGCACAAGCAGCGCAGGACACGCCTTCTAAAGAAAGGGTTACTTCAGAAGTGTTCTCGTGGTTACGAACGAACTCTGACTGAACGTCCTCATTGTCATAATGGATGAGAGCTTGGAGTTGCTCGGGGACTAGATCCGCCTTTTCTGCTGGCGCAGTTCGATATTGGTAATAGGAGACAAGACCACTATCAACAATGGTTTGCGCCACCGTTTCACAACCCGGGCAACACATGTCGCGAATTTCACCTAATATTTCTACTTTGAAATCCGTGTTGGCTGGTACATCTTCACCACAGTGATAACAGGATTTACACATAGGCTTACTTCATTAATGTTGTTGGTTGTGCTGGGAATTCGACGCGACCTTGAATCATCCATTCTTTGTTATGCGGTTCAAGCTCAACGAACCAAGGACCTTGAATTGAGTTTTCTGGCGTTAAACGATAGTTACCTTTCGCATCAGCAGTAAGTAGCTTAGTGAAATCACGGTCTGGCAATGTACGGTGTGTGAATGTCGCTGTTAGTGCAGGGAAGTGCGGTAATTCACCTTTATTGAAAGAGATAACCACTGTGTTGTTATCAGACGAAACAGTAGCGTTAAGACCAAGGTCACGAGCGACATTCATTTTACTGATATCGATATTGATGCCTTTGCCTTTTTTATAGTAATCCTCGGCGACCAAAGAAACTGAGTTATTGGCGAATACGACCACTGTAACGATTGTCCATACCACAACAGTTAGAGGCAGGATGATCAGGAACCACGGCCAAAATTGTTTATACCAAGGCTTTACCATAAAAAAGTTCTCAACAGCTAAATGAAAAAATGTAAGGCTTTAAATTTAAAGGAAAGACAGCCCCTATGAAAGGGGCTGTTATTGAAATGTTACTTATTGTCAGAGTTGCTTAAACTCCAGACGTATGCCGCGACAAGTTGAACTTTGTCTTCGCCTAGGATGTCCTTCCAAGCAGGCATTACACCAGAGCGACCGTTCATAACTGTTTCTGTTACTGCAGCGCGTGAATCGCCGAATAACCAATCTTGGTCAGTTAGGTCTGGTGCACCTACAGCAGGGTTGCCTTTACCATCGGTGCCGTGACAAGCTGCACATACAACGAAACGAGCTTTGCCGGCTTCCGCTTCACGTGCGTTCACTTTACGACCAGAAAGGCTTAATGTGTAGCTTACGACTTCTTGAACACCTTGTTCACCAAGTGCATCTTTCCACGCTGGCATCTGACCGATACGACCTTGCATGATAGTTGTAACGATAGCCGCTGGCTCACCGCCGTATAGCCATGCGTCGTCAGTTAGGTTAGGGAAACCTTTTTGACCACGAGCATCAGAGCCATGACATTGCGAACAGTTCTGTAGGAACAAACGTTGACCAACTTTAATTGCTTCAGGATCTTGCGCAATCTCAGGGATAGGGCGTAGACCATCTGCGTTGTGAGCAAGTGCGCGGAATGCTTCACCGAAGTATGCATCAGCATCATCTAGCTCTTTAGCGTATTGGTTAAGTTGCTTGTTTTCTTGTGCTCGTGCGATGGCTTCTTTCGACTCTTCCAACGTACGTACAGTTTGATCTGAACTCTGCCAGTTTAGAACACCTTTGAAGCTACCTAGACCTGGAAATAGGGTCAGGTATACAGCAGCAAACACAAACGTGCTCACAAACAAGTATGTCCACCATTTTGGTAGAGGGTTATTAAGCTCGCGAATACCATCGTACTCGTGGCCCATGTCTTCCCCTTCCTCGACGCCCATTTTGTCTTTAGCGCACCAAGTCAGGAGGATCGCACAGCCTACTAGCGTACCGACAGTAATCACGATAATCCAGAGACTCCAGAATGTAGTCATTACTTCTTCACTCCTTGGTTATTTGGGGTCGTTTGTTCTTCGTCAGCAAACACCAAGTTAGCATCTTCCTCAAAGCGTGCTTTACGCTTCTTACCAAATGCCCACCATACGATGCCAATAAAACTAGCGAAGAGCACAACGGTATAAATACTATGAATTGTACCGAAATCCATATGATCCCCTTACTTCATTGCATGACCAAGAGACTGAAGGTAAGCGATGATTGCATCCATCTCTGTTTTACCTTCTACTTCTTTAGCCGCATTCGCGATTTCTTCATCCTTATAAGGGACACCGAACTGGTCACGGAAGATTTCTAGTTTCTTCTGTGTCAGCTTGCCGTCTAGTACGTTCTCTTCAAGCCAAGGGAAGCCTGGCATGTTTGATTCTGGTACTAGCTCTCGCGGGTCAATAAGGTGAACACGATGCCATTCGTCAGAGTAACGTCCACCTACGCGTGCCAAATCTGGACCTGTACGCTTAGAACCCCATAGGAATGGGTGTTCCCAAACGCTCTCACCAGCGACAGAGTAGTGACCGTAGCGCTCTGTTTCAGAACGGAAAGGACGAATCATCTGGCTGTGACACACGTTACAACCTTCACGGATGTATATGTCACGACCTTCCATTTCCAGAGGAGTGTAAGCTCGTAGATTTTCTACAGGCTCCGTCGTTTGCTTCTGGAAAATCAGAGGAGTGATTTCAACAAGCGCACCCCAACTGATTGCAAAGACGATGAAAATAGCCAACAAACCGACATTGCGTTCTAGGATTTCGTGGCGATTATTCGAATTATTACTCATTCTTTAATCTCCTTATGCCGGTTGAGGGATAGCTTTTAAGCTTTCTTTAGGCGCAGTTACCGTCTTGTACGTGTTGTATGCCATTAAGAACATACCTGATAGGAAGATGAAACCACCTAAGAAACGTACGAAGTAGAACGGGTAAGATGCTTCTACAGATTCTACAAAGCTGTAAGTCAGTGTGCCGTCAGAGTTAACTGCACGCCACATTAGACCTTGCATTACACCTGAGATCCACATCGCTACGATGTAAAGAACAGTACCGATAGTCGCCAACCAGAAGTGAACATTGATTAGGCTTACAGAGTACATACGCTCTTGACCGAATAGACGAGGGACAAGGTGATATACAGAACCAATTGAAACCATTGCAACCCAACCTAGTGCACCAGAGTGAACGTGACCAATGGTCCAGTCTGTGTAGTGCGATAGCGCGTTTACTGTCTTAATAGACATCATTGGACCTTCGAAAGTAGACATACCGTAGAAAGACAATGAAACGATTAGGAAACGTAGGATAGGGTCGTAGCGAAGCTTATGCCATGCGCCAGACAGCGTCATGATACCGTTGATCATACCACCCCAAGATGGAGCAAATAGAACCAAAGACATCACCATACCAAGAGACTGAGTCCAGTCAGGTAATGCTGTGTAATGCAGATGGTGAGGACCAGCCCAGATGTATAGGGAAATCAGTGCCCAAAAGTGAACGATAGATAAACGGTAAGAGTAAACAGGACGTTCAGCTTGTTTAGGGACAAAGTAGTACATCATACCTAGGAAACCAGCGGTCAGTAGGAAACCTACCGCGTTGTGCCCATACCACCATTGAACCATTGCATCCACTGCACCAGAATAAATCGAGTACGATTTACCAAGTGACACAGGGATAGCCATGCTGTTCACGATGTGAAGTACTGCTACTGTTAGGATAAAGGCACCGAAGAACCAGTTAGCCACGTAGATGTGAGAGGTATTACGCTTGACCAATGTTCCAAAGAACACGACTGCGTAAGATACCCATACTATCGCGATTGCGATATCAATAGGCCATTCTAACTCAGCATATTCCTTACCAGAGGTTAAACCTAAAGGTAGGGTGATTGCTGCGGCTAGGATAATTGCTTGCCAACCCCAAAAGGTGAAGGCAACGAGTGGGCCACCAAAAAGACGTGTTTGACAGGTGCGCTGAACAACATAATAAGATGTTGCGAACAGAGCACTGGTACCAAACGCAAAAATTACCGCATTAGTATGCAATGGACGTAAACGACTGTACGTCAACCACGGCGTATCAAAGTTTAGCTGTGGCCAAACTAACTGAGCGGCAATCAAAACACCAACAGCCATACCAACTATGCCCCATAAAATGGTCACAAGGGTAAATTGGCGAACGACTGTATAGTTGTAGTTTTGTTCAAGCTGCTTTACTTGGCTCATTTGCATGCTTCCAATTTCTAATTAACTACACTTTACTTCCAACACGACTTGCGTCGTAACACCACCCAAGTAAACTCTAGAATTCAAGTGTTATCATCACTTTATTTCCATTGCTGACTTTAATAAAAAGTGGCATTTTCAGCGTGACACTATACTTGAATTAACATTTCAATGACAGAGTAGTAACCTTACAAGACCTCTGGAAATCATTTTTTATTTAAAAAGTTTGAAGTTTGTAACAAGGATATTAGGAATTATGGCCGCACAAAAGTTAACAAAGGCGAGACTTGCACAAATCTTAATCATGCTCAGTCTTTTAATCGGTGCCTTTTTCTGGCGCACCTTTACTTATGAGACGAGCAAAGAGGTGGACTGTTCACAAAAACAACGATGTGATGTAACAATTGGTGTATCAAAAATCACTATAAATAAGACTTCGAAAGGCTTTTCAATCGAAAGCCCAGAAAATCGCAGTATAAAAATTGATCTAAATCAATCTGGTGAATTTATTAATCTCAACGATAAATATCGAGACATCAATTGGAATAGTATTTCGGAAACAAAAGCGATTAATATCAAATTAAATGAAAATATTGTCCAAGTTCATTTATAAATCTGATCTGACGCGAGATAATTGCATCTTGTTTATGCAATTAATGCTTTCTTGCCTAGCAGTAAAAATTTGCAGTGGTATAACAGTAAAGTGATAACCAATAATAAAACCGTATGCAGTGCCAATCATTATTTACTCATATCACCGACGAATATTTAGCGATAGAAGAATTTCGCTCTGAACTCAGTGAGGAGAATCTCTCACATATCATTTGCTACTACACTGAAGAGTACGACTTCAGAGCAATTCAGTACGCATTCTCCGACCTGTTCCCTGACATTCCATTCCATGGTGCTAGCTCATGCCAAGCTATCATGACTAACCATGGTTACCATCAAGGTCCTACCATTGCGATACTCGCGATCTATGACTCAGGTTTACATTCTTACGGGACAGGAATTTCAACTTATAGTACGGATATTGAATCCAGCGTAGACCAAGCGCTGAATATGGCTTTATTTCATGCAGATAGAGTAGGTGAGGTTCCTAACTTAATTCTCTTACATGCGACACCTGGGAATGAAGAATCTGTCATAGAATGCATTGACAGTCGGTTCGGAACATTAGTCCCAATCATTGGTGGTTCTGCTGCTGACAATAACATTGAAGGCAATTGGTCAATTATTACCTCTCAAGGGTACGAACAAAATGGCGTGAGCTTAACGTTGTTTTACTCCTCACAGCCGGTCGATATCGCATTCAGCGCAGGACACTCGCCAACAGGGATAACTGGTATTGCGACGAAAACGAAAGGTCGCATCTTACTTGAGATAGATAATCAACCTGCTCTCGATGTATATCGAGCGTGGACAAATCATCAAGAAACACAAACTGATAGAGAAAGCTTCCTGTTCACTAACTCAAGTGCATATCCGTTAGGGCGCATCGCGGGTCAATTGTATGAGAGGCCTTATTACAAACTCTCACACCCGATAAGAGAAACTGAACAAGGTGGCATTGAGCTTTTCACCGATATTGAAGAAGGCGAAATGCTAACGTTGATGCAAGGTAGTCGCCAGCATCTTGTCGCAAGAGCGGCGAGAGTTGTGAACGCTGCATTCAATCAAAAGTTAGAGGAATCTCGAAAAATAGGGGTGATCAATATCTTTTGTGCTGGTCCTATGTTGCACTTAAAACAGGACATCAACAGTGTTTGTGAACAAATTAATCAGGAATTAGAGAACCTGCCTTTTATTTGCCCGTTTACTTTTGGTGAGCAAGGAAGATTTATAGGTGGTGAGAATGGACATGGAAACCTGATGATATCATCAGCGATATTCCATAAACCTTATGAAAGATAAATATTTAGAGATATACCAGCAGGAAGCGTTACAAGAGGCACTTGTCGAACTCAAAGA
Organism: Vibrio sp. MM46; assembly: GCF_027587135.1. Lineage (NCBI taxonomy): Bacteria > Pseudomonadati > Pseudomonadota > Gammaproteobacteria > Vibrionales > Vibrionaceae > Vibrio > Vibrio sp. MM46. Next base: position 87,340 of record NZ_JAPPTO010000013.1, read on the forward strand.
GGCAAGGCAACGTGAGAAGTTATTGGCTGATGAAAACAAAGCCATTCTGTCAGCAATCTCTGCAATGAGTGAAGCTCGAAACCGTCACGAGATTTTCTCCGGTCTAAACAGTGTTCTAAAGAAGTACATTGATTTTGATGACTTCATCGTCATTACCCGCGACTGTAATAGACAAAACTTCAAGACGTTATTATCAACAAATAGTGTTTTTGATAGAGCAGATTGGTTACCGGGTAACGCGTCGGAAAGGGCGCTTAATGGCGAATGTATTTTGTTGTTCGAGCCGATGCGATTAAAGGAGTTTGAGAGTTTAAACTCCTTTATTAAAAGCCACGTGAATTCAATGCTACTTACGGGCATTCGATCTGAAGTAACCCAGACTATTATCATCCTTGTGGGAGCTCAAAAAGGTCACTTCAGTATTGAAAACAAAGAAACGTTAAGGCGTTTTAGACCCTTAATTGAAAGGGCTGTTATCGATATTGAAACCAAAGAGAAGTTACAACGTATCGTTGAGGTGAGGACGTCTCAATTAGCACGGGCTAGAGAAGAAGCAGAAAGAGCTAACCAATCGAAGTCTGAGTTTTTGGCCATGATGAGTCATGAAATTCGAACGCCTTTGAACTCAGTTCTTGGGATGTTAGACATCTTGAGACAATCAACTTTAACCGATGCCCAGTCAGACGTATTGAACCAAATGGAATGCTCTGCAGATTTGCTATTGGCGATTATCAGCGACATTTTGGATTTATCAAAGATAGAGTCAGGAAGCTTTCATTTAAATGAACAGTGGACAGACTTAAGTGACGCGGTAACACTAATTGTTTCTCAACAAAAACAAGTGGCTACAAGCAAAAGTTTGAGCTTTGACCTACACTGCAATCTAGATAGAAATAAACAGTACTGGATTGATTCTACTCGTATATCACAGGTGCTTTTTAACTTGATTGGAAACGCGATTAAGTTTACAGACTTTGGAGATGTGCATGTTTCTGTGCTAGAAAGCAATGGTGAAATCATCATATCTGTCACAGATACTGGGATAGGAATCCCTCAAGCTAAAATTGGTCATTTGTTTACAGCTTTTCATCAAGGCGACAGCTCAATTACTCGTCGATTCGGTGGTACCGGGCTTGGACTTGCCATCACCAAACACCTTGTTGAGATGATGCGAGGTTCAATTTCTGTAAAAAGTGAAGAGAGAGTCGGCTCTCATTTTACAGTCAAAATCCCGGTTCTTACCAGGACTAATCAAGAAAGACCGGTAAAGATAGAATCAAATCAGCCATCAAAGTCGACCAACATTTTAGTCGTGGAAGATACTGAATCTAACCAGTTAGTGATAAAGCTTATTCTGAATAAACTCGGGCACAATGTATTTATTGCCAGCCACGGCGCGGAAGCCTTAACGTTTTTGGAGCAACAAACACAAGACATCGATATCATTTTAATGGATGTGTCGATGCCCGTTATGGATGGCATTACAGCGACAAGACTTATCAGAAAGAAAGGAATCAAAACACCAATCATTGCATTGACTGCACACGCGCTTGAGAGTGATAAAGCGACATGCATGAAAGCTGGCATGGACGGATTTGTATCAAAGCCAGTTCGCAGACAGGATATCTACGAAGCGATCCATTCATTAGTGGAGATCGCGTAGCGAATTAATATAGATCTTAACAATCGTAAGATTAGTAAGATCTATATTAAGTATTTTATGGTAAATCGCGGTTATGTTTAATGACAATCATAAAAAGCCTCATATTTTAAAATCTGAGAGGGATAGGAGCCCAAACGAAGAAATAATTGGCGTACGTTGATACTTCATTTAACAAATCTATTATCTGGACCTTGCATACCGTTTAAGATAAAGGGAAAAGTCAATAAATAACAATGAGCTATGCTATCATCCATATCAATTCTTCCGTCATTTGTACATGTACAGGTCGTTTTTGATAGTAAAGTGTACTCTTTGTGCACATGTTGTACATGTACATCATGTAATAACTTTATAACCGTTCGTCTGTAAGAGTTACTGGTGATGTTAGGCAAATGTTCTTTTTCAATTCAAGGTTCAATCAGATCACACGACACCTGTTACCGAGAGTCGTTCCTCTGAGGACCCAGCGTGAAGCTTTCACTAAGGCACCTATTGGCACCTCGCAACTTATAAAGCAATGAGAGCAGGCTCATGCCAAGAGTTACAGCATTCTTGGTATTGAGGATCAAAAGGCGTTGTGGCACTCCTGATTTTCACATGTCTCTCTATTGGCACCTTGGCTATTTGAAACAGATTGAACTGACAATCCATATTCATGATCTTCTGTCAACCGTGAAATTGCCATTGACCTTGACGGTTGATGAAGTATTTAAGGGCGATCCAAGTTCTGGATTTTGTTGGATGACGCCTTTTAGCCCAATGCCACAACGTATGGAATAACTTGTGACCTACATATCCGAATATCTGTTTGGCCACACAGTGTCAATAGTAATTCGACCAGCCCCTGAGTTTCGGATTCATCAACTTGATTAACTTGATTAAATTGTTAACAGGGATGGTTGCGTGCTTTTTGATGAGTTCGCGCAAGTTGCTCAAGAACAGTAGTGTGTTGGATTTTCTCGGTTTAATGAGCAATTTCCCTTTGTATTTCCTACGATTAAAACCTAAGAAATCAAAACCACGGCTGATATGTAATGTGCGTTTTCTCTCCGAAGAGTATTAAGCCTCTTTCTGCTAAGAAATCAGTAATCAACGGTTTGATATCGTTCTCCAGCACTTAACGGTGGTCTTTGTCTCTTTGAGATTCGAGAAGTTATCTGAAAGTGGGACTATAAAGTATCTACTCTAAGTCGTTATTGTCCAGAGCCTTCATACTTGGCACTTTGTGACTCAGAAGTACCCAATTTCAATTCAACGCTGCTTTTCCTAACATTTTTACGATATCATCTTTGCCTAATTTATTGTAATGCGACAAACTTAATACACCCCTAGATTTAGTATGAGCATGCATACAGTGCGAGTAAAAATAGAGCAAAATGAAGATGGTGAACACTACTTCTTAATACCTGATGAGTTACAGAAAGATTTATCTTGGAATGAAGGTGATCCAATAGAGTGGATTGATAATGGTGATGGAAGTTGTTCTTTCAAGAAGCTTAGTCAGTTGGAATCACTAAAACTCAAAGCATTTGACGACCCAGATGTTAAAGCTGAGTATGACCGATTAAAAGGTGACTCTGAGTTTGATCTTTAGCTAGTTAAGTCAAACTACCAAACAACAAGCTTCCCAAATGTACAATAGCCCGTTCCACGACTCACCTTAATGTACTTCTTCTCCTTTCTTTGTTGTAAATCCATCGCGCAGGGTGCGTGATGGATTTACTTTTGCCCCATTATTTGGTGGACCTTTACTCATTCATATCCTGTTCATGGGCTTTTGCCCTATTAAAAGTTATCCATTCTTCTCATGTTGTTGGCTCTTAATCCCCGAGATGTAATACGGGGTGAAAGTCTCTAATAGATTTCCTAGTAATGTTGTATCGAAAAGACAAAATGTTTTTTAAGACAGAAATATTCAACTTGTGTAGTATGACTCCGTATACAACATGACACACGGCGGGCTCGTTTTGAAAATTAACTATTTTGCTATCAATAACTTTCGTGGGATCTCTGGAGGACTAGATCAAAACAAGATTGTCTTTGAAGATACAAACACACTGTTCATTTATGGACAAAACAACGTTGGAAAATCAACCTTCTTGAAGGCTTATCAGTACTTTTATAAAGACGAGAAGCCGGTTAAAGAGGATTTCTATAAAAGCGATGTCAAAAACCATCTTGAGTTTGAAATTGAAGTGCGTTTGTTACCGATTGATAAAACTCGTATCGAAGCTGCGGCTCCGAAGCAACGAGAATCTTATAAAAAGTACCTCAACGATGACCGTATGAGGATTAAAAAAACTTGGAATCAGGTTGGTAAAACAGCGAAGCCGATAAACCAAACATATAACTATGAAACCGAACAATTTGAAGATATTGGCTACGCGAGTATTGGTCTTCACCAAGTATTTCAATCTTGTCTCCCTCAACCAGTTTTTATTAAGGCAATGCCTACTGAAGGTGAAGCAAAAGAGATACTGAATTCTATCTTGAAAAGTATGGCAGAAAATACTCTTATGGCGGATGACTTGGCAGCTCTAGAAGAGGCAAAAACAAAAATTCAGGAGTTGCAAACAAAAATGTATAATCCTGAATTAATTGAATCCTATCAAACGTCAGTTAATTCTTACTTTTCACAGATCTTTGGCGATACTGTACTTAGAATCACGGAGTCAAAAGATCGCTTGGCATGGACTGAAAACAAGCTAGGTAAAGAATTTAATGTTGAATTTGCTAAGCTAGATAATCTGGGTTCTATCGACTCGTCAATTCCTGCAACTTCTGACAAGGTTGGGCATGGGACGATTAGAACGGCGATATTCACGTTACTATTAATGAAGGATGTAGCAGAAAAGTTTGAACGTGAAGAAGGTAGAAAGGACTATATGGTTCTGTTCGAAGAGCCAGAATTGTTCTTATACCCCCGCATAATAAAAGAACTAAGAGAGCTAATTTATAAAGTTAGTGAAGATGACTTACCTTATCAAGTCTTATGTGCATCTCATTCTCCCTCGATGATTGATATATCAAAGCCGAAGTCTTCTATTATCCGCTTAGTAAAAGATCAGTCAGGAACAAATATCTATCAAATCAATGACCACTTTTTGAAGTCGGCAAAAAACATCACTACGGACGAGCAACTAAAGCAGGAAATGAACGAAATGCTTCGATTTAACCCTCATGTCTGCGAAGCGTTTTACTCTGATGAAGTTTTGCTGATTGAAGGACCAACGGAAGAAGTTCTTGCGCGCGCATATTTACAAGAGTTCCCCACATCAAAAGATTTTTTCATTTTAAACTGTGGAACCGTAAATAACATTCCGTTTTATCAAAAAATCTTATCTAAATTTAAGATTAAGTATCACGCTATCTTTGATACAGATGGAAGAGCAATTTCTTCTACTGACACTGACGGAAACCCTCGTTTCGATACTCACATTCAAGGTTCGATAAGTAAGCAATTTATTGAAGATAAAACTACGTACTCTGTAGGGTTACTCCGTGTACATGATACAACATTTGAACCAGCACATCAGTCGTCACTTTTACCTCAAGAATTAAGGTTTAGTGAGACTAGCACCAGTGCAGGTAAACCCTACAATGCAAATCTTTATTGGAAGAACACATTGTATCCAAACTTGGATCACCCTGATTTTTTCAAAGTGCCTTTTATCTCCTATCTTAAGTCAATGCTTGAACACTAATCTTTTAGGGCTCTAACGAGCCCTTTTGACTATTGTTTGAACTTAGATATGGCTCGCGCGTATTTTAACAATTTTGTCGTCGTTTTGATTTCAAGCTCAGATTGTATTTCTAGCAACGCGATCCCTGCTAATACTTGTTGAGGGCTAACCAACTGTCCTGTTGGTAGTTCAAGTTTGTTGAGATGTATTTTGAATTGATTCCAGTCCTCGCGAATAGATAACTGCCTTCCTGTGGCTAACCGCATTAGACGCCTGCACTCTTTAGGAATATCTTTGCCCCGGTCCATTCTTTGACTGTTCTGACACTTTTAAAACAAAGTTCAGCAGTTTGTTCAATAGATAATCCACATTCAAATTCACGAAAAAAGTAGTTTTTGGCCATTTTGTGATACTTCAGAGCTATACTGATTTCTGGTGTATGGAAGAGAAAGGAAGTTGCGGTGTAATCTGTTGATGCCGTTCTCCCCAGAACGATTAACAGATAAGTACACCGCATGACTGATAAGACTGTTGTTTCATTAAATGCGCCACAAGACCCACTTACTGAACTGATGCGTCAAGGGGCTAGAGATTTTATTGCACAAGCTGTTGAAGCTCAGCTTCAACAGCTACTAGCCCAACATCATCGTCTCTACAAGCGTTTTGACTGGGGGTTATACAAATGCGAAATTTTGTTAATTAACTCATGTTAATAGAATTGATAAGTGTTATCATTACGATTCTTTTTATAAATATTTATCATAGAGAAGGCTTAGTTACAGAAATAAAGCCTCCTAGCAGTGTTGTCTACCCATGAAATTAATCCTATCGTTATTGAAAGGCAGTCAGCGTCAGTTTCTTTTCGCAATCTTACTTAGTGGTTTGAGTGCGGTGGCTGGTGTTTCCGTTATTGCTTTTATCAATGAAGCTATCAGTCAATTGAGTCGCGGTGGCGAGTTTCCAGTCTCAATTTTTTTCGTCCTGATTCTGTTTTTGTTTGGGTTGAGTTTTTTATCTCAATCTATGATCACTGCTTTAGGGCATAAAGTTGTATATGAACTTAGGTTAAGTATTAGTCGTCGACTCATGAATACTTCAGTTGAACGAGTTGAACAACTTGGACAGCCTAAAATACTTGCTACTCTTACCAAGGATATTACTGCAATTAGTCAAGCGTTTAACAGCTTGCCATTCGTGGTGTTTGGTATCTCGGTTATTGTCTTTACATATAGTTATCTGTTTTGGTTATCGATTCCATTTTTTGCCGCGACCATTGCAATGACCATCGTATCTGTTTTCTTGGGGCGCAAGCTAATGTTGGTATCCCGCGAATACAAAAGAAAAGTTCGAGAAAATGATGACACTTTGTATGGTACGTACCAGGCAATGTTGAGTGGAAGAAATGAGCTTAAGTTAAGTTATGAACGACGTTCGTCTTTTTATCGAGATCAGTTGGAGCCCACAGCTGAGCATTCCAGAGTGCTAGACACGAAAGCGGATCGCATGAACGTATTGAATGGAAGTTGGGTCAATACTTCGGTTTTGCTCGTTATTGCAGTTGTTGTTTTGATGCACGTTAAGTTCGCAATTGGAACCTCAGAGCAAGTAACTGGCTATGCGCTCGCGATTTTATTCTTACGCTCACCTTTAGCTGGTTTTGTTGGGTCTTTACCGGCTCTAATTCAAGGTGCAGTCGCTTACGCCAAAGTTCGCTCTTTAGCGCTTTCTGAAGAACGCGAAAATAATATACAACTAGACCCACAGCTTAAAAACTGGCAGCAATTGACTTTAAAAGGTGTTGAATATGATTATTCAACAGAAAACGGAGAGCCTGGTTTTTCCGTTGGACCGATCAACTTAACAATTAAACAAGGGGAGCTTATTTTTTGGGTCGGTGGAAATGGTTGTGGTAAGTCTACATGCGCCAAACTGATCACAGGTCTGTACCAACCGCATAGAGGATCTATTGAGTTTTCGGGACGACGTATCGAGCAGCATAATATCGATTGGTATCGAAACCATTTTTCAGTGGTCTTTGCTGATTTCTATTTGTTTAAAAATCTAATTAATGAGGAAGGTAAACGACCTGATAGGAAGCTCGTCGAGAGCTACCTCACCAAATTGGCGTTGCGTGACAAAGTTTCGGTTGAAGAAAGTCAACTTAGCACCACACAACTTTCACAAGGGCAGCGGAAACGCTTGGCGTTACTTCTAGCATATCTAGAGGGGCGAAGCTTGATTATTCTTGATGAATGGGCAGCTGACCAAGATCCGACGTTTAGGCGTGTATTTTACACAGAGCTTTTACCAGAGTTACAAGCTCATGGCAAAACGGTAATTGCAATTACGCACGATGATCATTACTTCCATTTAGCAGATAAAGTGTATCGAGTTGATGCTGGGAACATATCGATCGTAGAAAAAGAACATCGTCAACAACCTCAAATGAAAGTGACTTACTAATGATTAGACCAAATTATTCTTACAGGACGACTATTTTTAGTCTGGCGTTGTCGTTGTTAATGGTGCAACCGGCAGTGGCGAGTGACACAACACACGCCATTAGCCTGTATGATGAACCTAAATATCCGCCGGGTTTTGAGCATTTTGAATATGCTAACCCAGATGCACCTAAGCAAGGTGAACTTGCTATGGTGGAGATTGGTAGCTTCGACTCATTACATCAGTTCATTGATCTTGGCAAAAAGCCGCGAGGACTGTTCTGGATCTATGATCGCTTGACTGTACGCGGTCATGATAAAGATGAAGCTAAGGTACGTTACGGATGGTTAGCTGAAAAAATGGTTATTGAAGATGACTATTCATCTGTGACTTACCACATGCGAAAAGAAGCTAAGTTTAGTGATGGGCACCCTGTTGATGCTGAAGATGTTGCTTACTCAATCAATCTTTATCAGAAGCATGGGCTAAGTAATATCAAATCACGATTTAAAGCGCTTAAATCAGTTTCAGTTATCGACTCTCATACAGTTAAGCTTGATTTTGGTGAAGAAGGTAGCAAGCTCCAGATTTTGAATTCAGGCAACCTTCCAGTCTTACCAAAACATATATGGGAAAATCATGACTTCACAAAGCCTTCCTTAAATGTACCTGTTGGTTCAGGCCCTTATAAAGTAGCTTCAGTAGAGCCGGGACGTAACATTACTTACGAATTGAGAGAAGATTATTGGGGTAAAGACATTGCCGTCAATAAAGGTAAGTACAATTTTAAGAAAATTAAGGTCGAGTACTACCGTGATAGGACTGCCGCAGTGCAAGCTCTTAAATCTGACCAAGTAAACTACATTGCTGAAACCGATATTTTACGTTGGAACAAGTTATATCAAGGTTCAGAATTCGATGCTGGTAGCGTGGTCAAGGATAAGATCAATTATGAGGCGCCTTCCTTTGTTACCGCAATGGCATTTAATCTTCGTTTGGATAAGTTTAAAGATATTAGAACACGAGAAGCTTTAGTTTATGCGTTTGATTTTGAATGGTTAAACGCGAAGGCTTTTGATCATCAATATATTAGGGCTAAGAGTCTATTTAATAATAGTTTTTTAGCATCTTACGGAATGCCGAATAAAGATGAACTCGAGATCTTAGAGCAGTTCGCTGACTCTGTACCAAAGTCTGTAATTAGTGATTCATTTTCATTGCCCACATCTGATGGCTCAGGACGGAATCGTCAGAATCTAAGGAAGGCTCAGCTACTACTGAAGGAAGCTGGTTGGGTTATGCAAGATGGTAGACTGATTAATGGTCAGTCAGGTGAAGCAATGACTATCCAATTTTTATTGCCTTCTCCTTCTCTGAAGCCCGCTATAGGTGGTTACATTCAAAGCCTAAAGAGACTAGGAATAGAGTCTAATGTTATAGTGAAAACGGGCACTGAGTACTTCAAACTGTTATTGCAAAGGCAATTCGATATGACGCCGATTCAATATAAGGTTCGAATTCCGCCGAATACAGAATTGCGCTCATCACTCAAGTCTGAGTTTGCTGATGTATCAGCAAGTTACAATGTTACGGGTATCAGTAACCCTGTGGTGGATGAACTTGTTGAAGGGCTTGTTCATGCCAACTCGTATGCTGAAACTCAAGCATATGGTCGTGCTCTCGATAGAGTGTTGAAGTGGAACTATTACTATTTACCACTGTGGGCCCGCAATTTTCAATTAGTTGCCTATCAGAGTTATATCCAGAAGCCAGCGCAAGCTCCTAAGTATGGCTATGAAGTCGAATTTTGGTGGGATAGTCGTAAAGAATAACTATGTTAGGTTTGTATGTGCTCCGCAGGCTCTTATTGTTAGTGCCTACGCTTTTTGTCGTTATATCTCTGAATTTTTTATTGCTTCAATGGCTCCCTGGTGGTCCAGTAGAGTCGGCATTAGCTAAGCTACAAGGAGTAGATAATTCAGCTGTTGATCTGTTTGATAGCGTAGAAAGTGCTCTATCGGATAATGTTATAGATCAGCAGCTACAAGAAAAAATTGCTAAGGAGTATGGATTCGATAAACCTTTATCGGAACGTTATAAAGACACAGTTTCACGCTATATATCTTTTGAACTGGGCAACAGTTACTTTAATGGTTTACCTGTTAGCGAACTCATCTTAGATAAATTAACGGTTTCTTTGTCATTGGGTGGGTGGACATTATTTATTACTTACCTGATTGCTATACCTCTAGGGGTTGCTAAGGCAAGTCGACAGGGCAGTGTATTTGATTCATTTTCCAGTTTTATTTTGCTGCTGGCTTATGCGATCCCCACTTTCATTATTGCCATTATATTCCTGATGCTTTTTGCTGGTGGAGGCGTTTTTAACTGGTTTCCGCTTCGAGGACTTGTTTCATCTAATCATAATGAATTGAGTTTGACTGGGCAGATACTAGATTATTTCTGGCATTTAGCTCTTCCTGTACTTGCGTGTGTCGCAAGTGGATTGGTGTCTTTAACCGTGTTGACGAAAAACTCCATACTCGACCAAATGTCCGAGCAATATGTAGATACGGCAATCTGTATGGGTGAAAGTAAGTCACGCGCTGTGATTCATCATGTGTTACCAAACACTTTATTAGTTATCGTCGCTAGGTTGCCGTCCGATCTGTTGTCGGTGTTTATAGGAGGTACCTTGCTGGTTGAAATCGTATTTTCTTTAGATGGTATCGCTCTTTTGGGGTTCGAAGCATTGCTTGAACGCGATTACCCTGTCGTGTTGGGTATTTTATACGTCTATACAATATTAGGTTTGATATTAAATTTAGTTGGTGATCTCCTTTACCGTTTGGTAGATCCAAGGGTCTCATTTTCTGAGGTGTCAGGGTGAACGATTCGAAGAATAAGCCTTTGGCTGCAGCACAAGTCACAGATAAATCATTTGTTCATCGTAAAAAGAATAGTGTGATTTTTCGCGGTAAATGTGCGGCATTGGTTTTGATACTTTTGACTTTCATTTGTTTGTTTGCTGAAGGAGTCGTAAACGATAAACCGATCCTAGTCCATTACGATGGTGATTGGTTTGTGCCGATTTTCAAGAGCTATCCTGAAACCGCTTTTGGAGGAGATTTTGAATCAGAAGCGGATTATAAAGATCCATATGTACTTAGCATGATAGAACAGTCGGGTTGGGTTCTTTGGCCACTCGTCCGTTATCACTACGATACGATTAACTATGATTTAACTTACCCATCACCGCCTTCAAAACAAAATTGGCTAGGGCTTGATGATCAAGGAAGAGATGTTTTCGCCCGCTTAATTTATGGTTTGAGAATCAGTTTGGCTTTTGCTTTAACTTTAACATCGGTTATCTCTGCGATAGCTCTTGTTACCGGTACCGTTCAGGGGTATCTAGGTGGATGGGTTGATTTGATTGGTCAGCGTCTTACTGAAATATGGGGTGCTATTCCGGTTATGTTCGTTGTCATGATAGTCGCAAGTATACTTAACCCCGGCTTTGCGACATTGATTCTAGTTCTTGCTCTCTTTGGTTGGCATTACCTTGCTCAACTAATTCGTGCCGAAGTACTCAAAACACGTCAGTTAGAATATGTTCAATCTGCACTTATTGCTGGAGTGTCTGATTTTCGAATAATGTTGCGACATGTGCTTCCTAATGCGCTGATCACAACGTTAAGTACTCTACCTTTTATCTTTGCAGGATCTTTAGGCTCCCTGATTACTCTCGACTTTTTGGGTTTTGGATTACCAGTCGGCTATCCATCATTGGGCGAGTTGATAGCACAGGGCAAGAATAACCTTCATGCTCCCTGGCTGGGAATGACAGGGTGTGGTGCAATATTATTTGTTATTACGCTTGTTGTATTAGTTGGCGAAGCTGTACAGGAGTGGTTGAGTCCATTTAAGGAGCATCACCATGCTCAACGTTAAAAATGTCCGCCTACTTGTCGACAAATCTCTTCTTCTAAGTAACGTGAGTTTTGATGTACAGGCTGGTGAAACTCTCGCTATTGTCGGTGAAAGCGGAGCAGGTAAGACATTACTTTCTAAGCTGTTGCTTGGAATCGAGCCCCAAGGGAGTTTAGTAGAGGGGGAGGTAATGGTCGATGGTAAGAATACCCGACTGTTTTCCGAGAAAGATTGGTTAAACATCCGAGGTAAAGAGATTGGTTTCGTATCTCAGGAGCCATTGTCTGCGCTAAACCCAGTAAAAAGTGTGTACTGGCATTTAAAACGAGCCTTGTTAATTCATAGCGCAACGCAATTCCAAACGAGCAAGAAGATAGCAAAAAGTATTGCCGCTTTGTTGGAACAAGTGGGATTACCAACTTCTCTATCCAGTCGCTACCCTCATCAATTATCGGGCGGACAAAGACAAAGATTATTGATCGCCATTGCGGTTGCGAATAAACCAAAGTTACTTGTCGCAGATGAACCTTCGACTGCGCTTGATCCGTCAGTACGTGATCAAATCTTGAGTTTAATAAGGCATATTCAACAACGTACCCGAATGGCTATCGTTTTAATCTCTCATGATCTAAATATGGTTGAGCGATTTGCAGATACGGTGGTCGTCTTGAAGGAAGGTGCTATTGTCGAAAAACAGTCAGCTCGCAAATTATTTTCGTCACCTACGCATGATTATACCCGTTCATTAATGCGACCAATTGAATTTGCCAAACCGTTACCTGCAAGTTCAGAGTCCTTGTTGCGCGTCGATCATTTGAATACCGAGATCAAAGCCACTTTGTGGTGGCAGTCACCTCACTCCCTTTTACGCGATGTATCTTTTTCTCTTAATAAGGGAGAAAGTATCGGTGTAATTGGAAAAAGCGGTTCGGGAAAATCTACTCTTGCTAAGAGTTTGCTTAGGTTAATCTCAAGTCGAGGTTCTGTCGAATTTGATGGGTTGGAGTGGCTAAAAGCCGGTCGAAGAGATTTAAGAGCATTCCGTCACAAAATGCAGTTTGTATTTCAAGACACCTCCTCGAGTTTGAACCCGAGAATGACTATCGAGCAGACGCTTAAAGAAGGTTGTATTGCGCAACAGAAAACAATCGGCTTGGCATCTCGAGTAAAAAAGGTTATGCGAGAGGTCGATTTACCGATCGCTTTTTTAAAACGTTATCCTCATCAACTTTCTGGTGGCCAAAGGCAGCGGGTGATGATAGCCCGAGCATTGATTTTGCAACCGAAGCTTTTGATTCTAGATGAGCCCACTACTGCTCTCGATCGAAAAAATCGTCGAAGAATGATCCACCTTCTTAAGTCGATCCAAGACAAACACCAAGTTAGTTTTATATTGATTACTCACGATTTAACGTTGATAGAAGCGTTGTGCCACAAGGTTCTAACTTTATCAAGTGGAGAGCAAATTAGTTATGAGTCTTCAGACACTTGGCTAACAACACAACAAAATGAATTTACAAGTTTAGAAGGAAATGAAAATGAATCCATTAGAGCCACTGCTTGATAGACGTTCCTACAGTTTTTCAAAATTGACTTATCCAGGTCCTTCTGATGAGGAGTTGAAGCAACTTTTCGATCTTGTAATGACAACCCCCGATCATGGGAATATTAAGCCATGGAAGTTCGTGGTTGCTCGTGGTGAAAATATGAAAAAAGCTGGGGAGATGGCATTAGAGCTATACAAACGGCAGTCTTCTGATGGGCAAGTTAGTGAAGATGGCAAGCGATCGGCAGAGTATATTAGTAACCTGCCAATGATGATTTTGGTAATGACTAACGTTGACCCCAATCATAAAAAAGTGACCATATGGGATCAGCAGTTGTCAGCCGCCGCCGCCGCGCAGAATATCATGAATGGACTTCATCTAATGGGATACGGCGGTCTGTGGTATACGTTCTTAGCGAACGAACAAGTGAAACCTCTTTTTGGAATGAAAACTGATGACCAAATTGTTGGTGCTATTGCAGTGGGTACGCCGTTACCCGAATTTGTGAAGAAGATAAAGCGTCAGTCTCCCGCAAAGTACTGTTTCGAATGGCAAGGGCTTGGTGTCCCACCTTCCGAACTTTTTGAAAAATAAAAATTTTTGTGCGGAGTGAAAGGTTTAAAATAATGTGTTGTTAATATGAATCTAGCAATCTACGTTACACCGAGTTCATTTTCGATCCCATTTAGCTTAAATGACGAGGAGTGGGCTCACTCTTTATCTTTTCGTTATGAATTAGATAGGCGCCGTTATGTATTCGCTCATAACTTTAAAAGACATGTACTGAGTTTAGAATATCCAGATATTTTCCCCAGTGATTGGGTGATTACCAAATCGCCAGAGCGTAAGCCCTTTTTAACAGCACCAATTTCATTTAACTTGAGTCATAGTAAAGAAGCGGTCGCAATGGTGGCTGCTGTTGGGCAAAGTGAATTACAAATCGGGATAGATGTTGAATGCTACCAAAAAATTGAAGATTTGAACGAGTTGATTCAACTAATCTGTCACCCTAATGAATTAGCAAGACTTGAACTGAAGATTGATGAACATAAAAGTTTCTATTGCTTATGGACGGCAAAAGAGTCTCTATTAAAAGCTGTTGGTTCTGGGTTGGTGGATAATCTCAAAGAGCTTGATTGTAGTGAGTGTCTGGTGAAAGAGAGGTGTTCAATACTTTGGAACAACCAAGAATTTGGGCTTCAAACATATAAGTTTGATTGGGGTGTATGTAGCGTTGCTTGGAACAACGCTATAAAGGTTGATTCATTACACGTGGCAAGTCAGGATAAGTTAGAACTACTTTCAAATACAGAAATTAGTGAAGGCAAGAGTTGCTCCAAGTCTGAGTGAAAATAAAAGTGGTCTCCTCGCATTTCAAGTAACTTGAAATCTGATTGGGTGAACTCTCTCCATTGTTGGATTTTGTCTGTGTCTACCACTGGATCTATATCACCGTAGATCGCAGTGATCGGTACAGCTATTTTCGAAGGGTCAACATTCTCGTACTGCTCATTCAGATTTAGGTCTGATCTGATGATGGGTAGTAACAATTCCATAAGCTCGCTGTTTGCTAAAATATCTATTGGAAGCCCACCCATTTTGGTCAATGTTGCTGTGAGATCGGAATCACTTGAAGAGTTTGAAAGCGAAGACGCCACTTTGTTGTTGGGAGAGTGACGTGAAGATACGAATAGATGGGTAGGTAGGCGGTGGTGTTTCTTGCAAATTAACTTGGTACATTCAAAACTAACTAGGCCACCCAGACTGTGTCCAAAGAAAGCAAATTCACTTCTCTCTGATAAATTGTCTTCAATTTGTGAACACAGATCTTCGCATAGTGCTTGAATACTACTGATGAACGGTTCGCCGAATCGACTTCCTCTGCCAGGGTATTCTAGGGCAACTACATTGATATTATGTTCGCGTAATGGCTGTATCCATGCATGGTACATGCTTGCGGCACTTCCTGAAGAAGGGAAGCAATAAAGTGTCAACATATCTATCCTTACAACATATAAGAGGGGTACACCTTGTACCCCTCAGCTTATTACACAAAATATAATTAGAAGTTGTATGCTGCGGTTAAAGAGATTGTTCTTGGAGAGCCTAGATACACAGCGTTTTGTGTCGAATCTGATCCTGCCGAGTAGTACTCTTCATCGAATACGTTTTTAACGTTAAGTTGTAAACGTAAATCTTGATCAGCGAAATCTGGTGTGTACCAAGCTGCCATATCAATCAGGGTATATGCTGGAAGTGTGTAATCGTAAGCTTCACGGCGGTTACCTGCGCGGTCACCTACGTAACGAGCACCACTACCCAGTCCCCATTCTTGTGTTGCTTGGTATGATAACCAAAGGCTCGCATTGTGCTCAGGTACATTTACTGGTTTATTAACAGAAGATGGAGAGTTCACGAATTCAACATCGTTGTAGCCGTAGGCGAATAATGCCATTAGCTTTCTTGTAATAGCGAAATCGCCGTCAACCTCAAAACCTTGGCTGCGTTGTTTGTACACATCGTAGCTACCTGGTACATCACCCTGGTACGCTACGTTTTCTAAGTCAATATGGAAGATAGCTGCTGTTAAGTTGAGTCGCGAATCTAATAATGATGTTTTCGTACCAAATTCATACTGAGTGCCTCGTTGAGAGTCTACCCACTCGTTTTTGACTGTGTCGTATTTTTGGTTTGGTAGGTATGAATTAGTGAAGTTACCAAACAATGATACTTGATCATTTAACGCGTAAAGCGCACCTGCTTGTAAGCTTAGGTTTTTCTCTTTAGGGCTGTCTGAGTTAGAGTTCTGAAGCGTTACGTTAAGTCTAGCCGCGCCTTGTTGCACAGTTGAGTCCCAAGTTTTTGAAGACTCGGCGTCGAAGATGTCGTAACGAGCACCCAGTACAAAGTTCCAGTCGTGATACTCGACTAGATCTTGTAAGAATATGCTGTACTCTTTCAGTTCAAAAGTATCTGTATTGACGTTATACATGTCATTCGGGTGTGTAGCGGTAGAAGGGTCGTCGTTGTAGTAGTTGTATACACCACTGTTAGGGTTCACCGTACGCTGAATTAAAGCAGAGTATCCGACAAGGTCTGGGTCACTCCATGAAGATGATGCCATCGTTTTGGTCTTGGATTCGTAAGATGTGTAGTCTGCTCCTGCAATGATACGGTGAGCGAAATCTTCAGTTTCCACATCAAAGACATTCTCCCATGAATACAATGTTGTTTCGCTTGACTCATTACTGCTAGCAATATAACGGGCAATTGTCCCATCAAATGCGTTCGTCGCTCTGTCTTCGATATATAAAGTTAAATTCCCTTGAGCAGGTGGCGTCGTAATTGGAGATGCTGCATAAAAGTGAACCCGGTCACCCTTATAAGTACGTTCTTGATAACGGGCTTTAAAGCGCGTCGTCCAGTTGTAATTAATAGCGTGCTCTAACTCTAGCGAATATTTATGGGTTTCGCGTTCTTGGTTTGAAAACGTAGCGCCTAGACGTTTTTCATCGATATCAAGAAACTCCCACCCGGTATTACTAGCATTTCGCACTGCCAGAGTTCCACGATCGAATGGCATTTCTTCTTTGTTGTATTTGTAGGCAAAGGTAACAGCTGTGTCTTCCGTTGCTAGCCAAGTGACACTAGGCGCGATAAATGTTTGTTTGCTGTCCGAGTGGTCACGCCACCCTTCAGAATCGTCAAATACGCCAACAAGACGATAAAGAATTGTTCCATCTTCATTTGCGGGCCCAGTAAAATCTAAACTGAATTTTTGCTTTCCGTGTTCATCTAGAGTTGCTTTAACTTGGTGGTTGGCAACCGCTTGCGGTCGTTTCGTAATTAAATTAACGAGACCACCCGGACTCATGTTGCCGTAAAGTACTGATTCTGGTCCTTTTACTACTTCAATGAACTCCAAATCGTCTATTACTGCTTTATCTTGTGCTAGTCCGTAAATACGCGTTCCGTCTTCGTAGGCATTAGCATCGAAACTACGAATTTTGAATTGATCTCGTGTGCCACCGTAGTTGTTGTGTTCTGCGACGTTACTAACGTTATAAAGAGCATCACTTAAGCTCTGAATGTCTTGTTGCTCAATAACTTCAGTATTGATCACTTGAACAGATCGAGGAACGGTCGATAAATCCGCTTCGGAGCGCATAGTCGATTGCGCAACGTTTGTTGTCAGGCTTTGCTTAACGCCGATTACCTGAATTACTTCTTGCGCTTCATCGTTTGAGCTTTGATTTACTTCCGTTGCAGCGAAAACTGGTGTTGAAGCTAAAAGGGCTAGAGTCAAACAATGAGGCTGTACTGTTGTTTGAACAGCAGTAGCCAATTTGGTTTTGAACATAATACTTCCTGTAAATACTTCTTTTTAAGTGTGGTTAGAGAGCTTGTTGAAATAGCTTGAGAGAGGCTGGACGCATATCGGTCCAGTTTTCTTGAATGAATTGTAAGCAGCTTTCCTTGTCGCCTTGGAAACCCACTTCTTTCCAACCGCTCGGAATTGCTTTGTAGGTTGGCCAGATGGAGTACTGCTCTTCAATGTTTATGACGACATTATAGAGAATGCTTTGTTGTTTCATTTTAAATACTTATGTTACTTGATTGTCTGATTGATTTATAAAATAATAACACTCTTGGTGGTAATATCAATAATCATTATCATTTGTATTTTTATTTATTTCATTTAGTGAGACTTCAGTAGTGACTAGCCCAAAGTTTTTAAATATCAAACCATTATTATCTGATTCTTTTTTGCCCCAAGTCGTTACAGCTGACAACGGTGTGCGCCTCTCTGACTGTATTCAAGAAGTACATGCCATAGCTGAAGAGCAATTACGTACCACTGGGGGTGTTTTATTTAGAGGGTTCGATTTAATTGGAGAGGAGCCTTTCCAAGAGTTTGCGCGTTCCTTCGGTTTTCCTCTACTTAGTTATGAGTTCGGTTCAACGCCAAGAACCGATCTTGGTGAAGGTGTGTATACCACGACAGAGTATCCAGCCCATCAGACAATTCCATTACACAATGAGCAAGCGTATACGCTCAATTGGCCAATGAAGATCTGGTTTCACTGTATTACGCCAGCAGAAACGGAAGGTGAGACGCCAATAGCTGATAGCAGACAAGTTTTTAACAAGATCTCCCCTACAATTCGCGAACGCTTTGAACGGAAGAAGCTTAAATATGTTCGCAACTATGGAAATGGTCTAGACCTGCCATGGGAGAAAGTGTTTGGCACAGACAACCCAAAGGAGGTTGAGAAGTTCTGCTTACAAAATCAAATCGACTTTGAATGGAAAGAAGATGGTGAATTGCGAACGAGTCAAATTTGTCAGGCTGTTGCTAAACATCCGGTAACGGGTGAAATGGTTTGGTTCAATCAAGCCCACTTGTTCCATGTATCTAACTTAGAACCCCACATAAGAGAAACGCTTCTTTCCGTTGTTGATGAAAAAGACCTACCACGCAATGTGTACTACGGTGATGGAACTGCCATAGAGGATTCGGTTCTAGATGAAATTCGAAGTGTTTTGGATGATTGTACGGTGAAGTTTCCTTGGGAATCTGGCGATATCTTAATGCTCGATAACATGCTAGTCGCACACGCACGTTCTCGCTTCACAGGAACTCGCAAAGTCATCGTTGCTATGGCTGAACCTAACTGCTAGGAAACCAACTCAAATGGATTTATTAAAACCTCTGATTAATTTGCGAGAAAAAGGCATTCAGATTGAGGCTCACAATGATTTATTGAAAATAAACAGCAGCCCAATAAATGCTGGGCTGGATTCAAAATTGTCTCAAACGGAACATCAATGGCTGTTATCAAACCAAGATGACATTGTTGAAACGATGTCTGAGTATCCAGAGTATTTTGAGCGCTTATTGGTGTCATCGAATCAAAAATCTTTATGGTTTTTGTACCAATTATCTCCAACATCGAGTGCGTATAATATGTACTTTACTTCGGTGTTAGGGGGAGAAAAACAGACCCCGCTTGATCTAACTATTCTTAAAGAGAGCTTTTTTGAAACAGTTTCACATCACCGCTCGCTTCGTACTGGATACGCACAGGAAGGGAGCAGGGTGTATGGGAACTTGTTTACGTCTGATGTAGCAAAATTGACGGTTGATTATACGAGTTTCTCTAAGTCAGAGTTGGATGATTGGGTTGCTAAACAAACAGATGAACCTTTCGACATCGAAAAAGGCTATGTATGTCGTGCGAATGTTGTTTTTAACACTTTTGAAAAAGAGACAACACCTTATCTCATCTTAACTCTTCACCATATCGCTGGCGATTACTACTCGATTGAGCAGTTAATGCAGACATGGGCAGAATACTATTTATATTTGGCGAATGGCGAAGACCAGCCATTGCCGTCTGAACAATATTGTTCTTGGGCTCAAGAACAACAAGATTACTTATCATCTGAAGCTGCGACCAAATCGTTGCAGTTTTGGAAAGACTCATTGACGCCACTTCCAGAACCATTAATACTTCCAACAGACTTCGAGCGCGGCGATGTCCAAGAGTTCGATGGTGGGCAAATACATTTTCATACCAGCAAGTCCATTACTAGCAAAGTTAGAACGCTTTCTTCTCAGTTGAATACCACTCCGTATTCAGTTTTATTCAGTGCCTTCCAATTCTTTTTCCATAAACTTTCGGGTCAATCTGAGTTTTTACTAGGTTCTCCAACGATGGGGCGTTATGGACGAAGACATAAAGGTGTTGTTGGTTACTGTGTTAATCCTGTTTTAATTCCAGCGAATTTCACTGAGCCACAGAGTTTTGAGGCATTAGTAAAGACGTTCACTGAGTTCTATCGTAAAACGGTTCGTCATCAGAAAGTACCTTTAACTACGCTAACTGAATCGTTGTTAACTGAACGTCGAGCTGATAAGACAGCGATAGTGTCTCATATGTTTACTTATGCTCGCATTCATGATCACTCTTTAGCCATGCCTATCACTGACCACGCAGAAAGTTCAGGTCAAAGAGGTGCTGCGCATGATTTAAATCTTGTCGTATATGAGTATGAAGATTCGTTCCGCTTGCATTGGAGGTTCAATTCTAGTTTGTATCGTAAGCAAACGGTCGAATCGATTTCACACGACTTTTTGGAGATTTTGGAAACGGTATTAAGCAAACCGGAAGTGAAGTTGAACGAACATCTTTTCCGACAATGGCTACCAACAGTTGAACAATCGTCTCCTCAAAAAACAACAGCTTTGTCACTCTGGTTAAACCGTGAATGTAGTGAACCGGCACTCTTACATAATGACAAATTGATTACAGGCGAAGAGTTAGGTCTTAGTGCTTCGAACCTGGCTTTTGCTTTACGTGGTAAAGGTGTAACTCATGGAGCAAGAGTCGCTGTGTTATTGCCTCGTGGGGTCGAGCAAGTAACAGCTATGCTGTCAGCTTGGTATGTAGGTGCCGCTTACGTGCCATTGGACCTGTCACAACCTGCTGATCGAAGTGCAATGATGCTTGAAGAGGCAGAAGTCAGTGTTGTTATTGGTTTCGGGAGAAGGGCGGATTGGTTAGCAGAACAGATGGAATGGATCGATGTTTCCAAACTACCCTCTGGGTCCATTGAACCGGAGGGCGTGGACGCGAAAGATTTAGCGTATCTGATTTTTACCTCTGGATCCACAGGCAAGCCCAAAGCTGTGACTGTTAGCCATGGTGCTCTTGCATCCTATGTTATTGCAGTTAACAAACGCTTGGAGATGCCATCAGGAAGCGTTTATGCCAGTTTAGCTAGTGTCGCGACAGACCTAGGTTATACATCTCTATGGGGGGGGCTGCTTGCAGGGCACGCAGTACGCCTTTTAGACGAAGACTTTATGCTCGATGCAGAGGCTTTGTCTGAGCACCTAAATCGTTATCCAGTTGATATGCTCAAAGTTGTTCCATCCCATTTACAAGGATTAATGGCTTCAGAGTGTGAAGGGTTGTTACCGCGCGATGCACTAGTCCTAGGCGGTGAGGGCGTTAACCAACGCTTGCTAGAGGATATCGAGCAAACTGCGCCATCATTGCGAATTTTTAATCACTACGGCCCTACGGAGGCCACCGTTGGTGTTATTGCTGGTAGTTTATCATCGCAAGAACCTATCGCACTTGGAGAGCCCTTAGACGGTTGCCGGGTGTATATCTTGGATAAGTCACTGCAAGCCGTCCCTGTAGGGGCAATCGGTGATCTTTATATTGCTGGTAATCAATTAGCTCAGGGGTATTGGAAAGACTCAGAAAAAACAAGGCTTAGCTTTATCGACGATCCGTTCAGCGATCAAGAAAAAATGTACAGCACCGGTGACCGTGTGAAGCGACTGCCTGATGGTCGAGTGCAGTTTATTGGTCGAGCTGATGGGCAAGTAAAAATTCGTGGCTACCGCGTGGAGTTAGCTGAAGTTGAAAGTCATATCAATGCACTAACAGGAGTTGCAGAAGCTGCAGTTCTCTTTGATAAAAGTAATGTTCGTGAGGCCTTAACCGCGATCGTGGTGCTGGATAAGGAGTGGCATCGAAAAGATAATAAATTGGCATTAGCTGAACTTAAGAATCAGCTTAGCGAGCAATTACCTGCTCATATGCAGCCTCACTTTTGGCAATTTAAGGAAACAATTCCTCGAGCAGTAAACGGCAAAGTTGACAGAAACACTTTGTCTTTGGCAGTGGAAAAAGTCGATGAAAATGCAATAAGTAGCGGTGAACAAGAATCAAGCGCGGATGCGTTTTGGTGTAATTTGTTTGCACAAGTGCTTGATATGCCGAATGAAGTCGTGTCATCGACAGATAGTTTCTTTGCCATTGGTGGAGACTCTATTCGAGCTCTACAATTAGTTGCTTTGGCAAGAAAACAAGGCATTGCTCTAACGCCACAATTGTTATTCAAACACCAATCCGCGAAAGAGCTTACTCAGGTTTTAGCTTCGCAACATCAAGCAACTGAAAGTGCAGAAAACCAAATTAGCTCGGATTCTCGAGTAACCAATTTAGCAAGCGCACAAAACCTAGTTAAATCGCTATGGTCTAGCACACTATCTGTATCAAACGTAAACAATGACGATAACTTCTTTGCAATTGGTGGTGACTCGATATTGGCACTTAAGCTTATTGCTGCAGCAAAGAAAGAAGGGTTAACGCTACTCCCGCAACATGTTTTCCAGCATCAGAGTGTGAATGAGCTGGCTCAATTTATTCTTCCTCAATTGGAGAACAATGATTTTGATATACCGGCGTCGCAAGCCAAGGAAAAGCACCGAAGTGATCTAGATAGGCTACCGTTAACCATCACGACCGACGAAGTCACTGCGGAGATATCGGCACGTGATTTGAATGAGATCTGCCAACATATTCCAGCGACGAATATAGAAGATGTTTTACCGCTAGCACCAACTCAACAAGGCATCTTGTTTCATTGTTTATTAGACCAAAATCCTCAGCTGTACCTCAATGTTACGAGCATGTCATTGGACGGGCCCATAAATAGTGCTGCGTTTCTGGCTGCGTGGGAGGAGGCAGTACTTCGTCATGATATTAATCGTGGGCGTTTCATTTGGAATGAGCTTGAGCAGCCTTACTTTGTTGTTTGTCGAAATGTTCAATTTTCTACGAATTTGCTGGATTGGAGCGATGTTTCTCATCAAGAGCAATTAGCTCTGTTTAAAGAACTTGTGGACGAGGAGAAGCAAACCGGTTTTGTTCTTGATGAATCACCGTTGATGAAAATCACGTTGATAAAGTTTGATGAAAGTGTCTATCGAATGGTTTGGTCACGCCATCATTTGGTGGTCGATGGTTGGACGTCTACTTTAATTGCTGACGATGCAATGACAATATACAGAAATCAGCCAGTTTCGCCTGCTCCTCGATACGCAGATTACTTCAAATGGATTGCGAAGCAAGATGTAGACGTCGCAGAGCAGAAGTGGCGAACTTATCTTGCTGATGTCGAACAGGTACCGCATCTACCTAAACCAACACAACCTAAGCAGGAGCAGAAGAGCCGCCAAAAGTTTATTTCAAAAAACGTTACTCAACAGCTGGAAAATCAAGCTCGCTCTCATGGTCTAACTCTAAATACATTAGTCCAAGTTGCGTGGTCATTGACGCTTAGTCGTTACTTAGGTCAATACGATGTGTTATTCGGGATGACGAGCTCGGGTCGACCACAAGAAGTGGATGGAATTGAAAAAATGGCAGGCGTTTTTCTTTCTAGTTTGCCAGTGTACGTGAAATTGGTTCCCGATTCCAAATTGATCGACGTTGCCAAGCAAATGCAGCTCGATGTTGTTGAACTTCGTGGCATTGAACATGTTCCTCTATCTAACATTCAATCTAACGTAAGCTTAGAGCCTGGTGAGCTCTTATTTGATACTGTTCTTGTGTTTCAGAATTTTCCATTTCCACCAGCGTTAGCTGAGATGAAAGCCCCTAAATTTGATCTGCTAGAAGTATTTGGAACAAGTAACTTTCCAATTATGCTACAAGTGACCCCGAACGAGTCTCTTCAATTAAATTGCACTTACGACTGTCAGTCCGTGTCAAATACTCTAATTGAACGCATGCTTTCGACATTCGAGCTCGCATTAATCGCCCTTACTGAAGACCTGTATCAAGAGGTACATCAAGCGGTTGAAGCACTCGTCTTTATACCTGAGCCTTTGCCACGTGCAGCGCGTGATTCTAACTGGGACTTTCTAACCGAGATTGAGCATCAGGCGCGTGATA
Source organism: Vibrio sp. MM46 (assembly GCF_027587135.1). Taxonomy (NCBI): domain Bacteria; kingdom Pseudomonadati; phylum Pseudomonadota; class Gammaproteobacteria; order Vibrionales; family Vibrionaceae; genus Vibrio; species Vibrio sp. MM46. The sequence goes on from NZ_JAPPTO010000013.1 coordinate 111,365, forward strand.
GTGGTGACGCTGTAGCTTTGATCACAGAGGATAGAACGTTGACCTATCGTGAATTAGTCACCGAAGTTGATGCGCTAGCTGTGTCACTTTCACACTGGACTTACGATAATGATCAACCTGTAGCTGTTTGCCTAAACCGAAAAGCAGAACTACTAATTACATTGCTGAGTCTATATAAACTGGGACTTTGTTACATCCCACTAGACCCTGCGCTTCCTCCTGCTCGTTTAGGTAACATTATCGAACAGGCTCAACCTCAGTTAACAATCAGTGATGTAGTCTTGCCGAAATGTCGAAGTGTCAACATCGACGATATCAAACAAACGGTAATTGATGGGCAGAGAGTCAAAGTGAAGCATGCTAAGCAACTTGCTTATACCATTTTTACATCTGGTTCGACGGGCAATCCGAAAGGTGTGCAAATTGAGCGTGGCGCACTTAACCATTTCCTTCAGTCTATTTCTCCAGTAGCACGTCTTACGCGTGAAGATACGTTGTTGGCATTAACTACGGTTGGATTTGATATCGCGGTTCTGGAGTTGTTCTTACCATTAATCCATGGGGCAACAGTCGTACTCGCTAGTGATCAAAAGAGCAAAGATAGCCAATGCCTCTCGGATCTGATGGAGCGTCATTGCATCACAGTGATGCAAGCGACACCAGCAACTTGGCAGAGCTTAGCGGATATGAATGCAGCTTGGTGGGCATCGTTGAAGGTGTTAGCCGGTGGAGAGGCGCTACCGATTACATTGGCGAAACGACTGAAGCAAAAAGCGAAATCGGTGACGAACGTGTATGGACCGACAGAAGCCACGGTGTGGGCATCAAGTCAGACTGTTGATCATACCCAAGGACAGACTGTTGCTTTAGGTAATCCCATTGAAAATATGCAGTTTCACGTACTCGATGAATTACTCAATCCTGTGGCAGAGGGGGTTGAAGGAGAACTTTACATTTCAGGAGAGAGCTTGGCTCGTGGCTACCTAGGGCGTGCTGACCTTACCGCGAGCAGTTTTATTCCGAACCCTTTTTCTGACCAGTTAGGCGCAAGAATGTATCGCACTGGTGACAGAGTGTTTATGGATGAAAACAAAGAACTTCAGTTCCTCGGGCGTAGCGATTTCCAAATTAAGCTACGCGGTTTTAGGATTGAACTTGGCGAAATTGAGTCTGTTCTTTTGTCTCAAAAGGGCGTTAAAGAGGCGGTAGTTAAAGTTTGGCAGGCAGACAGCCAACACGGTTATATCGTCGCTTATGTTACGGCACGCGATGGTGTGGTGCTAGGGAGCGAAACTTTACTGCAACTAGCAGCGGAGCATCTCCCTGCTTACATGATACCCAGCACACTTATGATCATGGATGCTCTGCCCCTAAATAGTAACGGCAAAGTCGATCGTAAAGCGTTAGTTGAACCTGCCCAGCAAGGGATGAGCCACTATTGTGCACCAACCACAGAGTTGGAAATGCAATTGGTAGAAATATGGCAAGAGTTATTAGGACACGATCAGATCGGTACTCAAGACAGCTTCTTTAGTTTAGGTGGGAATTCTCTAACCGCCACTCGTTTACAAGCACGTATTCAGCGTACTTTCCAAGCGCAAATTGCTTTAGCTGATCTTTTTCACAATCCGACAATTGCCGAGCTTTCGCAGATGCTGGAAGGGGAAACGATTCAGCAAGACGACTTAGAAGCAATGTCAGACTTATTAGATTTATTTGAGTAAAACATGAACCAGAAACTTAACCCTAAAAATATTGCACTGCGTTTGGCCGAGTTACCGGATGACAAAAAAACACAGTTTCGCGCGTTGCTAAAGGACAAAAACATTGATAGTTGGCAACTGCCCATTGTTGCTACACCACGAGTGAATGGTAAAGAAGTCTTATCAAATGCACAGCAACGGCTATGGTTTATTGACCATTATGAGCAAGGCAGTTCTATATATAACTTATTCAGCCAAATTCAGCTTATCGGTCAACTCGATATAGAGGCGTTGAAATACGCCTTAAATGCTTTAATTACACGTCATGAAGTGTTGCGCACGACGTATCACATTGAAGATGACGCAATTGAAGGCACTTTCAAGCCTAATCAACGACCTAACGCTTCTTTTGAACTGCCGTTATGGGTTGAATCGGATGTCAAAGATATCGACAAGAGAAGCCAAGAAGTTGCGAACGCCGTTTTTGACCTAAGTACTGAGTTGCCATTACGTGTCTATTTGTTAAAAGAGAAAGAACATCATTGGCGTCTAGTGTTTGTCGTTCATCACATTGCTTTTGATGCTTGGTCTGAAGCCATTCTTATCAAAGAGCTAGCAAACTATTACCAGCAATATCTCAATGCAACAAACCAAGGCGGTACTTTGCCAAAGGTGGTCCCGCTTGAGCTTCAGTACGCAGACTATGCTAAATGGCAACAGGAATGGTTGGAAAGCGAACAGGCAGAGCAGCAGTTGGCATTTTGGCAGCAAACACTTGCCGGTTCACCTGAATGTATGTCGCTACCTTTAGATCGCCAAAGACCTGATGTTATTTCGCGAACGTATGAAGGTGGAGAGGTTCAGCTGACGATCCCAACGCAGACTTTTATGAGTTTAAACGCGTTAGCGAAAGAACAGGGCACGACCTTATATTCGGTGATGCAAGCAGGTTTTAGCCTACTGCTGAATCAGTATGGGGCTGGGTCTGATATTAGCTTGGGAACCTCTGTCGCGAGTCGTCAACGTCCTGAGTTAGAGGGAATGATTGGCTTTTTAGTAAATACGTTGGTGATTCGTCACCAACTGCAAGATCGTGTGAGTTTCCGTGAGTTAATTGATCAGGTATCTATTACGTCTCGTCAAGCGTTTGAAAACCAAGCTGTCCCTTTTGATTTGGTTGTAGATACACTCAATATCCCGCGCGGAAAGCCTTGGACGCCGCTCTTTCAAGTGCTGTTTGTTCATCAAAATGTTCCACGCCAAACCATTGAGCTTGGTGGGGTCGCTGTTAGTCCAGTTGCTAGCGAAAGGCATCGAGCGCGCTTTGATTTAACCCTTAGGTTAAACGAAACAGAGCAAGCTCTGCGTCTTGATATGGAATACAGTAAAGAACTGTTTGATGAAGCGACAATTGTTGAAATGCTTGAGAGTTACTTAGTATTGCTCGAAGATCTTGTTGCAAACCCAGAGCAGGTTATCGCTTTAAGCGCGGAACATGATTGCTGTGATGTGACGGCTCAGCCTGTCACGCGTCATGTCGACAGTGATGTAATCGACTCAGTAACAGAAAAGCTACTCATAGCTTTGTTTACAGAAATATTAGATGTCGAAGTTCGCCCTGAAGACAGTTTTTTTGAGTTGGGGGGCGATTCAATTTTAAGCTTGCAACTGGTGGCAAAAGCTAAAAAGCATAGTTTAAGTTTGACTCCTAAGCTGCTTTTTAAAGCACAAACTCCAAGAGCCATTGCTCAGCAGCTAATAGAGCATGACAGTACAAGCCAAGTTGAGTCTAAGACCGCTTCTTTGGTGTCAGAGTTGTCGCATTTAAACACCATATTGTCTGCGTTTAAGCAACTGTTAAATAATCCTGCTCTTACCGAAAATGACAGTTTCTTTGAGTTAGGGGGGGATTCGATATTAAGCCTTCAATTGGTCGCTTTACTTAAGAAACAGGGCGTAAAAGTTAGCCCGAAACAGGTGTTTGCATTGCAAACCTCAAAAGCCTTGGCAATGGCTTTAATCGAAGGAGATTCAGCGGCTAATGACCAAAACCACAAAACACAGGGAAATGGTGCATTAGAAGCAGGTAAACCGGCGTTGGCACCAATACAGCACTGGTTCTTTGAACAAGCGTTAGAGCAACCATCTCACTGGAACCAGTCTATTCTTTTACAGCATGAGGGTGAACTAGAGACCGAAGCATTTACACAAGCTGTACGACATGTCGTGGCTAATCACCCTCAGTTAGGAATGGCTTATAACTTAGAGGAAGATAAGCAGAACTGGCAAAAATCATTCAGCCAATCTCCTATTGTGATCGATAGACACACGCTTTCTTTACAAGAGCTTCCTGATTATTTAGAGCAACAACAAGCACGTTTGGATATTTTCGAAGGGACAATGCTCCGTGTTGATTTATTGGTTATAGAGGGGCAGCCTCATGGTCGGATCCTCTTCACAGCACATCACCTAGTGGTTGATGCTGTGTCGTGGCGAATTTTGGCATCACAGATTTGGCAAGCGTATCAGGCTCTGTGTTCAGGTGCTTCTTTGAATGATGGATTAGAGCTTTTCTCAAGCTCTTACGAAGCTTGGGTCAGCGATCTAAATCACTGGCCAGAAGAGAATCTCAGCAATGCGAGAGACTACTGGCAAACTCTAGAGCAAGTTGATTTAGAAACAAAGGGAAAATGGACTGCTATCCCTGGTGTTCAGCCAGAAACTCCTCTGCTTAACCAGATCAAGGATACCGATGTGGTCGAGGTGCGATTATCTGCAGACCTTAGTCATAAGCTCGCAGGTAAAGCACTAACTGCGTATCAGTTAAAAGTTGATGAACTGATGTTATCAGCTGTGTCGTTAGCGATTCAGGAGTGGCGAGGTCAAGATGACTTCTTAATCGAACTTGAGAGTCATGGGCGACACCACGACTCGCTTGACCTTTCACAGACCGTGGGTTGGTTTACTAGTCGTTACCCAGTGCTACTGGCGAGCTCGGCATTTGTAGAATCCCAAGATGCTTTACGCCAGCACGTTCTAGCAATAAAAGACCAACTGCGTAATGTACCTAACCATGGGCAAGGGTTTGGTGTATTAAAGTATTTACACAAAGAGCTACAGCGCGTACCTACTCCGGCGATGGTGTTCAATTATCTAGGCCAAACAGATAAAGGGATGATTAACTCAGGATTAGCGTTGGCAAAAGAGACAATTCCAAAACAACGCCACGGCGATAATACGCGCCCTCATTGGCTAGATTTAAACGCCATGATTACAGATGGCGAGCTAGTAATGCGTTGGAACTTCAATAACAAAGTCCACTCGAAATCTCAAATTGAGGCCGTTGCTGAAATGGTTGTCGAAAAACTGACACTATTAGTTGAACATTGTTGTCACGCTCGGAGCACATTGTCTCCGACAGATGTACCATTGTGTAACATGTCACAAAGCCAGCTTGATAAAGTGGTGGATAGTATCCCACATTCCATTGAAAATATAGCTGACATTTACCCAGTGACGCCTTTGCAAAATGGCATGCTCTACCATACGTTAACAGATCATTCTGAAGGTATGTACATTAACCAAAGTTTGGTTGATTTAAAGGGGGCATTAAATGTAACAGCGCTCGAATTGGCATGGCAGTGGGTTATCGATCAGCATGCGATGCTCCGTAGTGGGTTCGTCTGGAAACATCTAGACGACCCTGTTCAGTTTGTTGCAAGAGAAATCAGTAATGACTGGCAATTTATTGATTGGTCTGAACAAGCAATAGGTGATGCTTTTAGACCGAACTTAGATGCTCAACTTGCTCAGTTAGCTAATGATGACCTAAAGCAAGGGTTTGATCTCACTAACGCGGGGTTGATGAGATTTAAGTTGGTCAAAATGAATAATGACCATCACAGCTTAGTTTGGACTCGCCATCACCTGATTGTTGATGGTTGGTGCACCAGCATTATATTGCGTGATGTCCAGCAAGCTTACTCAGCTATTTGTAAACACACTCAACCTGCACTTATCTCAAACCGACCATATCGAGATTTCATCGCGTGGCTTAACAAGCGAGATACGCAGAAAAGTGAACAGTATTGGGCGAAGTGTTTTGCAGGTTATGAGAATGTGGCTCGTTTACCTAAGACAATGACTCAAGAAGCATCGAGCCCAGTGGCACGCTCCCAAACTCAAATATTAGATAGCTTGTCTATATTCGATGCTGAAGTACTTCGAAATGTTGCAGCTAAGCATAGACTGACATTGAACTCTCTGTGCCAGGCGATCTGGGCCCTTACGCTACAACGGTACACTGGTTGCAATGACCTTGCCTTTGGGGTGACGAGTTCCGGTCGACCAAATGACTTGCTAGGTGCTGATGAAATGGTTGGTGTATTTATTACGACCATACCATTACGTGCGAACATCGACCCTTCGACGAGTTGGGTGTCGTTGGCACAGAAGCTACAATCTCAAATGGCGGAAAGTCGAGAACACGAACACCTACCTCTATCTACCATTCAACGGGTGTGCGGACAGCAATTAGAAGTGTTCGATAACTTGTTAGTGTTCGAAAACTATCCGAATGAGCCACAACCGCTCACCGAAGAGCTCACACTCTCAGTTCGTGAAACAAAAGAGCGTAATAACTACCCATTAACGTTGGTCGTTGTACCTCATCAACAGCTCGACTTTAGGATTGAGATTAATCCTGAGCATATCGATTTTTCAGTCGCTCAAAACATGCTAGCTGATTTTAAGTCGTTGCTTGTCTTGATTTCGCAAGAGCAAGAAAGCAGCGATAAAAAACAAAGCTGTGGGAGTTTGCTACGTCAAATCAGCATGGGAGGAGAACATTTCGCTCCTTGGGCTTGGAATAAAACTGAAACAAGCTTTGATGAAATTCCTGAAACACTGGTTCAATGGCTTGAAGATCAAGCTAGAAGAACACCCGACCGCGTCGCTTTAGTTTACGAAACGTCAGAGGGAATTTGCGAATACTCGTATAACGAGCTCAACCAAAAAGCTTCTCAATTAGCGCATTACTTGCTCAACCGTCACGAATGCAAAACTGATCAAACGGTCGCGGTTTGTATGACACGTTCACCGCAAATGGTCGTAAGTCTATTAGGTATCCTAAAGGCGGGCTGCGCTTACTTACCACTTGATCCTGATCTCCCAGCCGATCGTCTGGGCTTTATCGCTGAAAATGCTCGGGCAAAGGTTGTATTGACGATTGAATCATGCAAAAGCGCATTACCTGCGAAGGAGCAAGCGCGTGCAATATTGTTAGACGAGTCGGTTTCACTGTGCCAAACCTATCCTGATGTGGCACCTAATGTAGAACTTAAAGGCGATCATCTGGCGTATGTGCTTTATACATCGGGTTCGACCGGAAAGCCTAAAGGCGTGGCAATTCCGCATGCCGGCATCGTCAACCGGTTAGCTTGGATGCAAACTCAATACAAACTAACAGACGCAGATACAGTATTACAAAAGACACCTTATAGTTTTGATGTATCCGTTTGGGAGTTTTTCTGGCCACTAGTGACGGGTGCCAAGCTTGTGTTGGCAAAAGCGAACGAACATAAAGACACTGACCGTTTGATCTCACTTATTCAACAGCATCATGTTACTACCATTCATTTCGTACCATCCATGTTGCAAAGCTTTTTGGATAACCCTAATGCTCAAGCTTGTAGCGCGTTATCGCGAATCATCTGTAGTGGTGAAGCTCTGCCATACCAACTTCAACAGCAATGTCTGCATACGTTGCAAGCCGAATTACACAATTTATACGGACCTACGGAAGCCTCTATCGATGTCACCTACTGGGATTGCCGAAATCAGAATATCCAAGGTGTCGTGCCGATAGGTTATCCAATCGCGAACATGCAAACGTGGATTTTGGATTCTTCTCTCAATCCTGTACCTGTAGGCGTTGAAGGGGAGCTATATCTTGCTGGTGTCGGATTGGCTCGCGGTTACTTGGGTCGTGAAGATCTGACAAAGCAGGCCTTTATTCCCAATCCTTTTGCTGATTGTAATGCGTCGTCTGATGTTGAGTATGCACGTTTGTACCGTACTGGCGATGTTGCTCGCTATCGTGAAGACGGCGCTATTGAGTACGTTGGGCGTTCTGATTTCCAAGTGAAAATTCGTGGCTTACGGATCGAACTCGGCGAGATAGACGCCTCTATCGCAGCGCATCATGGTGTAAAAGAAGTCGTGACGATTGTCCGTCAGAACGCCTCATCGGGGGATTACTTAGCCACTTACATAATTCCTCAACCAGACTATGTTGGCCAACTCAGTGAGCCTAATATTTGGCGCGATTATCTATCTGGAACTTTACCCGAATACATGATCCCCGCAGTCGTGACTGAGCTAGACAAAATGCCAGTTACTCAAAATGGAAAATTGGATCGCAAATCGTTGCCAGAACCGGCATGGCACACACAGGCTTTCGTAGCTCCTGAGACAGAAACGGAGCAGACCCTTGCGGAAATTTGGCAAGCACTGCTCGATGTCAAGGAAGTCAGTAAAACCGATAACTTTTTCTCTTTGGGTGGACATTCGTTACTGATCACACGTCTAGTCAATAGAGTGAACCAAACGTATGGGCTGAGTATTCGATTAACTGACGTGTTGGAAATGTCTGTATTGGAACAGCAAGCTGGCTATATCGAGATGTTAATGCATCAAGCCGAGTCAGCAACAGAAGTAGATGAAGAATGGGAGAGCTTCGAGTTATGAGTATTGCTGTATATATTACGCAGTTATTTCAGCGCAATATTCGAATTAGCCTGGAAAACGAAAAACTGAAAATTGACGCTCCTAAGGGGGCGTTAACCACGCAGATTAAGCAAGAGTTAATGGAAAATAAACAAGCCATTATTGAATACCTTGTTGAACAGAAAAAGATAGCTCAGTTGCCTATACCTGACGCTATAGATCGCGAAAGCGATGTATTACCGATGTCTTCTGCTCAAAAGCGTTTGTGGTTCTTACAGCAGTTGGAGCCAAACAGTGGTCAGTACAATGTCAATGCGCTGCTGTCGATAGAAGGCTCAACGGATATTGATTCAATTCGCTCAGTTTTCTCTGATCTAATTAAAGAAAATGAAATTTTCCATACTCAATTTTCGGAAGTGGCAGGAAAACCAAAGGTAGAATTGCTAGAAGCTCAATCAGTGGATCAAGAGTTTGAGATTGAATGTGTTGAATTAGCGGCCAATGAACTTGAATCCAATGAGTATAAAGAAGCATTGCAATCTGCAATGACTCGACCATTTGACCTAGCTAATCCGCCACTGTTTCGTCTAACGCAATTAAAACTGGGAGAGCATCTGTCTCACTTGGTGCTAACTTTTCACCATATTGTTATCGACCACTGGTCATTGCAGTTATTGACCAAACAATTTGTCCAAAAATGTCAAGCCAAATTACAAGGGGGCGTAGAGACAAGAACACAGTCATCAGAATTACAGTATTTGGATTATGCTGCGTGGCAAAATGCCCTATTCGAGAGCGATTATTATGAGGAGCTAAAGGCCTATTGGCGCGAAACACTTGGTACGGAAGACTATTGCTTATCATTGCCAACTGATCGGCCAAAAACGCCACAAACGACTCACGCTGGTGCGAGGTATAACTTCGAATTGAATCCAGAACTCTTTACTGCTCTTAAATCGTTCTGTCTCATGCATAAAGTTACGCCAAATACCGTGTTATTGGCAGCTTACCAGTGGCTGCTTGTAAGACGTTCAAGTATGCATGAGATTCGAGTCGCGTGCCCAGTTTCTGAAAGGGCACATCAAGATCTAGAGAGCATGCTTGGCCTATTTGTTAACACTATGGTGGTGAAAACGCATTGGTCGGAAGGGCAAACAACAACGTCTTGGATTAAGAAAGTAAATGAAGCACTATCAGGCGCAAAACAACATTCAGCGATGCCATTTGAGAAGTTAGTCGATGAATTGGTCGCGTCTAGAGAAGGTGAGCATGAACCTTTGGCTCAGACTATGTTTAATTATCTAGTAAATGAGCCTAGCGAACCGATCCAGTTGGCTGACATGAGACTTCAACCATTACCTGTGCCAGAGTATAGCGCCAAGTTTGATATATCTTTGTTTGCGAACAATGACGGAAGCGGTATCAGCCTGTCTTTCCAGTACAGAGTCGACTTGTTTGATAGAGAAACTGTCGCAGACTTAGCACAGCATTATCTTGCTGCGCTGGAGTATCTAATTTCAGCGGGTGACCAGCCCTTAGCATTACACTCCTCATTATTAAACAAAGAGCGAATTCAGCTACAAGATTGGAATGACACTGCGAAAGAGTATGACTTGCCTAATACATTGGCAGAGGCGTTATCCGATCAGCAAGAGTTAACGCCAAATCATATTGCGCTCAAATATCAAAATGCGTCATGGAGCTACCAAGAGCTAGGCCAAAAGGTTAATCAGCTTGCGAACTGGTTAGTCGCTCAAGGGTGTAAAACGGAAGACAAAGTGGCGATTTGTATGACTCGATGCCCTCAAATGGTGGTGAGCATTCTCGCTGCTGTGAAAGCTGGTTGTGCGTATCTACCTCTTGATCCTGATCACCCGCAACAACGTTTAGATTACATCGTGGAACATGCCAAACCTAAGGTAATCTTGGTGCTTCCCGAGTTTTCGAGTCGTTTTGAAAAAACTGAGCTAACACAAGATCTATGGACGTTAGATGACGCATTCAGTTTGGTTGACGGTCAAAGCATTGAATTTAACACTCCCGAGTATCATCCTCATCAATTGGCTTATGTGCTTTATACTTCAGGTTCAACTGGTCAACCTAAAGGTGTAGCTGTTCCTCACAGCGGTGTTATGAACCGAATTTTCTGGATGCAGGATGAATATTGTCTTGGCAGTAAAGATGTGGTTCTTCAGAAAACACCGTACAGTTTTGATGTCTCTGTTTGGGAGTTTTTCTGGCCATTGATGACAGGAGCTACACTCGTATTGGCGGAGGCGGGAGAGCATAAAGACAGTCAACGACTTATTGAGCTAATAGAGAAATACCAAGTTACTACGTTGCACTTTGTCCCAGCCATGTTGCAAGTTTTCCTAGATAACCCTCACGCATCCTGTTGTCGCTCTTTAAGGCAAATTTTCTGTAGTGGTGAGGCGTTACCTTATCAGCTACAGCAGCAATGCTTATCAGTGCTGGGCGCAGAGCTCCATAACCTTTATGGGCCGACCGAGGCTTCTATTGATGTGACGCATTGGGATTGCCGAAAACAACATATTAAAGATCTCGTGCCAATTGGCTCCCCGATTGCGAATATTCAAACTTGGATTCTAGATGAAGAGCTCAATCCTGTTCCAATCGGTGCCAGTGGCGAGCTTTATCTTAGCGGGATTGGTTTAGCGCGTGGTTATCTCAATCGTCCAGACCTCACCGCTAAAACCTTTATCCCTAATCCGTTCGCTCAAGACGGCGCGGTGGGTGATGCTCAATACAGCCGGCTATACAAAACAGGTGACGTCGCCCGTTACCTTGAAGATGGGAGCATAGAGTATGTAGGGCGCGCTGATTTCCAAGTTAAGATCCGAGGATTACGTATCGAACTTGGTGAAATAGAGGCAAGAATAGCAGCGCACTCTGCTGTGAAAGAAGTCGTGGTCGCAGTTTGTAAGGATGAGAAATTATCGGATTTCTTAGTCGCTTATATCGTAGCTAAAGATGAACATAGTCTACCGGAACTTACACAGTGGCAAGCATATCTACTAGAGAGTTTACCTGAGTATATGATTCCTACCGCTTTCGTTTCATTGGATGCAATGCCATTGAGTGTGAACGGAAAAGTAGACCGAAAAGCTCTACCAACGCCAAATTTAGCAGCATTGAATCGAAACGACTTCGTGGCACCAAGAGGAGAGAAAGAACAGATTCTTGCTGAGATTTGGCAAAGCCTACTCGGTGTTGAGCAAATCGGAATTAACGATAATTTCTTTGCCATTGGCGGCGATTCAATTGTCAGCCTACAGGTCGTAGCACGCGCTCGAGATATGGGGCTAAAACTTGAGCCGAAAGATATATTCCGTAATCAAACCGTAGAGTTGCTTGCGTCTGTTGCAACACAAGATAAGCAGCAAGATTACGATGTAGGGGATATGTTTGGTGAAGTACCATTGGCACCTATTCAACAGTGGTACTTAAATCAAGCGTTGGTGAACCCTGATCATTTCAATCAAGCACTCTTGCTGGCAAGTTATACAGAGGTTGATGTCTCCTATTTGCGTCGAGCTTTACAGCGCTTGGTAAACGCTCACCCAATGTTAGTCGCGCGCTTCAATTACCAAGAGAATACCAAGCAATGGGTGCAAAGTGTTTCGGAGACTGATGCGAAAAGAGACATCGCGTTTACAGTGTATGAACGTCACTCTCTAACCGATGAAGAGAAACAGCACGCTGTCTCAGAGATTAGTGAATTTGAGCAGACTCGGCTTAAGCTCGCTCAAGGAGAGGTGTTTCGATGTGCATTAATTCACTTTGGTGGGTCAGAAAGCCGTTTACTACTAGTAGCACATCACCTTGTAGTTGATGGTGTTTCTTGGCGTATATTGCTTTCTCAGTTGGAAAGTGACTATATCAAGTTATGTAACAAAGTATCATTGGCACCAACTCGATACCAAACTAAGCCATTCAAACGCTGGTCTGAGCAAGTGGCTGAATACAAACCGAGCTCTGAAGGGATTATTAAGTGGCATGAGTGGCAAAACAGGCCGGAATCAAGAGAGGCTCTTTCTACCACATTACCAACAGATCCAGTTGAGGTGCCATACCCCGCAGGTCTCCAAGGCAGCACACAAGTTTGCCTATCGACAGACCAGACCGAACGATTGCTCAAACATGCAGGAAGTACACTGCGCGCTCGCATTGACGAACTTTGTTTGACAGCGCTCGCTAAGGCGCTGTCAAATTGGACTCAATCTCAGCACCACCTCATTAGTCTAGAAGGACACGGGCGTGATCTCGTTGATTGTGATGTCAGTGAAACAGTGGGCTGGTTTACTCGACTTTACCCAGCGTTGATCAGCAGTGAATTAGGTTCATGGCAAGAAAGAGTGCTTACTGTACGCCGCCAGTTGAGTGCATTACCAGAATCCCATACTCCTTTTAGTGCTGTTAAATCATTCTTGAGCGATGCGTTGGAGCCGCAACTCGTCTTCAACTACTTAGGGCAGCTTGATAATGCACAAAGCAGTGGTTTCATGCAGCAGGCTCCGGAAAAGCTTACAGGGTTTCGTGACACTCAGAACCCATTATCATGGCTACTCGAAGTAAATGCGTTTATCAGTAAGAATCAGCTGAAAATTAACCTTCAGTACTCGCGCAGTTCATTTGTTCCAGAAACCATAGCCCAGTTTGGGGCTGAGTATGTATCTCAACTAGGCGATATGTTGGATGCACTATGTGATAATAGCCCAAGCCTCAAGGGGGCGGTTGCAGCTGATTTCCCTCTGGCGAATTTGAGCGATGATCAAGCGGTTAACCTCGTTCGAAAATATGTAGATTGTGCGGTAGAGGATGTCTATCCACTTACCCCAGTGCAACAAGGCATGCTTTTCCATTGTTTGGATCACGATGCTGCTTACATCAGCCAAAGCATTGCTAAGTGTGAGGGAGCGCTTAACTCTCAGCAATTGCAAGAATCATGGATAGACGTCGTGGAACGTCATCCAGCCCTTAGAACTGCGGTGATTACTGATGACGTTGACGAACCCCATCAAGTTGTGTTTCAGTCCGCTAAATTGCCATTTGAGGAACTAGACTGGCAGGACATCGCTCAGGCAGATAAAGATTTGATGCTGCAAAGTTTACGTCAGCGTGAAATTTCCCAGATTAAGTTCTCTCAAGCACCAATGATGCGTGTTGTTCTTATCAAACATAGTGAAAACCATCACCAATTGGTTTGGACCATACATCATTTGATCATGGACGGGTGGTGCCTGAATATGCTGGTAGGCGAAGTGATGCAAGGGTATTTTGCTCGTCTATCGGGGGAGCAGATATCGAAACAACCTGCAGTGCCTTTCCGAAACTTCATTGAATGGTTAGAGTTAAAAGATGAAGTAGGTGCAAATAAGTTTTGGCGTGAGCAACTAACGGGTTTTACATCTACGAACTCACTTCCTGCCGCTTACATCGCAGGTTCAAAACCTAAACACGCAATAAAAGAAGACGCTTATCTGATTACTCACCAGTATCTGGGTAAGGCGCGTACAGCTGAAATTGAACGACTCTGTCAGCAAAACTCATTGACGCTAAATACGCTTGTTCAAGGCCTCTGGGGAAGTATTCTTGCTCGTTACATGGGTTCGAGAGATGTAGTTTATGGTGTGACGACAGCGGGACGACCAAGTGACTTACCAGGATCAGATCGTATATTGGGCGTGTTCATTAACACCTTGCCACTAAGATTGGATTTGAACTCTGATCTGTCGGTTTTAGAGTGGCTGACTGAGTTGCAAGATAAGAACTTAGTTATGCGAGAATTTGAACAAACACCAATCGCTCGTATTCAACGAGCGTCTTCAGTTCCGCAAGACCAAGTCTTGTTTGAAACACTATTGGTGTTTGAGAACCTACCTGCGTCCGATGAACAACCTCAACATGGTTTGACGTTGACGCTAGACGATCATCACGTGCGTAATAACTTCCCTCTCACTTTACGCGTTGTACCTCAAAAAGACCTGAGATTTGACCTGCTGCTAGATTTAGAACGTGTTGATCACAATATAGCTACGAAAATGATCGACGAATTGTTATTAGCGGTCGATAAATTAATCAACGACGCAAATACGCTTCAAACCCGCGTTAAAGATTGGGTTGTAGGAGGGTTCCCTAAACTCCAGACGAGCATGGCTAAGCCAGTTGGTAATCTACTGGAAAGGGTGATGTCGAACTCAGGTTCTGCAACTGGCTTATTGGTTGATGACAAGGGAGAACAACTTTCTATCACTTACCAGCATCTTCTAACTCAAGCCGAACATTTGGCAAGTTATCTTCCAGATATTACTGCCTCTAAACGTGTCATTGCGCTTGTCTTACCAAGAGAGCAAGAACAAATAGTGGCGATGCTTGCAGCTTGGTGGAAAGGGGCTGCGTGGCTGTGCATTGATCCGCAGTTGCCTGCTGAGAGGGTGAGTTACATGCTTGCGGATGCCAACGTATGCTGTGTCTTGGGGCTTGATACCCCCGAGTATTGGGAAAATGATGAGTTGGATGAACGTTATATTTGGTTAAATATTCGAACTCTTCTCTCTCTACCAGCGAAATCAGGCGCGTTGTTGCCTCCGGCAATAATACAGTCGAAAGACACGGCCTATGTTATCTATACATCGGGATCGACAGGGCAACCTAAAGGCGTCGAAGTGACTCATGGCAATGCTATCAGTTATGTCGATGCATTGTTTGAGCGTATTGATATAGAACCCAACGCAACGATGGCGACATTAGCCACAGTTTCTGCGGATCTTGGTTTGACTTGCGTACTTGGCGCATTAGTTACGGGTCGAACGCTGGCTTTGATACCGAATGTACTGAGTTTTGACCCTTCCGCACTAGCACAATATCTAGAGCGCTTCCCAATTGATGTTCTGAAGATTGTGCCGTCGCACCTAAAAGCGTTACTCGCTGTAGAGAAACCAGAGCGTCTTCTTCCGCGTCAATGGTTGATTTCCGGTGGTGAGTCATTAACAACTGATTTGGTGCAAGACGTTCGTGCATTATTACCGACAATCAATGTTGCAAATCACTACGGTCCAACAGAAGCAACAATTGGGTGCATGGCTAAAGTCGTCGACGATCGGGCAGCATCTATTACGTTGGGCTCTGAACTTAGCAACGGTATTGCGCTAATCGTCGACGAACAAGGCTTACCTGTTGCTCAAGGCATACCAGGTGAATTGTTAATTGCAGGACAAGGTGTCGCGAAAGGTTATTTGAATAAGCCAGAACAGACAGCAAACAGCTTTACGTCAGTGTCAGTTATCGATAGTAAAGGTCAGGAGCAAATGCTTCGTGCTTATAAAACAGGTGATAAAGTTTCTAAAACTGACAATGGTGAGTTCATTTACTTAGGACGGATAGATGACCAAGTTAAAGTACGTGGTTATCGTGTAGAACTTAATGAAGTTAAACAGACACTATGTAGTTTTGAATCTGTTATTGATTGCGCCGTAACCGCAGTTTCGGGGCCTTCAGGACTGCGTCTCGCGGCCTGTGTTGTGATTGAAAAGGAAGCTTCGTTGGCGGCGGTTAAGCAACGCGCCTCAGAAGTTTTGCCGGAGTACATGGTGCCATCGCTCTGGATGATCGTTGAATCCTTACCACTGAATTCTAATGGTAAGGTTGATCGTACTCTAATCGCACAGTGGTTAGAGCAATCCAAGTCTTCAAGCAGCGCTCCAAGAGGAGCGAGTGCGGTTGACGTTGAAAACGATGATAGCCTCCACGTATTAACTGAACTATGGGAAGGTTTGCTGGGTCAGCGGCCACAGCCCAATGATAACTTGTTCAGCTTGGGTGCCGATTCAATCATTTGCCTGCAATTTATCGCTAAAGCAGCTAGTAAAGGGTTTAAATTCACGCCTAAGCAGATCTTCTCTGCGCCGTCATTGCTGCAATTAAGTGAGTTTACAGCAACACGCAAAACTGAAAATGCACTAGCTACGAAGGTAGTTGAAGCGGTGAATGTTCAATCCACCTCTAAAACAGAAGCAACTCTTCAAACGTTATGGGAGGAGCTTCTAAAACAGAAAGTAAATGTGGATGATAACTTCTTCGCCTTAGGTGGTGATTCGATCATTACGTTGCAGATGATTGCAAAAGCAAAACAGCAAGGTCTGACATTGACGCCTAAAATGGTTTTCGAGGATCCAAGTATTCGTATGCTTGCTAAGCGCCTTGAAGAGTCTGCAACTGATAAGGGTGAAAATCAGTCCTTATCGACCGTTTCGAGATCTTCTGTCGAACCAATAATTGAATCTAATACCGAGTTTTCAACCGAAGAACATACTGATTTTGATTTGGAAGCGCGAGAGTCATTGAATGCCTCCGAACGTAGTAAAGTACTTGGTCAGTTAACTCAAATATGGCAAGAGTTATTTAATTTAGAGTCGATTGTTCCTGATGCTCACTTCTTTGAATTGGGAGGTGACTCGATTATGGCGCTTCAATTGATTGCTCGATTGAGTAAATTCGATTTGAAGTTAACACCTAAACAAATCTTTAGTTCGCCGCGCCTGAATGAACTCGTAGATATGTTGGTTGATAATGAACATAAGGTGATCTCTGAACCGAATAATTCTGATGCCAAGGTACTGCCGTCTTCCGTTATTAATACGCCTTTGATAGAAACGACTGTGCCTTCTCAACAGTCCAACTTATTGCCGATCCAGCACTGGTTTTATGAAGTCGAGCAACCTGTAATTCATCATTGGAACCAGGCAATCATGCTTGCTCTTCCACAAGCTGTGAATCATGAAGCGATGTCGGCAGCGGTTGAAGCTTTGATTGAGAAGCATGCTGCACTGGCCAGTCGTTTTGCATACAAGCAAGGCGCTGAAATACGACAAAGTCATAGTGGGCAAGTTGCTGGCGTTTACACCACCTTTGACAACCAAACATTACAAAGTGTTGAAGAGTTAACACAACATTGTCAAGAAAGCTTAAATTTAGTTACCGGCCCAGTGTTCAAAGTGGTCGCTTTTAACCTCAAACAAGGGGGAGCTCGTTTGTTGCTGGTGGCCCATCATCTAGTCGTTGATGGTGTTTCATGGCGAATCATTGGAAACGATCTGGCTCACGCGTATCAAGCAAAGTGTCTTGGTCATAACATCGAACTTGGTCAAGGATCGGCATCAGTGTCAGATTGGCATAATGCACTAATGAATTGCTCTGCCGATGTATTGAAGCGGGCTCGTGAGTTTTGGTTACCAATGGCAGCGCGTTCACTGGACGGGCAACTGCTCCCGGAGGCACAGAATGGAACGATTGCGACGGCTGACAAAACAGTACAAGTCTTCGACGAGGGAGTCACTCAATCGCTTATTTGCCTTGGTTCAATACACGGAAAGACAGGCTGTGAAGTTGCTATGTTATCTGCACTTTCACAAGCACTTTGCAATCAGTTCAATAAGTCTAAAGTAATGATTGAACTAGAAGGTCATGGCCGTGAGTTATTGGATTCGCATGTTGACTTATCTGAAACAGTAGGATGGTTTACTTCACGCTACCCTGTCGCTTTTTCTGCGCAGCAGAAATCACTTGAAGAGGCTGCATTGACGCTTTCACAAGTGCCTAATAATGGTGTTGGATACGGTGTTTTACGTTACCTCAAACAAGAATTAGCGTTTGTACACCCGCAACTAGTGTTCAATTATCTAGGGCAAGTTATGAGCACTAATGGTGAATGGCAGTTGGTCGCAGACGGTGTTGGAAAATCAAGACATCCTGAAAGCTTGCGACGCCAACTCATCGAAGTGACGGCACAGATTCGTGAAGGGCAACTCTATGTCTCTTGGCAATATCCATCTGACATCGGACCAAAACTAAAAAACATGTTTGAACAATTTGAAACAAACGTGAAATCGATAGTTGCAAGCAAAGCGGAGTCACAAAACGAAGCTACTTTAGAGCGTTCGAGCAATGTTACGAAAATAAAACATTACCCGTTGACTCCAATACAGCAAGGAATGTTCTTACATAGTGCGTCTGCAAAAGAACCGCTCTATTTTAATCAAACGACCGTCGAGCTTGAGGGAGAGCTTGATGTTGATTCGTTTGTCCGGGCTTGGCAGCAGACTGTTGATGCGGAAGCTATCTTAAATGCGGCTTTCGAAGATCATGGTGACAAAGCGCCAACTCAATGGTTTTCGGCTCATTCATCTTTACCCATGTCCCGACACGATTGGTGTGGAAAAGAGCTGGAGTGGCAACAAGCTCAGTTGAAGCAACTTTGTAAAACAGATAGGGAGAAAGGGTTTGATTTAGCCAAGCCGCCTTTAATGAGGCTGCATTTAATAAAAGTAAATGAAAATCGCCATTGGTTAGTGTGGAGCCGACATCACTTGATTGTTGATGCTTGGTGTTCGTCGATCATCATCAAAGATATGGTTCATCGCTATCTTAATCTCATTGGAAAAGTAGCGAGCTTGCCTTCGAAAAGGCCGCCATTCACTCGATATTTAGATTGGTTGGGTCAGCAAGATTTAGAACACAGTAAGCGCTTTTGGAATGAAGAGTTAAAAGGTTTTGACTCACCATTAAAACTGGTACCCGGGCAGAGTGGAGAAGAATTTACCCTTGAAGATCATACTTTGTCTCATGAGTTGACACAGAACGTAAAAGAACTCGCTAAGCGTAAAGGCGTCACCTTGAATGCGGTGATCCAAGCAGCATGGGCACAAACCCTAGCGCACCATAGCGGTCAGCATGACGTTGTTTTTGGTATGACAACGTCGGGTCGACCTGCTGAACTGGCGGAAGCTCATCAAATGGTGGGAATCTTCATAAATACATTGCCGGTTCGAGTTCAACTGAACCCAATGCTCGATACTGGAACCCTTTTACAAAATATCCATCAACAAGGAGTAAGGTTAAGAGAATATGAGTACACCCCATTAAGTGAGATTATCGCTCAAAGTGAAATCAACCGCGGTCAATCGCTGTTTGATTCATTGCTTGTGTTTGAAAACGAGGCGATGTCAGAGCGAAGCAATATTGCTGAACATCTTACAGTTACACCGTTAGACGGTTATGAGCGTAATAGCTATCCTTTATCTATTACGGTGATGCCAAGAAGTGAGCTTGTTTTACGAGTTGGTTGTGATGGCGAAAGACTGTCGTATTCTCATGTAATCAAAATGGTAGAGACCTTTAAGACTGTTCTTGAAAGTATGGTGTTTAGCTGTGATCAGCTGCTAGGAAATGTGATGAATCAGCCTACTTTGCTTCCTTCACAGTTTGTGGAGCAGAGCCTGCGAAATTGGTCGGAAAGCTGGACGTTAGAAACTGAAATTTTATCAGTAGCGAACACATCTCCACAACGTATTGCCGTTAGTGATACTGAAGGCGCTTTGACATATCAACAGCTTGTGGAGCGCGCGACATATCTAGCTCAAAGCTTAAGTGAGTCAGGTATTGGTTGTGAGTCTAAAGTAGCGGTTTGTCAGCGTCGGGGCGTTGATATGTTGGTATCTTTGCTAGCGGTTTATTGGTCTGGCGCGGCTTATATTCCACTGGATCCAAATCAACCCAAAGAACGTTTGGCGTTGATTTTAGAGCAAGCGAGTCCTGCATTAATGTTAGCTGATGAATCAGTGACTGACTTTGACCATTATGGCTGTGTCAAGTCGCCGCAGCAGCTATTAAATCAATGTACCTATGATCCAAGTTGGATGAACACAAGACCAGCGAATCACCCCGAACAATTGGCTTATATTATTTTTACTTCTGGTTCTACTGGGGTACCTAAAGGAGTTCAGATTTCTCGCGCTGCGTTTGCTAATTTCCTGCAAAGCATGTTGGAGTTAACCCAAATCCAAGCATCTGACCGACTGCTTGCTGTAACAACCATTGGTTTCGATATCGCGGGTCTAGAAATGTTTCTACCTTTGCTTAGCGGCGGGCAAGTGTTTGTGGCGAGTTACGATGATGCCCGTGATGCTAGTCAACTAGCTCGGTTAATAGATGAAAGAGACATCTCATTTATGCAAGCAACGCCAGTCACCTGGCAGATGCTTGCGGAGCACGAGTCAGTTAATTGGTCAGCACTGACGGTCCTGACTGGAGGTGAGGCATTACCAGCGCCTCTAGCGTCCTACATGGTAGAACAGGGAGCGAAAGTGATGAACGTTTATGGACCGACTGAAACGACAGTTTGGTCATCGATGCTTAATGTTGATCAACAGCAAGCACAGTCTCCTTCGCTGGGCCTACCTATCGCTAACACCAATTTCTATGTATTAGACGATTGGTTAAACCCTGTCGCTGTTGGAGCCGAAGGGGAGTTATACATCGGTGGCCAAGGGCTAGCTCGTGGTTATGCTGGACAAGCAAGCCTGACGGCACAAACGTTCACCCCTGATCCGTTTAGTACTCAAAAAGGTGCGAGAATGTATGCAACGGGTGATATTGTCCGCATTGGTATGAAGGGGCAGATTGAGTTTGTAGGTAGGAAAGATTTTCAGTTGAAGCTGCGTGGCTATCGTATCGAAGCTGGCGACATTGAAGCTGCGCTAGCGAAAATTACGGCAGTAAAAGAGTCTGCGGTAAAGCTATGCTACCCGGACTCAGTGAAAGCATGTTTAATTGGTTATGTAACGCTCGCATCAGGAGAGGAGATAAATACAGAACAGGTTTTAGAGAGATTACGTAAATCTCTGCCTTTCTACATGGTGCCGAAACGTGTTGTTGTTTTGCAATCGATGCCACTAAATGCAAACAACAAAGTTGATCGCAAAGCATTGCCAGAACCAGACGATTCCATTCCATCTGGTTTATTACCAGCAACGGAAACAGAAACTTGGCTAGCAGGGGAGTGGCAAGCCTTACTAGATAGTGCGGATGTATTTGCAGATGATGATTTCTTCGCTATCGGAGGTAATTCATTGTTAGCTGGTCGTTTTGTATCTGGGCTGAAGAAGAAACTAGGTATCGAACTATCCCTTACACAATTGTTTCGATTCCCTGTTCTACGTGATCTAGCGCGATTGCTCGAAGAGCAAAGTGAAAGCAAACATGGCTATGACTGTAGTGATCCACAAATACCAATATCGAGCCAAATACCCCATTCAGACCTGCTGGTATGTTTGAATAGAGGTTCGTCAATGCAGCCTCCATTATTTGTATTTCACCCTGCGGGTGGTCATGTAAAAGCTTATGAAGAACTAGTTAGCTTATTGCCAAAAGAACAGACCGTATATGGTATTCAATCACCGCAACTTGTTAATTTGGAGAATGCACCAGACTCTGTGAACGGCTATGCTAGCCTGTATGCTGATCTCATTCGCTCTGTTCAAAAAACGGGAGCAGTACGTTTGTTGGGCTGGTCATTTGGTGCTTGGCTGGCGGTTTCAGTGACTCATTTACTAGAAGCGGATGGTGAAAGAGTAGAGTGGCTTGGGCTGGTAGATGCGAGAGCAAATCCTCAAAGGGCAGTGCTAACACTTCCGACATTACCTCATGTTAGCCGTTACTTGGCGTGTTTAGATAATGAAGCGAGACGCTTCCTTCTTGGCAAACATGCTGTTTTTCTAGATGAATTAGAGTTGCGCTTGCAGTCAGCAATTGATACGAGTCGCGATGATATTGCTTTTAATGCCTTCTCTGATGTGATTCATGATGTTGAGATGGGTCACAATATGAGTATTGAAAATAAAGAACTGTATTATTTGCAAATGAAACTATTTATGAAGTGCCATTCTTTGATGCAAAACCATCAACTTGAAGCGGTGTCTTCGCCCATAGATGTTTGGTGGGCGAGCGATACGCTCGTAGATCGCGACTATCAACATGGGGCATCTGAATATGAGTGGGATGTGTATGGAAAGACGAATGTAACAATTTTAAACGGTGACCATAATAGCATTATCCGGGATGTCCGATTAGCTAATGATATTTCTCACAAACTCAATCGCTTACGAACCACTTTAATCAGTGAACCATAAAGTTAGTAATGATAGTGCCTCTTATCAGAGAGGCACTCCACTCTTATGACTTGAATTACGCAGCCTTGAAACCTTCTCCGTAACAACTTCTTTAACCAAATCTGATAGCCACGTAATTCTTGGGTGTGAACTATCGGCGCTTAGTGATACTAACTCGATGTCAAAATCAGGTATATCGTCGCAAAGTGTCAACGAGTCATCGATTAGGTCAGTTCTTTCAACTTGGTCTAGACATGAACTGCGCGGAGCACGTCTACAGTACGCGAAGATGCCGATACGGCTGGGTAACCACTTCACCACACAGCGAGCACAAGGGGGCGACCGCCATCGTGCTTTATACAGGGAGGGGTCGAAATCTCTGATAAACCGTTCCTTAGGAACTAGATCTCCAAACTCTCATTGAAGTCTAAGTAATCACATGAAATAAATGCAATTGTAATCAGAAGAACTATTAAACTTTAGTTAAATAGCTCTTCTGATTACGTAGTTTATGGTAAATAGATTACGGTTAAATTAGATAAATTTCTCAACCTACAATCCCAACGAGTTTTTCTAAGTATTCTTTAGGAAGCTTTTAAAACTTACGTTTTATTCCTTATTTTCGTGCAGTTCTCGAATAAGGTATGGAGAAAGGCACCGCTCAACATTTCGAACTTTGGTTTGTAAACGGATGGTTTTAACCATACTAATGATGGACTTCGTGTTCACCTGTAGCATCTTGCGAGATTCTTCCACTCGCTCATGCAGCCGCGCATTTGCTTTCTCTAAATCTGCCCTTGTCATTGATGTGGTTTTTTTCAATGTTTCCCCGAGAGTACCTTTGACCGCATCTTTCTGCTGCTTACTAAAAGCATCAATTAGTTCTTTACGACTGGTTAATGTTGACCTCGTGTTAATTAGCCCCTGGCTATTTAATCTCCTAAATAGATTTGCCTGCGTGATAGGTGAGTTCTCAAACCCTTCATCACACATCCGGATAAGTTCCTTCTCTATCGCCTTATCTAGTTCTAATCCTTTTAACTTCTCAACCATCTTTAACTCCTGAATAGCTTCTTCGTAACGTTTTCGTGCTGCTAATATACGATCTAGTTTTTTATACCTATTTAGCCTTGGATGTATCTATATCACGCTGCTCTAGCGCAAACAGTGAAGACAGCATCCTTGGTTTCCTCATGTCATCCAACCCTAGGAGATTGATTTGCACCTTCTCCCTCTCAAAAGCTTGTGACTCACCTAAGTGATATTTGATGAATTCTCTGCGATGATTTAAGTTCTCTAGGATTTCATCAGCCTCTTCTATGTCCATAAGACCTGATATTTCCATTTGGTTGACGATCGTAATTTCAGATTCAATACTAGCTGCCAATTTTTCAATTTTAATTAGCTCACCATCACGTCCGGTGAGCGTGAAATATGGGCATGGCGAGCTATCCTGACATTTCATGTTGTAAGGACACTGAAATGTGGTCAGCTTCCGTCTACAACTCCCGACATCCATCACGTAGAGATCGGTATGTCGCATCGCCATTATATGTTTTTCAGAATTCTCCATCATGGCGAACAGTTCATCAAACTCCGAAAAAACATCGCTGTAAGAATTGTTGACTACATCCACCACGAATGATGCTTTATCTCGCGCTGTTGTGTAAGTATGCATGGTTTGAGCTAGGGCGTTGGCGCTGGATAACTTCGGGTTAACACACATAACGCCTCGCTTTTTTATATGTTCAAGAGCAGTATCTTCGTTGAAAAATGAGTCCTTGTTACCAACCGTTACTAACGAAGATGATACCGCTTTGTCTGCGATGGCAAGGTGCTGATAACTTTCATTTTGAGTGAAGTCTTTGCGTCCCATAAACATAGCTTGAAGATGCTCAGATACATCTGCGATAGCATAGAATGTGTTAATACCGTGTCGTGGAGTATGACTGTACATCGTAGTAATCTCCCCATCTTCATCGGTCAGATTGTATTTTGCAAAAACGCTACGCTTTCGATTATCAACTGAGCCACAACCAAGGAATGGTAAAAGAACGAATTTATCGATCACTTGAGGCACCACTTTCATTGCACCAGTTCGTTTGGTGGCTCCGCTACCTTCTGGAATAATAAACAACAATTCCTCATACGGTATTGAACTGACTGAGCGGGTCTGTGAGTCTGTTCGACGATAAATGAAGTCATTCGATATACGGACATCACTTTCGATTTTATGACGGATAAAGCGCTCAATATCAGAGTGCTTATAACGTATTTCTTTTCTTACTCGATCAATCTCTACGACTGAGTCTGGCTCTATACCTAGACCTGCATTCTTAATTTTCTTCTTAGCGAAATCCCTTGCCGCAGCACGACCACGAACCTTCGAAACCGCCGATGAAGTACTTTCGTAAACCTCATCCACAATGTCGTCTAAGTTTACTAAACGCTCATTCCGCTCAACCTCGCTATTGTTGCATACACGATTAAGCCATGCTTTAGGAAGGTAAGACTGAAAATCAGTTTTACGCACATACTCAATCTGTGAGCGCAGTTTTTCTGTTAAAACTATGGTGTCGACCCAAAGCTCTTCTACAACCCCAACGGCTAGTGGCTCAATCCAATGAGTTCGATGACCAGCTCCTTTCTCACCAAGGTATACGATGCCAACATAGAAAGTGGGTAACCCTCGCTTTTCCATGAGAACCTTGGTTACCTTGTCTTCGATTTCAACAATTTTGAAGCAGTTGTAGCGGAGACCTGCAGCCTCCATGTGACGAAATCCAGTGACTATCAGTAGAAGTACAAGGTTTAATACGGTCCGTTCACCATCATCTTTCACCAAACCACGCAACGCTACCACGTTTAAGAAGGTTTGGATGGATAGGTTTTTCTCATGTTCGTCCTGATCGAGCTCTTCGGCGAATTGTACTTTTTTGGCTCTTTTGCCCGCTTTAGTAGTATTTGTTGTTACTCCTTTTTGCTTCTTTTTAACTTCAACTTGAGTCAAAGTGAAACCCATATAATTCAGATTATTAGCTATAACATTGGCATCATCGTAGTCTTTAGATGCATTGGTAATAGCGCTGGGTCCAGAACGAGATTGAGCGAGCATATCTGTAGCATCTTGAAGCAACTCAGAAGTGATGTTCACAGGGTGTGGTTCAATTCCCATCATCACCATGCGAACATAGGTACGCTTCAATAACATTTGCTGGGCGTACACAGATGCACCTGACGGATTCCGACCTTTGTAGAGAGAAATGCAATAGGCTTTAAGGAACTCAACATATACCTTGCAGATCTGAAGACATTTGAATTTTTCCTCATCCGATTTTATGAGTCCTTTCAGCCGGAGGGAGTTTATTTCATCAAAATTGACCGTCGTCAGCGCCTTTGCCAAGAACCCGTGAGAAGCTGAACTATATCTCCAAATATTTGTATCCCATGAATAATGCTCTTTGGGATCATTGATACCAATATTGACTTCGGGCAGTAAAGCTTCTTCAAAGAAGGATTTTTGCTGAGCGATGAATTCATTAAAGTGTTGATAATTGCCTTTCATCGGATCCCTCCCTTAAGGCGATTAATGACCATTTCGATTTCATTTTTAGTCTGGGTTGCACTGTCGATGAGAGGGTTGTTTCTGTTACCTGTGTCATGAGATGTTTTAATCAGTTCCAGTAGCTCATGGGTGACGAGTTCAAGAACTGCTGAATGCTTATTCAAGTTTCTAAATGGACGGAAGTAGAAGCAACCATAGCAAGAGCGCACCTTAGCGAGGTGGCATTTTTCCTGTTTCCGGCTGCAACCGCCGATGCGAAGGAGCAGTTTACCTTTGAGCAATCCAGAAACCGTGTTTCCACTCCATTCATACTCATCAATGAGGTAGCCCGTAAGCAGTAATCCCATCATGTCTTTCCAGACAGGGTTTTGGCCAAGCGATTTGTGTTTCAATAATGCTAGCTCAGGAGTAGACATGATGTAGTACTGAGCAGCTACAGTAGTGGTTTGACCGAGAACCATTGAGATTTCTTCAGCGCTGGCCCCCAACATCGCCATGGAATGGCCAATGTTGTGTCTAAAATCGTAAGCGGTATAGGTGGGACGATACAGCTTGTTTAATCTGATCTTTTCTTTAGTTTCATCTGTTTGGACGAAGAGTAACGCATCATTAAGCGCCCAGTGAACTTCGCGTGAGGAAGGAATATTGTTTTCACTGTCATAAGGGAACAATGCCTTGTCATCACCGATCTTAAAACGCTTTTTGTATTCATCAATCAGTACTCCAATTTCCTGACTCAATGTCACCTTAGGTTCATCTATTGGGACTTCGGGTTGTTTTGCTAATGGGACGGATAACTCATACAGCTTTAATGCTGTCTTGTGATTGGCGGCTATGAGCTTGACCGAACTTCCTTTCAACATGGAAAACTGTTGTGGTCGAGGTCCTATGGAAAATGCTATCCCCAAAACGCAGAGATTTTTTAATTCCTTATCCGATAACAACTGCAAACCTTGTTCAGTACTAAACTCAACCAAACGATTAGCTATAAGGTTCTTTAAATGAGTTGGCACTGTATTTTCGACTTCTTGATATCGTAGGAATGGGTCCGCGACATTTGGGGGAGTTATTCGTTGCAATTTCTCTTCATCATCGATGTCGAAATTAGGGAGTCCTATCCGAATTAGTATCCTAATGGTTGATTTTAGAATGAAGAAATCCATTGCTTTACCACTTTTGGAAAGAGCTATAAGGCGCAGATTAAACTCTGAAAACGAGATATTCTCAGCTTCGCTCCAAAGCTTCTTTAACATACGAAATCGAACCCCACCAAGAGGTGCCATATGAGATTGTGCATATTGAACATAGATTGTCTTTAGTAGTTTGTTGCTTTCTTCATCCAAATTAAATATTTCGATATGTTTTCTTCCTAGTCGGACATACTCCCATCGATCACTTTTAGTTTTTATAAAAGGGGTATCAAACTCAGAAGCTTGTGTTATTTCTATTACATTTGGAAGCGTTATGTTGTTTATGAACTCAACCTGATCACGAGTGAAATTAACAACTTCTTTTTTAACGTTTTTATTAGCTAAATGCTTCATCCCAATCCCCCTTATCTAGATACGTTTCTATATCTGAACTGTAGTATTCACGATACAGTTCCATAAGCGTCTTGTTTGCTTGCTCTTGAACAAATCGCTTCGCATATTTAGTCGGCATAATGGAATTTTTAGACCATCCACCAATGGATCTCAATTCATCCTTAGCATCTTCCATAAGACCAATTACGTTCACCACACCAGATTCCATGTAATGATTCTTTTTCTTTTCGTAAACAGCGGCCAATGTCGCGTATGCCCATGTATGACGTAGCCAGTGAGGGGTAATTTTGTCGGTAATAGCCTCTGAATATCGGGGATCAAAATGGTCTGAAAAATGTATTTCAAATGCTTGCACGACCTTTGAAAATTGAGATTGAATGGTAGAGTAGGATACGGGTTTGTATGGCTTCATAGAAGATGTGAAAATAAAATCGTGGTTACAAATATCAGGACGTAAGAACCGATAGTACATTTCAATCTTCTTGTAATCGTCGGCAGCTATCTCAACATCCCGAATGCTGTCTGCAGTCTTGATTTGTGGCTTGTAGCGTCGAGCGTCTTCCATTTTTGAGTCATCAAATTCATCATCCTCCAAATTACGAACGCGCATAAGGACTTTGCTTTGATCCACTCTTGATGGCAAGAAGGATTGCTTGCGTAAAAGTAATGACTCCCCAATGCGAAGACCATATCGAACTAACAGTGCGGTTAATAGGTAATTACGTACCTGTACTTCGTAACTGATGATAGGATTAAGAGAGTTCTCCTTAATTAGCTTAAAATTCGCTTGTACACGACCATCGGGTAATGTGACGGGAATAGGCTTCTTTATATCGGGAGTCAAAACACGGATAAAATCCCTATATTGATCTGATGTCAAACTGCGAAGTGTGCTGTAAGCTGTAACTTTCTTGTTAGATTTCTGCCATTTAGAAAACTTACGCTTTATATCTCTTAATCGTAATTTTATTTCGGTTCGGTATCGCCGCAGGAGAAAAGGGTCTTCATCACGATAGGCGGTGTTGAGATATGTGACGGAAAGGAATTCAATAAAGTTACAAACAACCTGGCAGTGTTTGGAGGCTGTACGCTTCTTTTTAGTTAATGCTTCATATCTCACGTTAGGCGACGGCAACATAACAACATTGGTAATTTTCTTATCCGCTAGAAGGTAGTCCCAAAAAGGAAGCAGTTCTTGCGTAAGCATTTCCACGTCCTGATAACCACTGCGATGAAATGAGAAGTCTAACGAGGCACCAAACTTTGCGAACCAAAAATCGTAAAACAACTTAAGCGAGTCAAGATAGCTCTTTTGTGTTCCTAGTGATTTCTCAATTAATTCTTGTTCAGTCCACCTTAGTGCCAAAAGAGGGGGCATTGTGGTGACTACATCAAGTAGACAATAGAATTCATTCCCACAGCTCTCAACTTTGTACATGGACAAATTACCTTATATAGATTTCACTCCAATGTACAAGTTTAGTTACAAAGATTTTAATGTGTCAAACAAATCACCGGTTTTAGTAAGTATCTGATATTAAATAGACGTCTATTAAAGCGTGTACAAGATTATAATCATTGTGAATTTAACATAATATACATAATGCGCACTCAAGATGTAGGCGAAAAGTTGTAATGTCACTATTTACCAAAGTTAAAATGTCTCTTTAGTTCGTAGTCACTAAGCTTTGCTTACAACCAGCTAAGGATGCGTTTAAGATGCTAGTTACTATGAATGATTCTGATATCAATCGTTTTAAAGTAATCCAAGATGTTTGCGATCGTAGGATCCGACGAGTCGACGCGGCAGACATCCTTGATTGAGTGTTCGTCAAGTTCAGAGGCTTATGAATCGCCTGAGAGAATTCGGTGCTGCAGGATTGACTCACCAAGCTTGAGGTAAGCCAAGTAATAACCGCTATCCCAGTGACTACCGAGACACAGTTTTAAAACTGATTCGTGATCACTATTCTGATTTTTCTCCAACACTTGCCAGAGAAAAACTAACGGAGTTACATAGTCTTCCAGTATCTAACGAGACCTTACGAAGTTAGATTATTGCAGATGGTTTATGGACACCGCATTCGCAACGCAAGCCTAAAGTTTACCAACCTCGCTACCGACGTGATTGTTTAGGCGAACTCGTTCAAATTGATGGCTCTCACCACGATTGGTTTGAAGGACGATCTGACAAATGCTGTTTATTAGTGTTTATCGAGGATGCGACTGGACGTTTGATGAACTTATAGTTCATCATTGGTGACAACGTAATCTTGTGTTATTCAACAATACTGAGGTGTCACTTGTTTATTCATTTTCTTATGACATTAAAAAAGCGACTTGTTACAGTCGCTTTGAGTTTTTTTGTGACACTGTGACTCTTTTACATCATAAGAGTCATCTTTCCTGGAGCACTCATTCTAATTGATGACAATGCTTCCCCTGATATCTGGACGTTAGCAAACCAAAATGGTTTGTGCTTTTCTGCAAACACTTCACTTCTCGATAAGTTATCATAGATTGCATATGCCCTAGCCTGCGCTAAAGCTGCTCCATAGACACTGCGCTCTAAGATGGGTTTGCTTTCGATGTCTTCAAGAACAGCAACTTTTATATGTTCTACATTCTTCGGCCAGTGAAAGTTTTCTAAAAATCTTTTAGTCACCAGAGCTTCCATATCGACAATGACTTTAGGCAAGAAAGCGGAATTTGGTCGGACATCGGCGCAGGCATAATACTCATCTTTCCTGTTCGTTTTTCTATAGTTCAGCATGACTTCAATGAGTGCGTCTTCAAACGTATCTGTGAAGTGATTAATCAATACGATGCTACCTAAGCTACGAAGCGTTCCGATCAAAACACCACAATCGGAATCTTGAACATCTGCCGATTCCAATCGCATTTTGGTGACGTTGGCAGTCAAAACCAATTGTTGCCAAAACTTGGGAGTCAGGATTTTAGTATTATTATCTGACCATCTCATCATTGGGCGCGCCATTAAAACCGGGAATAGCTTACGGCAATTTTCAATTCCAAGGCGCCCAATCGCGACTCTTGCATCTGAACTAGTTTTAGCCGCACTCCCTCGCTCACGCAGTCTTGAGTTCTCAATCAGATCTATAATCGTTGAGCTTAGCTGATGGCTATTGTTAGCCAAGTCTGTCAGTTTTGAAAAGCTTAGAGATGGAGAATAGGCAAACGATGCGAATAACTCAAATGCGGGTATATTGCTCGATAATTTATCAATTGGAAGCGTTTCAAGCTTCTTCATTAACATTCGATCGGCGACTTTCGATACATCGCTGATGACTTTTTGCAGTGTTTTCTGCTTGTCTTCCACGATTTGGCGTTTTTCTTTTACTCGCTCTTGTTCGCACATGAGAAGTATTCTTTGGTTGCGCGTGATTCTGTCTTCTTCACTAAAGATCACATCGTCACAATAACGCCCCTGTAAACTGAGGAGCTTATCCACTTGTGACTGATCCACTTGGTGGTTCATACTAGCTAGCCACTTGGCATGTCTAAGTTCGACTTCTTTCGATACTTTGACCGCGATGTCCATTGCTTCTGGTGTGTAATTTTTTTGCGTGAGCAACAAACTGATATTCCTAACGTTGTTTTTATTTTCCTGTCGGCAAGTTTATCTATAAAGACACATGCAGTAAATGGAATGTGATATTAATTCCACTTATAAATGAATACTAATTATCGAAATATTATTAGTGAATACTAATTGCCCGTTGTTATGTGTAATCGTATGTACTTTTCAGAGAATTTATAACGATAACGTTTGCCAATTTTCACATTTGATTTGGTGAACTGACATACGCGTTTATCACCACTTCCTTTAACTCTCTTGATCGTTGCACTCTTGCCTTTGTGTTCCATTTCAATCATCAAGTCACAATATCCGTGGTAACCATCAAATGCCCTATCTGTTTTCTTCTGAAGCTCCGCTTTGATTTTTTTCGCTACAGGATTGATTTCTGAGTCGTCAGCTATAGCAACAGAAATTCCAAATAAAAAGCACAAAAACGTGACAGTGTATCGCATGAAGTTCCCTTTCAATTCGTAAAAAGTGAAACTTTAACTCACTGACTTTGCTGATATAAAAATGGGACACATTAAATGCGTCCCGTTTAACACGAATAAGTAATTGATAGTTTTCTTAAGCTCGCTTTTTACCTTTGGTGGACTTAAAGCCTTGGTGAGGAAAAACGTTTCTAATGCGTTGTTGAACTTTTTTCGGCACGTCTTTGGAAAAGGTTAAGCGCATACCTGTACGTTGGTTATAGACTTTCATTTCGCCATCAAACGGAGAATGCTCAGCGATGTCTTGCAGGTTGTGTTTAAAAGAAGGCGGTATGTGACCTTTCACCTTCGATATTTGCCCTTGTTCAAACTTAACTTTTAGGACAGGTCTATCTACGGCGATAAGCCAAAAAATGACAACAGCAGCAATCAATATTACGTAAAGCATTTGATACTCCTTAGCTAGAAAGCAATTTACTCAAGTCTTCTTTCAGCGACGATACCTTCATACTGGCTTTTTCACTTCGAGATGCCTCTGATAACAAATACTCAATAGCATCGGATAACGTACAGCCTAGCTCGTTCGCTCGATTGGAGAGTTTTTCCCACACTCGATAATCTAGATCGATGGACTTTTTCTTCGTGTGGACTTGTTCTGCATTGAAGTGACGTTTACGCTTAGCACGGATCGCTTGCTTCAGCTTATTATCAAGCTCTTCAGACATGTGGTTTTCAATCCAAGTAAGAACTTGGGTTGGCTCATGCTCAAGTTTACGAAGTTCGGCAATTGCGGCATCGGCTTCGCTCGTATCGATGTATCGGGTAACGGCTTCACCATCCTTCCACTTTTTGATGAGATACTTCCATTTCCAACCACATTCTAAATTTTCAAGCTGTTGATATTTCATCCTTCTGACCCTCAATACACTTATGGTGACAGCGTAACCCAAGTGTGCAGATTCGGCAATTAAAACTCATAAAAGTATCGATGTTGATCACTCATTTGTCGAAGGTTTAATCAACTGAATTTGCAGAATTTTTGGATTGGTCAAATTGTCGCTAGGGAGTTGATCGTCGTTTCGCTATAATGCTTGCAAGACTAAATTATGATGAATTTGAATGAACCAAGTTAACTGGCAAGATGTCACCCCTTCTTTCGAGCAGTACGAAGAGATTTTAAGTAAAGCCACTTCTCTACCGATTAAGCCCTTTATTGACCTTCAGCCTAGGCTTGAGGCGACCATTGACCGATTTACACGTGTTCGAGGATTAACCCGTATTTTATTAGTGAATTGCACTGATAATGCGATTTATCGTGGTTTCGTCAGCGAAGTATTGAAGAATAAGTCGTCAGCGCCTGTTGTGACAGTTGAGTCACTCGATGCCAAAGAGTTATTTGATCGCTACAGCGTGAATCAAGATGGTCAAACGACATTTGAGTCTGGCTTACTGTCTAAAGCAGATGGCGGTTATCTTGTTGTTCCTGCCAACTTAGTGCTTGCAAACGCTGCGCGCTGGCCAAACATTAAAGCAGCAGTTCAAGGTGGAAGCTTTGCCCCGATTAACCTTACACCAAATCGAATTGCGTCATCGCCTTTTGCACCACAAGATTACGATGTAAAGCTGATCATTACAGGCGATCGAAACCAGTTAGCGGAAATCGAATATGTCGATGAAGACTTTTCTGCAGGTCTGACGATGTATACTGAGGTTGAAGAAGATATCCACTTATCTCAAGAAAACCTAAGTAAATACGTTGGTTTGGTCAATTGGATTTGCCATGAATACCAACACCCTGCATTGAGTAACGAAGCCTTCCGAAGATTAATTCTTGCCGGTATGCGCTATACAGAAGATCAACACTATCTGCCTCTCGGTGTACTGTGGCACAACCAGCTGTTAGGTCTTGCTAGCCAGTATTCAAACTCATCGAGTATCGAGTTTGACGATATTGATCGTGCTATTGATGATAAATATTACCGTGAATCTTACCTACCACAACGTGCTGTGGACGATATTCTTGATGGACAAGTGATCATTGAGACGACCGGCGAACAGGTTGGGCAAATTAATGGTCTTACAGTGATTGATATGGCCGGACACCCTGTCTCCTATGGGGAGCCTGCGCGTATTTCTTGTGTTATTCACTTTGGTGATGGTGATATTTCAGACGTCGAACGCAAAGCAGAACTTGGCGGCAACCTACATGCTAAGGGCATGATGATCATGCAAGCGTTTGTGAGTTCAGCACTGAATCTTGATGAACCACTACCATACTCCGCTTCGATTGTATTCGAGCAATCATACAGCGAAGTCGACGGAGACAGTGCCTCCTTAGCAGAGCTATGTTGTTTGGTGAGTGCCTTGTCAGAATCTCCAGTGAATCAACAGATCGCGGTTACTGGTGCAGTGGATCAATTTGGTCGCGTGCAAGCCGTTGGAGGCTTGAATGAAAAGATTGAGGGCTTCTACCAAGTATGTAAACACCAAGGCTTTACGGGAGAGCAAGGTGTGATTATGCCTAAATCTAACCTAAAACATCTCGCGTTACATAAAGATGTCATAGAAAGCATTAAGAATGGTGAGTTCCATATTTGGTCAGTTTCTACTGTTGATGAAGCGATTCCCATTCTTATGTCTAAACCATTTCGCGGTGAAGAAGACAGCATCATTGGTAAAATTGCCGAACGTATTGAAAACTTTGAAAGACATGAGCATCCAGAAGGAATTGTGGAGCGCATCAAAAACTGGTTTGTCTAGTACTGATCGGAGTTGTTTAGCGTACACGTGTTCACTAAGATGCAGCTATCAAAAATTGGAGTAATTGATAATGCAAAACAAACGTGATTCTTACAACCGTGACGATCTTCTCGCTTCTAGCCAAGGTGAGCTATTTGGACCAGGTTACCCTCAGCTTCCTGCGCCAAACATGCTAATGATGGATCGTGTTACTAAAATGTCTGAGACTGAAGGCGATTTTGGTAAAGGTTTGATCCTCGCAGAATTGGACATTACTCCAGATCTTTGGTTTTTTGACTGTCACTTCCCTGGTGACCCAGTAATGCCTGGTTGTCTTGGTCTTGATGCTATGTGGCAGCTTGTTGGCTTCTTCCTAGGCTGGGTTGGCGGTAAAGGCAAAGGTCGAGCTCTGGGTGTTGGCGAAGTGAAGTTTACGGGTCAAATCCTACCAACAGCGAAAAAAGTAACGTACGAGATCCACATGAAGCGTGTTGTTAACCGCAAATTAGTAATGGGTCTAGCTGATGGTCGTGTATGTGTAGATGGTAAAGAAATCTACGTAGCAAAAGATCTGAAAGTGGGTTTGTTCCAAGACACTTCAAGCTTCTAATCTCCTACTCTGAAGTATTTATCAAGGCTCCTATCAAAGGAGCCTTTTCTTTATCTTATGGCATTTAGTTTAGACACACGCGTAAATTGCTACATTTAAAAACATCCGCTTTAAACGCAGAAAAGGCTCTTAACGAGCCCTTTCAAATCCTTCTGTTTGTATGTGGAGAGTTTATTTGTAGAGACCAGATTGTCTTTCATCTCTGGCATCACGCCAACCACCTAACCAATACGACCGAGCATCAATTTGTTGATATGGGCAAGCCTCTTGAGACCTTCCATTCAACCCAGCTTTATAGCCTTGAGATTGAGCTCGTTCTAGGCGATCACGCTTTTGTCTCTTCATAGTTAATTCCTCATACAGGTCCATTTACAAACGTACTACTGTTATTGTGAAACTTTGATGGAGTTTTTATGACTCCATCTACAAGAATCGATCAAATTGCGCATTTTCTCAAGGCATAAAAAAAGCAGAGGCTCATTTCTGTGAGCCTCTGCTTGATTTAAAAATTACTGACTATTTTCTACGGAACCCGAATAGACCCAGCATGGTCAAAGCCAGCCAACCTAGACCAGCACCTTGGCGTTCCGCAGCTTCCTCTTCAACACTTCGTGGTTGAATATTAGCTTTAGTTGCACCTGGAATCGGCTTAAGCTTAACAGCAACGATTTTCTCTTCACCGTTACTACAGAAAGAGTTGTGAGCTGTTGTGTCATAACCGCCTGCACACTTCATTGCTGTCGCGGAGATCACGCCGGCATCGTTGATATCTGAAGCGCTAATGATACGGAACTCGTTGTTGGTGTCAGAAATATCTCTGGCGCTTGCGCTCTGATCGTTAGCACCGTTAGTAAGATCATCTAAGAACCACGGTTGATCACCAAATATGCTTTCCGCTCGAGTACTAGGAAGCTCATTATTTTTTTTATAAGTGTAGATGAACCCACGTTTACGGCGAGGTTTACCCTCTTCTTCACGAGTCTTCTCAGCGTCTAATTGACCAACAATCTCATTGTATGAGTTGATGCCACCCATTTGACCGCCAGCTCCGCTAAAGAAAATACCACCGACTTCTGCAAGGTAATATGCACTGACTGAATCTGCAGTAACGTCATCAACAACGAAAAGACGATTTGGCGCGGAACCTGTTGGCATTAGGTAAGCACCGGAACGTTTGGCTTCACCAATTGCAACAAAATTAGAGTTTACATTGGTTAAACGGGAATTGGTATGAACCGTATCACCATCAATGCGCTGTTGAGCACCGGATATTTGTTTATCGTAAGTCCATTCATAAGATTTGATGCTAGACGGATCTGCAGAGTCTTTTAATCGTCCAACGAACACCGTTGCGTTCATATAGTTGTTGCCACTGTCGTATGTGTTATAGCCAACGCCATAAACAGTAGAATCTTTTACAACAAAATCTCGCATGCTACCTTGCGCCAGGCGTTCATCTTCTTGAGCTTGTCCACTTGGCCAACCTAATTCGACCGCTGAACCTGTAGCATCCCAAATGGCTGCTTTAGATGTCGAGTGGTCGCCATTATCATTGTTGGCAAAACGCGAAACGCTACCTACAGTAAATGTTCCGTTTGTTTTCCAAGCTCTGCTTTCTAGAAGTTTTGGAACAGTACCATCAGTTTCGAACTTCGGCTCTACTCCTGGTCCGACAATGGTATTTCGAGTTTGTAGTACCGGAGGGGTTACCGTTTGATCAACAACACTCTGGTTACCCACGGGCTCACCGTCTTTAGTCAGACTGTTAATGATATTGTTGTACTTATTGGTGTACGCTGCAGAATCAATAGTATTAGGTGTATCCCCTTCAACATAAGCTAGTGCATTTGAAGTAAAATCTTTATTAAACGCTTCTTTTTGCCAAGGATTCCAATGTACGGATGCCCAAGATTCACAGGTTGAGTAGCGACGTTCGTTGAAACAGTATCTTTCAAAATCGTCATACTCTTGTACGTAATAGAAACCCGAATCCAAAGCAAATGGCACTTCTTCACGATAGCTAACACCGTCGACTTCTTGCCCAGTTGAGATTGGGGTTACACGCGTTTCAAGCGCAAGTTTAAAGTGCTTTGAGTCACAATCTGCGCCTTTATCAAAACAACCCAGCGCGAAAGGTTTTCCTGTATCAGGATCGTTATCCACGTCACCTTGTTGAATTGCGACACCGTACACTGTTTCCGTAGTGACGTTTTCAGGGGAAACTTCAACTACTTGATACAGTGCTGCATTGGCATTCATTGCCGTACCGACCATCATAGCGATGGCGGTTAATTTGAATTTGTTACTACAATTCATCGAATTCTTAACTATCCTGTTGCATTGCTTCGAGTTCTTCCCATCTCTCGAACGCGATTTCCAACTCCTGCTCTACCGCAGCGAGCTGTTCCAATACCGGTTGAGTCTGTTCTACAGATTTAGTGAAGAACTCTGGGTCGTTCACTTGTTCTTGTAGAGTCTCAATATCCGCCTCTAATTGTTCTAGTTTAGCTGGAAGAGCCTCTAATTCTCTTTGCAGCTTATACGATAACTTCTTCGAATTGTTCTTAGGTTGCGTAGTTTTGGGAGTTTCCTCAACCACTTTCTCTTTCTTCGCTGCTTTTTCAACCTGACTGCGCGAAGCAAGAACTTGATCACGCTGCTGTTTTGCGTCGTGGTAACCACCAACAAACTCTTCGATTATGCCGTTACCTTCAAAAATCCAACTGGTCGTCACCGTATTGTCTACGAATTCACGGTCGTGGCTCACTAACAGTAACGTACCCTGATAATTGGCAAGCATTTCTTCTAAAAGTTCCAACGTTTCGATGTCCAAATCGTTGGTAGGTTCGTCAAGAATAAGCAAGTTGTTAGGTTTCAACAAGATACGAGCCAACAACAAACGGTTTTTTTCACCACCAGATAAGGCTTTTACTGGCGTGCGAGCACGTTTTGGTGCAAACAAGAAATCTTGTAGGTAGCTCAATGCGTGACGCTGACGCCCTCCAACCATCACTTCTTGCTTACCATCCGCTAAGTTATCAATAACCGTCTTTTCAGGATCAAGAATTTCGCGGTACTGATCGAAGTAAGCCACTTCGAGCTTTGTTCCACAATGAAGACGACCGCCTTGCGCTGATAATTGCCCTAATAGCAACTTGAGAACGGTACTTTT
This sequence comes from Vibrio sp. MM46, assembly GCF_027587135.1. Taxonomy (NCBI): domain Bacteria; kingdom Pseudomonadati; phylum Pseudomonadota; class Gammaproteobacteria; order Vibrionales; family Vibrionaceae; genus Vibrio; species Vibrio sp. MM46. Next base: position 149,420 of record NZ_JAPPTO010000013.1, read on the forward strand.
ACCACAGCCGTTAGGACCAATCAGTGCGATTCGATCACCACGCATAATGTTGAAGCTAAAGTTATCAACGATTTTTTTGCCTTCAAAAGCAAAAGAGACATTCTCAGCTTCAAAGACGATCTTACCTGAGCGTGAAGCATCGTCGATATTAAGGTTAACTTTACCTTGAACCTCACGTCTGTCACGACGTTCTTCACGAAGCTTCTTAAGGGCACGAACACGACCTTCGTTGCGTGTACGACGTGCTTTAATGCCTTGGCGAATCCACACTTCTTCCTGAGCTAGCTTTTTGTCGAACTCTGCATTTTGCATTTCTTCGACACGAAGCATCTCTTCTTTGTCATTTAAGTATTGGTCATAATCACCAGGGAAAGAAGCGAGCTGTCCGCGATCGAGGTCAACGATGCGTGTCGCCATCGATTTGATGAATGCACGGTCGTGGGAAATGAAGATGATCGAGCCTTTGAAGTCCTTTAGAAAGTTCTCTAACCATTCGATGGTCGTTACATCAAGGTGGTTAGTTGGCTCATCAAGAAGCAATACATCAGGGTCACAAACAAGTGCACGAGCGAGAGCGGCTTTGCGTTGCCAACCACCCGATAGATCAGTCAGTTTGGTTTCAGGGCTTAGCTTTAGCGCGCCAAGTACATTCTTAACACGATCATCAAAGCGCCAAGCGTTAAGGTGATCCAACTGTTCTTGAATCTTAGCAAGACGATTAATGTTCTTTTCACTTGGGTCTTGAGCGACAAGATCGAGAAGATCATGATAGATCTTCAGCTGCTCACCGATTTCAGCTAAACCACCAGATACGTATTCGTAAACTGTGCCTTCTTGATTGCGTGGTGGATCTTGTTCAAGTCGAGAAACAACGACGTCTTGGGTGATTTGAATCTTGCCATCGTCCAACAAAATGTCGCCAGCAAGCACTTTCATTAACGTAGACTTACCTGCACCGTTGCGACCAACTAAACAAACGCGTTCATTTTCTTGAAGAGCGAACTCTGCTTTGTCTAGTAATGGGTGGTCGCCAAATGCAAGTTGTGCGTTATGAATGGTAAGTAATGCCATTATTATCCAACCAATGTTTGAGTTTTTCTAAGTCAAACGGCCAGTTCAACTCAGAATCTTGATATTTTAATACGGGAATTGTTACGCCGTAACGAGAAAAGAGAGCATCGTCGAACGCTATGTCGACGATGTGTGTTTGTTCGGCGAGACCAATCTGACTAACGAGGTCAAACGCCATCTCGCAGAGATGGCATCCTTCAGTGCTGTAAAGCGTTAGCACGTTCAACATCCTGTCCCTATTCTGCGTGAGTAACCAACCAGCAGTTGTGAATCTGTTTGTTACGAGAAAAATCCAATGGCAGAGTTTGAGAAGAAATGTTCTGCGCTTTTAAGCCCAGTTCTGCAAGCCCTGCTTCGTCCATCTTGAAATGGCGTTTATTGTTAGAGAAAACAATCGTACCGCCAGCACGCAACAGACGCTTAAGGTTTGTCATTAGCTTAATATGATCGCGTTGTACATCGAACGACGTTTCCATGCGTTTAGAGTTAGAGAACGTCGGTGGGTCAATAAAGATAAGATCATATTCACCTTTGGCGTTCTCAAGCCACTGGAGACAGTCAGCTTGCTCAAAACGATGCTGGCGACCAACACAACCGTTTAGCTGCATGTTGTCTTTCGCCCAGTTGAGGTACGTGTTAGACATATCTACCGTAGTTGTAGAACGCGCTCCACCAACTGCAGCGTGCACTGTTGCACTGCCAGTGTAAGCAAACAAGTTAAGGAAATCTTTACCCTGTGCCATTTCGCCAAGACGACGACGAGTTATCTTATGATCCAAGAACAAGCCCGTGTCTAGGTAGTCATGAAGGTTTACGATCAGCTTCACTCCGTACTCGTTCACTTCAAGCGTCTCTGAAACTTGACCTAATTTTTGGTACTGGCTACGACCCTTTTGCTTCTCACGAACTTTAAGTACTACGTTATTCGCTTCTACACCTGTTACCTGAATCGTTGCACGGATGATGTCCGTTAGACGGCGCTTGGCTTTTTCTTCAGGGATATTCTTAGGTGCCGCGTATTCTTGAATCACAATTTGATCGCCGTACACGTCGATCGCTACATTGTATTCTGGAAGATCCGCATCGTAGATACGGTAACAGTCAAGTTTCTCTTTACGTGCCCACTTACCAATCTTGCCAATGTTTTTCTTCAAACGGTTTGAGAAGTCTGGTGCAATTTGAATATTAGTGTCCGCACCTTTCACTTCATCAACGCTGCGCTCTGCAATGCTGTAGTTCTTTTGGTGACAAGGTAACGCGCCATTGTTCAATTTGAACTGTTTGTCCGCACGCATACGAAGACAGCTTAGTAGCTCGTCTGAACTTGAGAAGATAGACGCTTTACAACCGCCAAACTCTGCTTTTAGCTGACCACCAAATGCTGTGTATAGCGCGATCAGACCAGGTTCAGTGCCAAGACGCTCACCATAAGGCGGGTTAGAAACGATAACGCCAGATTCGAAACCAGCCGGACGAGTAATGGTTGCTGCATCGCCTTGTGCAAATTCAATCAACTCTTCAACACCAGCTCTACGAGCGTTGTCTCGTGCAACCTTCAACACTTTCGGGTCGTTATCGAAGCCGAAAAACTTAGCGTCAACTTTTTTGACACCGCGTCGAGCTTGTACATTTGCCTCTGATTTAATCTCTGCCCAAAGCTCTGGTTCAAAATCTTCTAGCGCTTCAAAGCCCCACTGTTTGCGCTTAACGCCTGGTGCCATATTGGCTACCATCATCGCTGCTTCAATCAGCAACGTACCAGAACCACACATTGGGTCTAGAAGCGGTTGTGAACCATCCCAGCCACAACGCATTACGATTGCTGCTGCAAGCGTCTCACGTAACGGAGCTCGACCTGATTCTGGACGGTAGCCACGTTGATGAAGACCACTACCCACCATATCCACACCAAGAATGGCTTTGTCTTTGTGCAGACGAACGTGAACGCGGATATCAGGGCGTTCTTTGTTAATGTTTGGACGAGGAAGTCCTTTCTTCTCAAAGCAATCTACGATGCCGTCTTTTACTTTCATTGCACCGTATTGGCTGTTGCGGATTTCACGGTTCGTACCATTGAAGTCGACCACAAAGCGCTTTGAACTATGGAACTGATTTACCCAGTTGATTGAAGACGTCGACAGGTAAAGGTCCATGTCGTCGTTACAGGTAAATTCCGATAAAACACGTACAAATCGAGACGCCAAGCGGCTCCACAAACAGCAACGGTAAATCTGTTCATTCGTCGCCTTAAATTTAACGCCTGCCTGTACTGGTTTGGCGTTTTCAATGCCTAGTTTAGTCAGTTCTTCAACAAGCAAGTTTTCCATGCCGTTTGAAGTTACCGCGAGATATTGATTCATAGTGTTCTTTCGTCGATAAAAAATGGCTTTGATTATACCTGACTTTACGATCAATGCCTCGTTTTTAAAGGCATTTTTACTTTATTAGCTCAAACAGTCGCCAATCTCATCTGCTGAAAATCAAAACACAGCACATCTACAAACAGAATACGTCTCTTTATCACTTTCTAGTAAAGACAAGCATCATAGCGAGAGTGAATACTTATTTACACCGTTTTTGGTCTATACCAATCACTCATTTTGCGTGTAATTAACTTACAAAATGAGCGTATAGGGGAACAAAAGGTGAAATATTAGGCGTCTGGTTGCCTAAATTAAGGAAACGCTAAAATGAAAAAAGTGGAATAAAAGTGAGCTACTTCATATCTGAGATACAAAATAGCCCTCACCTAGGCATGTATTTGGCGTGCACAAGAGGAGATATTCAGAAAATTCTAGGCAAAAAAAATCGACCTAATGAGGTCGATTAATGCAAACAAAGGAACGAAAATAAAGAAAAATCAAAAGGAAATTAACCCACCATCGCCATTGGTGCCATCGTGAATAAGTGATTGGCACACACCATGCGATCGTGCATTACTTTAATTGGTTGCCCAAATGGCAGTACTTTGTTGCCATCAAGTAGAAATTCATCCTGCCCTACGTAAGCACATAGGCTTGATGTTTCACCTGGTTCTAGAACGATGAATACGCCTTCTGAATATCGATTTGTTAGGAAGACCATATCCCCTTCTTCTGGCTCATGCCCATCGCATTGGGCGTCGAAGAACCAGCTCTTCGGTTGAACAGGTTTATGAAAGCGTTTTGCAGCTACGCAATAGAGCGTAAGTTCGGCTTGACGGTATTCGTTGATGTCGAGACAACGGATTCGTTCGTTGTACGTTTGAAACGCGCTTGCGTCATCAACAGTGAATTCATTGTCTGAGAAGGCACAATTGACCAACAGCTTACGGCATAGATTGGTTTGGAAAATCATCTCCTCCCCCAAATCCAGCATTAGGCAAGCTTTCTGCTCGTCAAAATACCAATTCCATTTGTCGCTGGGTTTAAGCATTATTCCGTTCTCTTGTTTGTGACTAGTTAATCAGTAATAAGAGGTAAGACGCTTAATTACCTACTCATGATTTTTAAATTTTACAAACGAACGGGCAAAAAAAAAGAGGAAACGAATTCCTCTTTTTTTAGTAACAAGCGTCGATTTCTCAACGATTTAGCGATTGCTCTTATAGATTTTTAACAATATCGCGTACGAGACCTGGTCCGTGGTAGATGAAACCAGTGTAAACTTGAACAAGTTGTGCACCTGCCATCATTTTCTCTTTCGCTGCAACGTATGAGTCAACACCGCCCACACCGATTATCGGAAGTTTATCGCCAAGCTCTTCATGAAGTTTACGAACAACTTCTGTTGAACGTGATTGAACCGGACGTCCGCTTAGACCACCCGCTTCGTTCGCATGTTTCATGCCTTCAACGACTGTGCGATCAAGCGTTGTGTTTGTTGCAATCACACCGTCGATGTTATTCTTAATTAGCGACTCACAGATCTGGCTGATTTCGTCATCGCTCAAATCCGGTGCAATTTTTAGCGCAAGTGGTACGTACTTACCGTGCTTTTCTGCAAGTTCTGCTTGCTTCTCTTTGAGTTCAGATAGCAATTCGTCTAGCGCTTCACCGTACTGAAGTGAACGAAGCCCTGGTGTATTTGGTGACGAGATGTTCACGGCGATGTAACCGGCATACTCGTACACTTTTTCCATACAAATCAGGTAGTCCTCTGCCCCTTTCTCAATTGGTGTATCTTTATTTTTACCAATGTTGATACCAAGAATGCAGTTGTATTTTGCCTTTTTCACATTCTCAACCAGATGATCCACACCTAGGTTGTTAAAGCCCATACGGTTGATGATACCTTCCGCTTCAACTAGGCGGAACAAACGTGGCTTGTCGTTACCTGGTTGCGGACGAGGCGTAACAGTACCAACTTCGACAAAACCAAAGCCCATAGCGTCAAACGCTTCGATACATTCGCCGTTTTTGTCCAAACCAGCAGCAAGACCCACTGGGTTACGGAATGTAAGCCCCATGCATTCTACTGGACGATTTGGTAATTGTTGACGATAGAAAAGATCGAGAGGAGTGCCGTTAAAGCGTTGGAAGTTTTTGATTGCAAGATCATGTGCCTTTTCGGCATCAAGTTGGAAAAAGCCAGTTCTGGCTAGACGGTAAAGCATTGTGCCTCCGAAAGAAAAAAGCCCCGTGTAAACGGGTCAATATTATTTACTGTTTTTCAGTGCAATTCAATGAAAATGAGTGAATTCAGCAAAATAGTATGTCTCATTTTAATTTTGTTCATAAAAACAGTTGATTAGCACTCTATTCTCTATACAAAATTGCTAGCTTTTTATTTAAAAGCAAACGATTTCATGCCAGGAAAACTCAAATTGCACGTTACGGCGTCACTTGTTGTGTGGAGTTATAATGATTTGAACATAAAAAAGCCCCGCGATTGCGAGGCTTTTGCTAAAGTCACTTACCCTATTCGTTCGAAGAACAGTTCAGGTTAAGTAGAACCAACTCTCGAAGTGCAACAGAGAACTTAGCGAACTCATGAACGGAACCAACTTTGAATTCATTCAAGATGCTCTCCCAACGATGTAATGACAATTCATTCGTTGTCATCCAATCTTCGAGTGCTTGCATCACGTCTAGATCTTCTGTTGAGCAGCCGCAAGTTAGAACTTGAGCAGTCAATTGACGTTGTTGCCAATCGAGATCCTCACGGAATGCTGCACGAGCAAGAGCTTGCCAGTTATTATCAACCGCTTGGCTATTGATCTGTTTCAAGAACCAGTGAAGTGATAAACGGTCACCTAGATTAAAGTAAAGCTTCGAGGCTTGTTCGACCGTTTTACCCGTTTCGCTTGCTACTGTTGAAATATCCAGTGCAGACTGTAGGCTAGAGAGACGAGCTACATGGTGTGCCAGTTTCTCCTCTACTCCGCGCTCAATCCATTTCTGAGCAAGTTCGTTATGCTCTTCCACTTCTGATGCAACTAGCATGGTGTCTAGCGTTTCAGTAATAGTGTGAACATCGTCTTTATATAGCGCAACTAACTCAGTTACTGTGCTCTTACCGCTGCGATTGCGAAGTAACCAACGAGAGATACGGCGCAATGCGCGACGTACATAAAACATGATCTCATACTGTGCTTCTGCAGTTGCAACGTTATCGAGTGCACGAGTTTGCTTAAGAATATCTTCCAGTTCGAAGATCTCACGTGTTGCACTGTAAGCGTTCGCAATATCAACGACACTCGCGCCCGTCTCTTCTTGAAGACGAGTCACGAAGTTACAGCCCATTTCATTAACCATTTGGTTTGCCAGCGCTGTTGCGATGATTTCAGCACGCAGCGGGTGGTTTACCATCTGATCTTTGTAGTTACGGCGTAACTCACTTGGGAAATAAGCAACTAACTGTTTTCCATGGAATTCATCATTTGCAATTTCGTCAACAACCAATTGTTCTTTCAGAACCATCTTACCGTAAGCTACTAGTACTGAAAGTTCAGGACGTGTCAGACCAAGACCTTGTTTCTCTCGCTCAATCAAGGTTTCATCGTCTGGAATGTACTCAAGAGCACGATCCAAGTACCCTGCTTTCTCCATTGTATGGATAAAGCGGATTTGCTCTTTAACGATGCCAACACCTTGCTGTTCAGTCACCGAAATAGACTCAGATTGACGGTATGCATCGTCCAATACGATTTCGCCCACTTCGTCTTCCATCGATTCAAGAATCTGGTTGCGTTGTTTAACCGTTAGATCGCCATTCGATACTAAACCATTCAAGAAGATCTTAATGTTCACTTCGTTGTCCGAACAGTCTACGCCACCAACGTTATCCACAAAGTCCGTATTTACACGACCGCCTGTGCTTGCGTATTCGATACGACCAAGCTGAGTCATACCTAAGTTACCGCCTTCACCAACCACTTTCGCTTTTAAATCACGTCCATCGATACGGAGTACGTCATTTGCACGGTCGCCAACATCAGTGTGTGTCTCGCTAGAAGCTTTAACATACGTACCGATACCACCATTCCAAAGCAGATCCACTTCCATTTGCAGGATCATCTTAATCAGATCGTTTGGCGCTAGAGACGCTTTCTTCGTGCCCAGCATTTTTTGGATTTCTGGCGTTAGTTGGATCGATTTAGAGCGACGAGAGAAAATACCACCGCCCTGCGAGATCAACTCGGCGTTGTAATCTTCCCAGCTTGATCGTGGGAGATTGAACAAGCGATTACGCTCTTCCCAGCTGGTGGCTGAATCCGGATTTGGATCAATGAAGATGTGCATATGGTTAAACGCAGCTTGTAGACGAATATGCTTAGATAGCAGCATACCGTTACCAAATACGTCCCCTGCCATATCACCCACACCAATTGCTGTGAAGTCAGTGGTTTGACAGTTGATGCCCATTTCTCGGAAGTGGCGTTTCACCGATTCCCAACCACCTTTCGCAGTGATACCCATTGCTTTGTGGTCATAACCGTTAGAACCACCTGATGCAAACGCGTCACCTAGCCAGAAGTTGTACTCATCCGATACAGAGTTCGCCAAATCAGAGAATGTTGCTGTACCTTTATCGGCGGCAACAACTAAGTATGGGTCGTCTTCATCGTGACGCACTACACTCTTCGGCGGAATAACTTCGCCTTCGATGATGTTATCGGACACATCGAGAAGCGCGCGAATGAAGCGTTTGTAACAACGTTGACCTTCAGCGAAGATTTCATCACGGTTAGTTAGAGTTGGCTGACGTTTACATACGAAGCCACCTTTTGCACCCACAGGAACAATAACCGTGTTCTTAACTTGCTGTGCTTTAACCAGACCAAGAATTTCAGTACGGAAGTCCTCTTGACGATCCGACCAACGCAAACCACCACGCGCAACTTTACCGCCACGTAGGTGTACACCTTCAATATCAGGTGCGTAAACGAAGATCTCAAACGCAGGCACTGGCTGAGGAATATCTGGGATTTCGCTTGGTTTCATCTTCAACGATAACCAAGGTTTCGGCTGCTTATTTTCGTCCAATTGGTAGTAGTTAGTACGTAGCGTTGCCGTGATCATTTCCATGTAGCGACGGATGATACGATCATCATCTAGGCTTTCAACACGATCCAGTTGCTCGGTTATTTTCTTGATAAGATCGTTCTGACCTTTCTCGCTGCCTTTGTGTTTTGGATCGAATCGTTTGGCAAACAAGTTTACTAGACCCGTTGCCAAATCTGGGTAATGGCTAAGGGTATCTTCTATGTATTGTTGGCTGAATGGGAAACCAACCTGGCGCATGTAGCGCGCGTATGCACGAAGAATTGAGATTTCACGACCAGACAGTGAAGCGCCTAGTACCAAGCGGTTGAAGCCATCACTCTCTAGGTTACCAGCCCAAATCGCTGCGAATGCTTGTTGGAAACGATCGCGAGCTTCACGAAGATCAACGGTCTTGTCGCTCTTATGCAGCATTGAGAAATCTAGGATCCAGAATGTTTGACCATTGTTGGTTTCGATCTCATAAGGCGATTCGCCGATCACACGTAACCCTAGGTTTTCCAACATTGGCATCACGTCGGATAGGTGAATTGGCTCGTCGCGGTGGTATAGCTTCAAGCGAACTGCTTTCGATTCAGCCGCTTCTTCTTGCGGACGATAGAACAACATGCCGAGTTTGTTGTCGTCGCTTAACGCTTCTAGACGTTCGATATCTGCAACCGCAGAACCTGGCATCATGTCTTCTTTATATGAACGTGGGAATGCGCTCATGTACTCTTTCGAAAGCGGAAGACCTTTGCTTTCACCAAAATTAGCAATGATAGACTCTTTTAGGCGGTCGTCCCATGAAGTCGATACTTCCATTAAGTTCTGCTCAATCTTTTTCACGTCTACATCAATGTTGTTATTGTCTACACGAACAATGTAATGGGTTCTCGCCAACGGGCTTTCTGAGAAGAAGGTTGTGAATTCAACCTCTTGTTCACAGCCAAAGTACTGCTTAAGAATGCGTTGCGTTTGACGACGAAGCTCTGTGTTGTATCGATCTTTTGTCACGTAAACCATACAGCTGAAGAATCGACCAAACGGGTCTTTACGAACAAATAGACGTAACAAGTCACGATCTTGCATTTGCACGACACCCATCCCCACTTCTAATAACTCTTCTTCACGAGCTTGAAGTAATTCGTCACGTGGGTAGTTTTCTAGAATGTTGTGCAGGGCTTTGTACGAGTACGATCCGTTACGGTAACCACTCGCTTCTAGAATACGATCCACTTTCTCGCGGATCAGAGGAATACTTTGTACGGCTTGGTTGTATACAGCAGAAGTGTAAAGACCTGTGAAACGGTGCTCACCAATCACTTTGCCGTTCTTATCGAATTTCTTAACGCCAATGTAGTCAGTGTAAGCTGGGCGGTGAATACGAGATGCCTGATTGCCCTTAGTGATGATCAATGCGTAAGGCTTTTTCGCTTCTAGGCGCGCAGAGTCGGACAGTTCAGAAAGCTTGATGCTGCGAATGCGATTGTCATCGGCAAAGAGACCAAGACCTTTCTCTTTAACAGGTTGCAGCTCAGTGTCACCATTGACGCTAACAAGATCATACTCTTTGTAACCCATGAAGGTGAAGTTATGATCCCCTAACCAACGTAGGTATTCGATCGTCTCATCTAAACGATCAGTCTTCATCGAAACTCGATCTTTGTTCTTTTCAAGATCATCAGTAACGATCTTAAGTTTATCAACCATTTGTTTCCAATCATCAACCACTAAACGCGTGTCAGACAAAATGGTCAGTAGCTCATTTTTCAGCTCTTGCATTTCACCTTTACTGGTTAAGCGGTCAACTTCGATATGGAACAGAGATTGAAGAACACCACCCTCGCCATTAACGTCCGTCACTTGCCCTTTTTTATCGCGTTCTAGTTGCGTTGGGTTGTTGAGCATCAAGTGAGAAACAAGGTCAAGTCGCGTTAACGCCATCTTGATGGAATCCACCAAAAACGGGCTGTCCGGAACAACAATTTCAACAATAGTGTGTGTTGATTGCCAACCTTGGCGGCTGACAGTTGGGTTGAATACCCTGACAGAAATGTCTTCTGGTTTCTTTTCATTGACATGATGCCACAGACTAACAACGGCACCATATAGGTCGGATTCGTTTCGCTGAATCAAGTCATCATCAGCAATGTTACTAAATAAGTGTTGAGCAAGTTTAGTTACAAGCGGTTGGTGAGAAAGCTCGAGTTTGTCTTGAATTAGTTGGTATACCTTTTCAAGCAGAACCGGCACTACATTTTCACGCGCGGTCATATTCACACTCCACATTAGAATTGTTGTTTTGTAGGGGGACTTAACTTCGGGTTTTAGCCTCGAAACTAAGCATAGGTAATGCATGCACTTATTGTAAAAGCATAATTACAAATGTTTAACAAAAATTCGCAGTGGTAGGAGGTGAAATGTTTGATTATGTGACTAAGATTCCTGTTTAACTCACTAGGAATATCAGGCATCACAGAGTTTCTAACTTTAGAAACTTATTATTTTGGTCAGTTGTGAGTCTAAAACGACCTCTAATGCCTAATTGACTAAGAAATGGTCGAAATTTTGATGCATCTAGTTGCACCCTCAAACCATTGTCAGTAATGACTTGTACAGAACTTGCGGCACCAGAGTAGTGTGAAAGAAATGTTTGATAAGAGATGTTGAGAGAGAAGTAATACTGGTTCATGAAAATGGATTGTTGTCAGAACAAAAAACTAGGGTGATCGTAATGACCACCCTATTCTTTTGTCGATTATTCGTCTAGTGCTTTAGTCACTTTTTCGAATAAGTCTTTCGCTAGATTGTCCATCGCTTTAAGCTTTTCAAGCTCTGCACGAATAAGCGCTTGACGACCTTCATCGTATTTACGGAATTTCAATAGAGGATCGATCATGCGGGACGCCACTTGTGGGTTACTATCGTTCAACTGACGAAGGATCTCACCAGCAAATTGGTAGCCAGAGCCAGATTTATCATGGAAACGTACTGGGTTTGCGTTCAAGAACGAACCAATCAAACTGCGCGTGCGGTTCGGGTTCTTCAAGCTAAACGCTTCGTGGCTCATGGTTTCTTTTACTTTCTCAAGTGCGTTCTCAATCGGGTTGCTGCCCTGAAGAACAAACCATTTGTCCATAACCAGACCATCGTGCTTCCACTTGTCGCTGTAATCCGCCATTAACGCTTCACGACATTCAAGTTGTGCACTGTTCGCTGCACTCATCGCCGCAATTGTGTCGGTCATATTGTTTGATGATTCATACTGCGCTTTTGCTAGCTCGTTACCCTTTTCAGTGTAAGCCAAGAACTGCAAGCACTGGTTGCGCAGAGCGCGTTTGCCAATCGCTGCATGGTCAATGCTGTATTCTGTTTGGTTCAATGCGTGATAAGTAGCACTCAGTTCATCTTCTAGTTCTTTAGAAAGTGACACTGTAATGCTATTCAGTACCGTATCTACCGCATCGATATCAATCTGCTTGTACCAACCAGTGATTTCGTTGATGGAAGGCAGAGAAAGCACTTGAGCAATAAACGCAGGTTCAAGGTTTGCATCAAGTAACACACCACGGAATGCATCGATTAAGTCTTCTGATAGCTTAACCTCACCACCCGCTTGAACGTTAGTTACGTTTTGACGAATGTATTTCGCTAGCAGCATTTGGCTTGCATCCCAACGAGCAAAATCGTTCGTTGCGTGCTTCATCAAGAAAATCAGTTCATCATCGCTGTAATCGTATTCCAATTTAACCGGTGCAGAGAACTCACGAAGCAATGATGGTACTGGTTGTTCTGCAACGTTTTCGAATACGAAAGTCTGCTTGTCTTGCTTCACGTCCAAAACGTTGTGTACGGATTCACCGTTGATAACCAGTGGAATCACATCACCATTTTGTGCGTATAGTTCAATATCGAATGGAATATGTAGCGCTTGTTTTTCTGCTTGGTCGTGCGTTGCTTCAGTAAATTGCTCAACCGTTAACGCGTAAGTTTTTGCTTCAGCGTTATATTCGCTGTTTACGCGAAGTGTTGGTGTACCCGATTGGCTATACCATAAGCGGAATTGTTTAAGATCAACGCCCGTTGCGTCTTCCATTGCAGAAACAAAATCTTCACACGTTGCCGCTGTACCATCATGACGTTCGAAGTAAAGCTTCATGCCTTTTTGGAAGCCTTCTTCGCCAAGTAACGTGTGGTACATGCGGATCACTTCGCTGCCTTTTTCGTACACGGTTAGCGTGTAGAAGTTATTCATTTCAATAACTTTATCTGGGCGAATTGGGTGTGACATTGGGCTTGAGTCTTCGGCAAACTGAGGACCACGGATAATGCGAACGTTGTCGATGCGGTTTACTGCGCGTGAACCAAGATCGGACGAAAACTCTTGGTCACGGAATACCGTTAGACCTTCTTTCAAGCTCAGTTGGAACCAATCGCGACAAGTCACGCGGTTACCCGTCCAGTTGTGGAAGTATTCATGACCGATTACCGCTTCAATGCCAAGGTATTCGCGATCAGTCGCGGTTTTTTCATTCGCAAGCACAAACTTCGAGTTGAAGATGTTTAAACCTTTGTTTTCCATTGCACCCATGTTGAAAAAATCAACCGCAACGATCATGTAGATATCAAGATCGTACTCAAGACCAAAGCGATCTTCGTCCCACTTCATTGAGTTGATCAGCGAAGTCATTGCGTGACCCGCGCGATCGAGGTTGCCTTTGTCGACAAAGATTTCTAGGTCTACTTCACGACCTGATGTGGTTGTGTATTTATCACGTAGTACATCAAAGTCACCGGCAACCAAAGCGAACAAGTAAGCAGGTTTTGGATGTGGGTCTTGCCATTGAACCCAATGACGACCATTTTCTGCCTCACCTTCAGCTACGCGGTTACCATTGCTTAATAGAAATGGATACACCGCTTTGTCTGCGATCACTTTTGTTGTGTATTTCGCGAGAACGTCTGGGCGGTCTAGGTAGTAAGTAATACGACGAAAGCCTTCTGCTTCACACTGTGTACAGAACGCACCACCTGATTTGTAAAGACCTTCAAGTGCGGTGTTTGCTTCCGGATCGATCTTAGTAACGATTTCTAAATCAAATTCTGCTGGCAGATCGGTAAGAACTAAAGAGGCTTCTTTGACTTCATGATGAGACCAGTCTTCACCGTTCACTTTTACAGAGCGTAGCTCTAGCCCTTCACCATCGAGTTCTAATGTGGTTAATTCACCCTTTTGAACTACTTTTGATACTGCTGTAACGATCGTGTCGTTGTCATAAAGATCAAACGTCAAATCAATATCGGTAATTGTATGAGATGGCGCTTTATAATCTTTGCGATATTTCGCTTGGGGAGCTTGAGACATGTCCATAAATCCTTGTATATAGAACCACAAAAATACCAGGACTAGAGGCTCAAACACCTCTTACTGGTATCACGATATAAGCTATTTGTAGGGGTTGTGGTATCAGAATACAAGTCTTTCTATAAAAAAACGGAGCTTTTAGTGTCTTAGCTCCGCTTTCTGTTTAACATTTAATCAACATCAGAATATTTCACTATTAATAACCCTGCGTGAAATAATGGTGATGAATCATTTATGGTGTTACTCGATTAAGTACCGCGTACATATCACCGTTAGAATCTTGAATCGTCAGCTCGTTTTGGTTCAATGTATAGCGGGTTCCGTGCTCTCCGTTCTCGTACAAAAGAACTAGATGCTCACCTTCTGTGTAAAACACGCCTTGTTTCACTGCCTCTTCACCTTCTTCATTTGACACTCTAAACATAAATACAAAGTCTGGTTGAAGAATCAAGTCCATTTGGTTGATGTTATTTGCAAGCATGCCATCCCCTCCAACTTGGGAGCTTGACCAAATACCTGCAAGTGCATTCGACAACCCCTTAGTGAAGGTTACACCATTCAAGTCTAGAGTGTTGTGGTTATTACGATATGCATAAATTTGCGGTTCATCAGTATTCAACCCAAGGACGATGGTGTCCTCATTGGCGTTATAGAGTCCTTCCCAATGGTCGATTGAGTAATCTTTTTTCTGAATGTCGATAGAGAACGTGTAGTCCGAGCCAAGGGTGAGTTTTATCGCTCTAAAGTTCTCTGAAGAATCATCAGGGTTTGGATTCATCAAATACCAATCTCCGATCAAGAATGGAGTGTCAAAGTGACTAAGTTCGTCTTCCTTGTTGGTTTCCGCGCTAGAAACACTAAAGCAGCAAAAGCTAAGTAAAATAATGAACCATTTCATAACGGTATCCTTATCGTTTTCTTTTAGCTTAGGCTCTAGATCTCATTTTCGCGAAATATTTGATCTACATCACGTAAATTGTTGGTGCAAATTAAGCGCAGGAACAACCTATTTTTATAGAAACGCCGCTTTATAAACTCATAAAAAAAGAGCGAGTCGCTATGACTCGCTCTTTATATAGAGAATTATTAGTCGTTTTGACTGAATTTTTAGCCTTTCAGCATATCAACCATAACAGCAACTGATTCATCTAGATAAACGTCTGGCGCTTCGTAATCTTTTGGCACATCATCAAGCGTTTTGAATGGTTTTTTACCCATTGCTGCTTGACGTTCATTGATGCGCTCTAAGCGTAGAGCCTCGGCTTTATCTGATTCGTCTTCGCGCACTTTCTCGTTAAGAGACAACAAATTATCGTCTTTCTCTTTACGGTACTTCTCAATATCTTCTTTGATGAAACGGAACTCCATCTCATCAGCAATACGTTTATTGTGAAGCTCAGTTAGTTTAGTAACAAGCGCGTCGTTGCTTGGGAATGTCTGATACTTTGCTTTATCAATGCTATCCCAAGGTAATGCGTTGTCTTCAACACTCTCACCTGTTTCGCTTGGCTCAACTGGAGTTGGGTAAGCGATGTCTGGTGCAACACCACGGTTCTGAGTACTGCCACCATCGATGCGGTAGAACTTTTGAATCGTGTATTGTACGTAGCCAAGTTCTTTGTCGAAAAGATCGTAGATATGATTCAATGAGCGGTGTTGTTGAACGGTACCCTTACCGAAAGAGTTTTCACCAAGAATAATCGCACGGTTGTAATCCTGCATTGCTGCCGCAAAGATTTCAGACGCTGAAGCACTGTAGCGATTGATCAACACTGTTAGTGGACCATCGTAACTCACTTGACCATCGGTATCTGCATTTACTTTGATGCGACCATAGCTATCGCGAACCTGAACAACTGGACCTTCTTTAATGAAGAGCCCTGTTAATGCCGTTGCTTCAGTCAGCGCACCACCGCCGTTGTTGCGTAGATCAACGATAACACCGTCGACGTTTTTCGCCTTCAATTCAGATAGCAGTTTATCGGTATCTTTTGAAAGACCAACGTAAAAACTAGGAACCTCAAGAACCCCAATCTTCTTACCGTCTTTCTCGATGATTTCAGACTTAACCGCACGGTCTTCTAAACGAACTTTATCACGCACAATAGTGACAACGTAACTCTTCGCATCTTTACCTTCTGGCAAGACTTGTAGGTTAACTTTGGTTCCTTTAGGACCTTTGATTAGTTGAACGACATCATCAAGACGCCAACCGATCACATCGACAACTTCTTCGCCATCTTGACCAACACCGATAATGCGGTCGCCCTCACCTAGCTGTTTACTCTTAGATGCTGGACCGCCGGCAACTAATGAACGAATAACTGTATAGTCGTCGGTCATTTGAAGCACAGCCCCAATACCTTCAAGAGACAGATTCATCTCTGATTGGAACTGTTCCGCGTTTCGTGGAGATAGGTAGCTAGTATGTGGATCAACTTCACGAGCGAATGCATTCATGTAAAGTTGGAAAGCGTCTTCATTGCGAGTTTGCGTGATGCGTTTCATCGCGTTGTTGTAACGTTTCGCTAGAACCTCTTTGATTTCTGGCCATTCTTTACCAGTCATTTTAAGGTTAAGAGCATCGTACTTAACGCGTTTTCGCCATAATTCATTTAACTCAGCTTCATCCTTGGGCCATGCGGCTTCAGAACGATCCAGTTCAATAAACTCATCAGTATTAAACTTGATTTCTTTATCGAGTAGAGTCAATGCGTAGGCAAAACGATCAAAACGCTTCTGCATCGAAAGATTATAAACATCAAATGCAATCTTGTTATTACCAGCTTTAAGCTGATCATCAAGGCTGACGGACCAATCTTTGAAAGAGTCGATATCGGCTTGAGTAAAAATATTTCTATTGTAATCAAGCATTTCTACGTAGCGCTCAAAGATCGCTTTGGAGAAATCATCGTTTAGATTGAAATGCTTATAATGAGAGCGGGTAAATCGAGAAGTTACTCGTTTGCTGGCTGTTTCATGCTGAACTTCAGGTGCAAGAACCGGCAAATCATCTTTGTTTAGTTTGGCTTCTAGAGCCTGAGCTGATGCTGCTAGCCAGAAGCTAGCAGCAATCAGTGTCACTTTTGAACGGCAATTCATGCGTAGGAGTATCTCCCTTATGCGCGCAAGTGCTCCGCTTTCACAACCATTTGTAGGCCGTTAGCAAGTTGAACACGTACATCATCCTTATTGACTTCAACAATGGTCGCTGCCATGTTTCCTTTGCCCATGTTCACGTTAACTGCGTTGCCGATTGTGATTTCATCAGCGTTTAGCGCGCGTGTTTCTACAGGCTTACTTTCTTTTTGTACTTTTGGTTTGTTAGCACGACGAGGCTGTTGTGGCTTTTTAGCCGCAGGTTTCGCTTTCGCCTTACCCTCTTCGCGAGCTTTTTGAGCTTGCTCTTTACGACGAGCCTGAACTTTCGCTTTGCTTTCAGCAAGTGTCGCTTTAGCGTGTTCTACGTGTTCTTCTTCTAGCTCACCACATGGGTTGCCATCTAGATCAACACGTACTGCACCTGGTTTTACGCCGTGTAGGTAACGCCATGATGAAGTGTACTGTCTTAACGCTGCACGAAGCTGAGTTTTGCTTACTTTTTCGTCTTCATTTAGACGTTCCGCAAGATCTTGAAAAATACCAATTTTCAGAGGCTTTGCTTCACCTTCTAAAGTAAAGCACTTAGGGAAACATTCAGCAATGTATGCGATAACTTCTTTGCTGTTTTTTAACTTTTCAGTCATGAGGGTTCCTGGTTTGAGCGGATTTCCGCGAAGCATTAAGAAAAAATATTCTCGTATTATAGTGACATGCCAAGGAAAAACCACACTCGAGGGCGAATTTATGCGTCGTTAGCGTGCGAATTAAGCAGCTTTTCTACTTCAGCCATAAAATGAGTGAGGCCTTCTTCATCAATTTCATTGAATCGACCGATATTTGGACTATCAATATCCAACACGCCAGCCACTTCCCCATTGATAGTAAAAGGAATAACAATTTCTGAATTACTTGCTGCATCACAAGCAATGTGACCTTCAAATGCATGCACATCGTATACTCTTTGTACGCTGTTAGTTTGTGCAGCAGTACCACAGACGCCTCGTCCCATTGGGATACGAACACAAGCAGGCTTACCTTGGAAAGGACCGAGCACCAACTCATCACCTTTCGTTAGGTAAAAACCCGCCCAATTCAGGTCTTCAAGTTCCATAAATAGAAGAGAGCTGATGTTGGCAAGATTTGCGATGTAGTCTTTCTCTGATTCGATAAGCGCAACTGCTTGCTTGGTAAGTCTTTGGTATTGTTCTATGTTCATATTAACTTCCTACTTTTTATTTAGGCTTCCATTCTGTTGGTATGGCGCTAAAATGCAGCCCTACTTTTTAATAGGACTTATTCTCAATTACAATGAATCCGAAAAACGACACTATTAGCCGTTCTTGGTTGATAACACAAGTGAAAAAGCACAAGTCCAAGCTGATTCTAGCGAACTTGATAGCTGTACTTGCGACCTTGATTAGTGTTCCAATCCCTCTTCTTATGCCTCTCATGGTGGATGAAGTCTTATTGGACAAACCGGCATCGGGCTTAGCAGCAATGAACGCGGTTTTACCTGAAGCGTGGCACACACCTACGGGTTATATCTTCTTTACTCTGTTCTTGGTTGTGCTGATGAGGGCAGCAAGCCAAGGGTTTAATATTCTTCAAAGCCGACAATTTACCTTGGTTTCAAAGACAATCACCTTTGAAATGCGAAGTAAAATGATCGACAAGCTTGGTCGTATTAGCATTCGACAGTACGAAACAAAAGGCAGTGGTGGCATCAACGCTCACCTTATCACCGACATTGAGACCATTGATAAATTTATTGGTTCTACATTAGCTAAATTTGTTATCAGCCTACTGACGGTGATTGGTACAGCTATCGTGCTACTTTGGCTCGATTGGCGTCTGGGTCTGTTTATTCTTCTCGTCAACCCTATTGTCATTTACTTCTCACGTAAGCTGGGAAGTATGGTTAAGCACCTTAAGCGCAAAGAAAACCATTCATTTGAGATTTTCCAGAACCGCTTAGTCGAAACTCTTGACGGCATTTATCAACTACGAGCGGCTAATAAAGAGCGAGAGTTTCTCCAGCAGTTAAAAGGCAGCGCTGACCAAGTTCGTATCGATGCTGACAAGTATGCATGGCAATCAGAGGCTGCGGGACGTGTCTCTTTCCTTCTGTTTTTAATCGGTTTCGAGTTGTTCCGCGCGGTTGCAATGCTAATGGTAATGTTCAGTGACCTTACTATTGGTCAAATTTTCGCGGTGTTTGGTTACCTTTGGTTTATGTTGTCTCCTGTTCAAGAACTATTGGGTATCCAATTCTCTTGGTACAGCGCAAAAGCGGCACTTAAGCGAATTAATGATCTACTCGAATTGGAAGAAGAACATAGACCTGTTTCGAAAGTAAATCCTTTCAAAGAAAATCGAGAGGTTGATGTAAAAATTGAACATGTTGATTTTTCATACAACAATGAAAACAAGGTGTTGGATGATCTCTCGTTGCACATTCCTGCTGGTAAGAAAGTGGCGCTTGTGGGTGCGAGTGGTGGTGGTAAATCAACCCTGATTCAATTATTGATCGGCGTTTACCGTCAG
Organism: Vibrio sp. MM46; assembly: GCF_027587135.1. NCBI lineage: Bacteria > Pseudomonadati > Pseudomonadota > Gammaproteobacteria > Vibrionales > Vibrionaceae > Vibrio > Vibrio sp. MM46. The sequence goes on from NZ_JAPPTO010000013.1 coordinate 168,968, forward strand.
AATTCTGGTTCTATCCGTTTTAATGATGAGTTAACAGAAGACATCAGCTTTGAAGTAATACGCGACAAAATTGCCGTGGTTTTACAACAACCTATACTATTTAATGACACCTTAAGGCATAATCTGACCCTTGGTGGTGACTTTGATGAAATGTCATTATGGCGAGCACTAGAAGTCGCTCAGCTTCAGGACGTGATTTCGCAACTTAACCACGGATTGGATACTCAAATTGGTCGTAATGGTATTCGCCTATCCGGCGGTCAGCGTCAACGCTTAGCGATTGCACGTATGGTGCTGAGCAACCCACAATTTGTTATCCTAGACGAAGCAACGTCAGCACTGGACACCGCAACTGAAGCGGCTTTGCATAAGGCGTTAACGGAATTCTTACGCGGTCGAACGACTCTTATTGTCGCCCATCGCTTATCGGCGGTGAAGCAAGCAGATTTGATTTATGTGCTTGAAGATGGAAGAGTGACGCAAACAGGTACCCATGGTGAGCTCGTTGAGCAAGAAGGCTTATATCAAACCTTATATGGTGGCATTCAGTCCCACGCTTAAACCATTCAGTTTAGAGAGGTCGTTGTGACCTCTCTGTCTAAACACGCCATGCAACCGAATAGCGTCCGCTTGTGCCAAGGTTGCGAATTGCCTGTCGATATCGTCGATCTACCTAATGGCAAAAATGCACATTGTCCACGTTGTGGTACTCAGCTCTATCGTGGTGGTAGTCCTAGCCTATCTGGTAATCTCGCTATCGCTGTTACTTGTATTCTACTTTTTATACCTTCGCACTTTTTTAACTTCATCAGTATTCGGCTATTCGGTGTGATGATTCCGGCGACACTGCCATCTGGAATGATAACGTTATTTCAAGAGGGCTTCGTCCTCCTTTCTATCCTCATTCTTTTTTGTAGTTCTCTTGCCCCACTTATTGTGTGCAGTTCTGTCGTAACGGCACATTGGTCGTTGCATAAACGTTGGTTTAAAGGGCTTCGCGTTTCATTATGGTTAATCCAACACCTAAAACACTGGGTAATGTTGGATGTGTTCCTTGTGAGCATCGCAATCTCTTGTTTTAAGCTGCAAGATTACTCCGATATTTTTGTTGGACCGGGCTTAATTGGTCTTGTTCTATTACAAGTTTTTACGGTTCTGTTGATCTCTCGCATTAGTGTTCGTCGTTATTGGGAAGCATGGCAACCTGAAAACAGTTACGACTTCGAACACAAAGATGTGCATTGTCACGAGTGCCACTTATCGCAACCTGAAGGCGAAAACTGCCATCGTTGCCATCACGCGCTTTACCACCGTAAACCAAATTCTATCCAAAAAACGTGGGCATATTTAATTGCAGCGACGATTGCGATCTTCCCTGCCAACTTGATTCCGATTTCAATTTTGCTGACAAACGGTAAGCGCTTGGAAGACACTATTTTTTCAGGCGTGGCAGGCTTAGTTAAAAACGGTATGTACGGAATCGCGGTTATCATTTTTGTTGCCAGTATCGTCGTTCCTGTGGCTAAGATTCTCGGCCTGACTTACATCTTGTTATGTATCAAATTCAAACGTTCGGTGTTTAGAAGACAACGAATGATGGTTTACTTTGCAGTAAAATGGATCGGCAAATGGTCAGTGATGGATTTGTTTGTTATTTCTATCATGATGACGTTGGTCGATCGTGGACAAATTCTCGACTTCACACCGGGTTATGGCGCTGTTGCGTTTGGTCTGGTGGTCGTTTTAACAATGCTTGCGGCGGAGAGCATTGACCCAAGGCTTATTTGGGACCAAGCCCCAACACAATCAGAAAAAGAGTCAATTAATGAGTGATCAGAACAGTTCTCAAACGTCATATGTGCCAGATGTAAAGAGGAGTAAAGGTATTTCTCCCCTTTGGTTGTTGCCGATTTTGACTATGGTCTTAGCTGGCTGGCTTGTTGTGAAATCAATTCATGACGCAGGACAGCGTGTACAAATCTATTTTTCCGATGCTGCGGGTTTGGTCGCTGGACGAACCACTATCCGCTATCAAGGTTTAGAAGTGGGAATGGTGCGCGACATTAACCTGTCTGAAGATTTAGGCAGCATTTATGTCGACGCTGATATCTACCCTGAAGCGACGAAACTGCTGAACGATAAAACGCGTTTCTGGTTAGTAAAACCAACAGCAAGTTTAACCGGCGTGTCTGGTCTTGATGCGTTGGTTTCTGGTAACTACATTTCTATCCAGCCAGGTGATGGTGAACAGTTTGAAACCACTTTTCATGCTTTGGAATCGGCTCCTACCGACTTACGAGTCACTCAAGGTCTGAACATTAAGTTGAAAAGCCGAGACTTGGGCGGCGTTTCTATTGGCTCGCAAATCGTCTACAAAAAGATTCCGATTGGTGAAGTGTTCAGCTATCAACTGAATGATGATGCGAAGTCCATAACCATTCAAGCCAATATACAAGAGCAGTATCAGCACCCTACTTGGTGGCGCTATTGCTGTTGACTCGCCAGATGATGGCGAACCCGTTGAAGAGAATACCGAGTTCCGTCTTTATAAAGACCTTAAAACTGCGGGGCGCGGTATTCCAATCAAAATCGCGCTTCCTGATGACAACAAAATTAGCGGCGAAGGCGCACCTATCATGTACCGCGGGATTGAAGTAGGACAAATCACCGATTTAAGCCTATCTGAAGGTCGTGAAGTGATTTTAGCGTCTGCTGCAATCCAACCTGCTTTCAGCGATATGTTGACTTCTGGCACACGTTTTGTTCTTGAAGAAACAAAAGTTTCCCTTTCTGGTGTTGAGAATATCGCAAACCTTGTCCGCGGAAACTTTTTAACCATCGTCCCGGGTGAAGGTGAAAGATCTCGACGATTTACTGCCATTCGCCAGAATGTATTTAATCAGCAACAGCAGAAGTCGATTGCAATTCGCCTCGTTTCTGATAACTCCTTTGGCTTAGACAGCGGTGCAAACGTACTTTACAAAGGCATTGTCGTTGGCTCGATCATTAAAGTCGGTTTGCTTGATGAAAAACAAGCGCAAGCGGCAAAGCATGAAGTGTTCATGGATGTCCTTATCGACAATGAGTACAAGCATCTAATAAAATCGAACAACCGTTTCTACGTGACAGGCAGTGCTTCTGCAGAACTTACAGAGTCAGGATTGAGTGTCACAGTACCTCCAGCTAAGCAGCTTCTCACTGGTTCAATCAGCTTCGTTAGCCAAGGACAAGAACAAATCCAGAAAGAATACCAATTGTTCCAGAGCGCTTCTCTAGCGGAGCTTGCACAGTACAATCAATCTGGCTCTAAGACGCTGACTCTCTTTGCATCTGAGTTACCACCGATTTCTAAAGGTAGCCCTCTGCTCTACCGCAATTTGCCAGTTGGCAGCGTATCTGATTTCAATCTGGTCGATGGTGGCGTGATCGTCAAAGCAACCATTGAAAATCGATACGCGCACTTACTCAGTGAACAGACGGTATTTTGGAACCGTTCTGGTGTAGAGATTGATGCCTCTCTTGCTGGTATCACCGTCAAAGCTCACCCTCTTAAAACTTTGATCAAAGGTGGTATTGCTTTTGACTCCATTCCGGGCATTGAGAATAAAGTGGGTCAACGTTGGAAGCTATACAACGATCAGAACCAAGCACGTAAGTTTGGTCGAGTTATCGCGTTAGAAACCGATGGCAGTCAAGAAGTAACCAAAGGTATGCCAATTAAATATCAAGGTGTTAAGGTCGGTGAAGTTACTCTAGTCGTTCCAAACTTTCGTCGTGAAATGGTGGAAGTCACCGCGCGCATTCTTCCTGAATATGTCGACAATATCGCCGTTACCGGGTCACACTTCTGGCTAACGGAACCTGAAATTGGGCTGGGTGGCGTGAAGAACTTAGGCGCGTTAGTATCAAAATCCATCAGTGTTGAACCTGGTAATGGCGCCGCGAAATTCAAGTTTGATTTAGCGAAAAGCCAGCAAGCACAACAAGGAGTGTCATTCACACTGCAAAGTGAGCAACGTGGTTCAGTTCAAGTTGGAACCCCTATCCTATATCGACAAATGGAAGTAGGCAGTGTAACGAGTGTCAGCTTGGGTGAGTTTGCTGATCGAGTGGTAACAAAAATCGAGATAAAGCCCGCATATGCATATCTTGTTCGTCAAAACAGTGTGTTCTGGAATGTCTCAGGCGTAGATGTCTCTATTGGTCTAGGAGGCGCAAACATCAAAGCAGGTACATTTGACAGCTTAGTTCGTGGCGGCATTGCTTTCTCAACCCCTGAGCAATCACAAATTCCACCAGCGGCAAAACAAGGGCAATCTTTCTACTTATACCCTCAAGCAGAAGAGAGTTGGACTCAGTGGCGCACTGCTATTCCAAAACCATAGTGCTTTTAGAGAAAATTATCGACGTAAAGAGCAGCAATCGCTGCTCTTTTTTATTGCTCAAACCTTGCTGGCTATTCGTTTCTGATCCGCTTTCGTATATTATTTGCGGCAAATTCTGCAATCGAGACTTCACTTTGCATTCTAACGTTTACATCCCAGAAGCTTTTCTGGAAAAAATCCAAACTATTCTCCCTGCTCACCTCAACATGGAAGACTTTATCGCGTCGTGCCAAAAGCCATTACGCAAAAGTATTCGTGTTAATACGTTGAAGATCAGCGTAGAAGCGTTTTTGGAACGTGCAGAATCAAAAGGCTGGACGCTTTCTCCGGTTCCTTGGTGTGATACGGGTTTTTGGATCGAAGCGGATGAATCGGTTGTTGTCCCACTAGGTAACACTGCTGAGCACATGTCAGGGCTATTTTATATTCAAGAAGCAAGCTCAATGATGCCTGTCTCTGCCCTGTTCATGGATGATGAATCCTACGACGCGGTTCTCGATACCGCAGCTGCCCCTGGTTCTAAAACAACGCAAATTGCTGCGTTGATGAACAACGAAGGCGTTTTGGTCGCGAATGAATACGCCGCGAGTCGTGTAAAAGTACTTCATGCCAACATAGAGCGTTGTGGCGTGCGAAATGCGGCGCTAAGTAACTTCGATGGTCGTGTGTTTGGTGGCTGGCTCCCAGAACAATTTGACGCGGTTCTATTGGATGCGCCATGTTCTGGTGAAGGTACGATTCGAAAAGACGAAGACGCAATGAAGAACTGGACGCAAGCGTCGGTGATTGAAATTGCAGACACACAAAAAGATCTGATTGAAAGTGCTTTCCACGCTCTTAAGCCAGGTGGCGTGATGGTTTATTCAACCTGTACGTTGAGTACCGAAGAGAACCAACAGGTTTGCCATCACCTTAAAGAAACTTTTGGTGACGCAGTTCAGTTCGAGAGCTTAAAAGATCTGTTTGAAAATGCAGAAGCGGCGTTAACAGAAGAAGGCTTCTTACATATCTTCCCTCAGGTTTATGACTGTGAAGGCTTCTTCGTAGCTAGAATTCGTAAGCTTGCAGCAGTAGAAGCGCCACAAGTAAAAAAACGTATGGGTAAATTCCCATTTGTAAAAGCGTCTAACAAAGAATCAGCAGAAATCGCTAAGCAGTTACAAAACACGATGGGCATCGAACTACCAGATGACAGCACGGTTTGGATCCGCGATAAAGACGTTTGGCTTTTCCCTGACGCGCTAGAACCTATGATTGGCGAATTACGCTTTTCGCGTATGGGCATTAAAATCGCCGAAGCGCACAAAAACGGTTACCGCTGGCAACATCAAGTGGCAACTGCTCTAGCAACTGGTAACGAGAAAAACACAATTGAGTTAACGATTGAAGAAGCTCGAGAATGGTACATGGGTCGCGATGTTCGCCCGCAAAACATTCCAACAGATATGAAAACGGGTAAAGGCGAAGTGCTCGTGAAGTACGAAGGCGCGATTATTGGTCTTGGGAAATGGGTAAGTAACCGCGTTAAAAATGGTCTTCCACGTGAATTAGTGCGAGATAAGAACTTATTTTAGTAGCAAAGTGAAATACTATAAATAAATGAAAAGCCATCGTATTTACGATGGCTTTTTGGTTCTAAAGCATGATTGGAACTGGGTTCACTAGCGATCCGAGTGCCCTGTACTAAACTGAATGTATCAAAGCATCGCTTTGAAACGGCATTTCTCTCTATGTTTAACCGACAATATGTGTTGGTCAAAAAGTTTAGCGCAGGCTCTATAAAGGAGCCGTTTCCCCTAGGCCCAAAATAAGGACGAGTTTGGGCCATTTTTTTGACTGATGCATTCCCTATATGAGCTATACCCAAGTGACTTCAAGATGCAGGATTCAGAGCGTTGTCATTGATTCGAGAGTAAGGAAAACAACGCAGTGTAATAGCTAGCTCTTTCCAAGTTGTTTGACGTAGCAATCGGGTCAATGACACGCTCCCAAAGGGCGAGCTGCCTTGGCTTGTATACTTTGTTGCCGATTCTTGATTTAGAATGACTAGATCTTTAAATCGCCGCCGCGTCTACAAACCAAGTCATTCTCGCTGAACCTAGCATCTCGAGGTTACTTGGGTATAATTACCCAAAAGGAAAAACTCACTAGTCCACCAGCCAACACTATTTTCATCAGCTGTGAATCTGTTTACTCGGCTAAACGGATACCGTCTTTTTCAATAACGATCTTACCTGCTTTGTACAAGCCACCAATGGTTTTCTTGTAAGTACCTTTACTGGTGCGGAACGCTTCAAAAATCGCTTCAGGAGAAGATTTATCGTTTAGAGGCAAGAAGCCGCCTTTTTTTTCTAGTAACTCAATCACTTTACTAGAAAGATCATCCATCTTCGCTACGCCAACTTTTTGTAGCGCTAGATCAATCTTGCCATCTTCACGAACTTGCTTAATGTAACCTTTCAGCTTCTTACCAATAAACAGCTTACCGAACACATCCGATGGGAAGATCATGCCCCAGTGTTCGCCGTTCACGATGGCTTTATAACCAAGTTGGCTACGCTCTGCGATAATCAGATCAACTTGCTCATTCACTTCGTAGTTAGCCGGCGTTTTATCTAGCCATTTATTGAACTTAGTTGTACCTACAATACGACCAGATGCCTTATCTGTATAAACGTAAACTAGGATATTTTGACCTGCAGTAAAGCGAGCGCGTTGCTCACTGAATGGGATAAGAAGGTCTTTTTCTTTAATACCCCAGTTTACGAACGCACCAGTCTTATTGATGCCTTCGATCTTCATTAGTCCCCATTCGCCGACTTGAGCGATTGGTTTATCAATGGTCGCAGCTAGCTGACTTTCTGAATCAAAGTAAAGAAATACATCTAGGTGCGCGCCAAGTTCTGTACCTTCAGGTACATACTTATTAGGCAGCAATACAGAACCGTAGTCTTCGCCATCCAGAAATACGCCAAAATCAGCCGTTTTAATGACTTCTAAGCTGTTAATTTGACCAATTTTAATCATCGAATTTGTCTCTTTTTAAATTTACAGGGAATTATACCCAAACTAACAAGAAAATCAGAGAGAAAAGCAAACCTCTCTGTTATGCTGTGTTAGTTCAACAATTTATCCTAGTCCGATCTTAAGTTAATTCAATTAACGGACGCTTATGGGTATAGGATGCTTTAGCAAAATCAGGAGCTTTCCTTGGTCACTGTCGACAAACAAGACTCGGTAACTTTAAAAATTAGCCATGCGTTGGCAAAGAGTAAAACGCTCGACCTTGATATCTATATTTTCATCCCTGGTGAGTTAGGTTTAAATTCCGACATCATCAGTGAGTCTGAGTTCTACTACACTTCGATCACGCAAAAACGATCTTATTACAGTACTGAAGTACTGCTTCCTTTGGTCCACAGTCGCCTAGCCAAACGTGGACGCTTATCTAACCGTCAGTACCGTGTAAGTTTGAGTTTGTTTGCGTATCAATACGTTATCGCGCTCGACAAAGCTGTTGCCGCACTAAATAAACATGAGAGTGACAGCGTCACGGCAGAGGAAGTAGATGAAGTCATTGAACTGACGCTCGACATCCTTAAACGTCTTCGCCGTTCGATTCCTTATGAGGAAAACCTTAAGCGCTACTACGTTAACATCGATAATTACTTGTCTTGGTACACAGAGCAAAAATTCCTATCCCTTGTTGCTCACCTGCCTCGTGAAGGAGATTACAGCACGATCAAGGAACGCTTGATTACACTGTGTGAGAAAGAGCAAGCGCACCGAAAGCTAAACAATTACAACTCTGCAAGCGTTGTTGAAGATGTGACTCGTTTATCGAACAAAATGCGTTTGTTAAGACGTTTGATTGAACACCCTATCGTTTTGAGTGAAAAAACGATGTCGATGGGTAATAACATCAAACGAGCGATTAAAGGCATCGCAACAGGTCTGGTGATGGTGGTCGTGACGAGTACCGTTATTCTTGCCCGAGATTACTTAGGAGAGATTTCTGCATCTTTCATCATCGCGATGTCGTTTATCTACGCCCTACGTGAAATCTTTAAAGATGACCTGCGCGACGCTATGTGGCGTTGGATCCGCAAAGGTAAGCCAAAGTGGCGTAAGAAGTACATGGACCCAACGACAAAGAAAGTTGTGGGTCGTAAATTGGAATGGTTAGATTACCGTTCTCTTTCAAGCCTACCTGATCGTATTCAGAACATTCGTAAAAAACGAGTTGTTCAACGGGAAGAACAAATCCTTCACTATCATGCGAAAACAGAGATGGCGACATCATTGTTCTTAAGTGGTTACGAGCAAACTCGTGAGACATTAAACATGAGTTTACGCCCGATTATTCGTTTAATGGACAAAAGCTCGAACCGCGTATATCGATTAAACGAAGGGCAAGTGAGTAAGGAATCTGTTGAGAAACGCCACTTGCTCAATGTGATTGTCAAAGAAGACAACCACACCGATGAACCTGTTTACTATCGTTGGAAAGTGGTTTTAAACCGTTCGAAGATTGTGTCTATTGAGAAAATAGAATTGAACTAGAACGTCATAAGTCGTTATTGAGAAATTAAGCAGCTTGTCTTTGAGCTGCTTTTTTTATGGAAAGCGTCAAGGAAAACTCCGCCATTGGTTCGTCACCATTAATACTTGGACACAATGCGGTGATCTTAACATCTCGATTGATACGTTCACCTGTTTCTAGAGTCATACGAAGCATTTCATCAATCAAAGGACCATCGTAACATACAAAATGCACATCGCCTTCAGGGCGTTTTAAAAACTCAGCCGTTACTCCTTTAAATGCCAGAGAAATGCGCTCCCCTTGTTCTTGGGCCTTACTCATCGCAAGAAAACCACCTGCCACATCAGCACCAACGGCAAGCGCGCCAAAATACATGCTGTTAAGATGATTCTTGGTTCTTCTTCTCAGTGGGATTCTAACCTCCACATGTTGATCATCGATCGCAAGAATTTTCGGGCGGCATAACCAAATGAGCGGAACTTTTGAAAAACCGAATAAGTTGAGATAAAGGTTTGCACGGCGAACAGCAGATAACATTTTGGTCTCCTTACCAAACTAGTCTGACCAGTTAATCAATGAAGCACCAAAATGTCAAAGAATTGTTAATAACAAATCGATCTAGCTACGGAATTTCGCAAACGGTTTCTTTCTATCGAGTTCTAAAGTTGGATATGAAACACCCAGAATACCTAGCCTCCAAGCTTCTTTTTGCAAAAATACGTGTTATCGAATAGAAAAAGTAGTTATAAATTCAAACGACTATGTATTGATCTCCTTATCGGTTTTTGTCATTTATACATAACTATCATTAATGAATAGCCACAGCATTACATACATTTCGGTATTTAACAGATAAGAATCCCGTGAAACGGTTTATTCCTAACTATAATTCCGTTATCTTTACCGCTTCGCAATAGAGAATAAAGCTATAACATGCCTATAAAAACAGATGAATTGAGAACCCAACCTTTGGGTCCAATGCCGACACCCGCAGAGCTAGGCAGCGTACATCCAATCACTGATGATGTAGCTGATCGCATCGCTCAATCTCGTCGTCAAATTGAAAAGATTTTAACTGGTGAGGATGACCGTATCCTTGCTATCGTTGGTCCGTGTTCTGTGCACGACACTGAAGCGGCAATCGATTACGCAACTCGCCTTGCGAATATCCAAGATAAGTACAAAGACGAGCTATTTATCGTAATGCGTACTTACTTTGAAAAACCTCGTACTGTTGTTGGTTGGAAAGGTCTTATCACTGACCCTAACCTAGATGGCTCATACGCACTTGAAGCGGGTCTTCATAAAGCACGTAAACTGCTACTGGATATCAACAAGCTTGGTCTTGCTACAGCTACTGAGTTTCTTGATATGATCACAGGTCAGTATATTGCAGATCTGATTACGTGGGGTGCAATTGGCGCTCGTACGACTGAGTCTCAAATCCACCGTGAGATGGCTTCTGCTTTATCTTGTCCAGTAGGCTTCAAGAACGGTACTAACGGTAACGTAAAAATCGCAATTGATGCGATTCGTGCGTCTAAAGCATCACACTACTTCTACTCTCCAGATAAGAATGGGCGTATGACGGTATACCGCACTAGTGGTAACCCTTATGGTCACATCATTCTTCGTGGTGGTGAGAAAGGTCCTAACTTTGATGAAGCGTCTGTAAAACAAGCGTGTGATGCACTTGCTGAATTCGACTTACCACAACGTTTGATTGTAGACTTCAGTCATGCGAACTGTCAGAAGCAACACCGCAAACAAATTGATGTTGCACAAGACATTTGTGAACAAATTAAATCAGGCAGCACTCGCATTGCGGGTATCATGGCAGAGAGCTTCATTATTGAAGGCAATCAGCCAATGACTGATATTAACAACCTAACTTACGGTCAATCGATTACTGACCCATGTCTAGGTTGGGATGATACTGAAACGATGCTAGACATGCTGGCAGCCGCAGTAAAATCCAGTAAGTAATTTCCCTATAACAAGATAATCAAGGAATCTTCATGCCATCGTTTGATATTGTTTCAGAAATCGATACCGTTGAACTACGTAACGCGGTTGATAACGCTAACCGTGAACTGTCTACTCGTTTCGATTTCCGCAATGTGAATGCGAGCTTTGAGCTAGTAGAAGAAAATGTAAAAGTGTCAGCAGAAGGCGAGTTCCAGCTAAAGCAAATGCGTGACATCCTACGTAGCCACTTGGCGAAGCGTAACATTGATGCGAACGCTATGGATGCAAAAAATCCAGAAGCGACGGGTAAGAACTGGCACCAAAACATTGCGTTCCGCCAAGGTATCGATACGCCTACCGCGAAAAAGCTAGTTAAACTAATCAAAGACGCGAAGCTTAAAGTTCAAGCATCTATCCAAGGCGACAAACTGCGCGTAACGGGTAAGAAGCGTGACGATCTGCAAGCAACGATTGCAACGATCCGTGAAGCTGAGATGGGTATCCCATTCCAGTACAACAACTTCCGTGATTAATTGCGCTCTCCTACTCTCTTAATGTAGAGAATGAGAACAGTGGAATAAAAAACGCCGGCGAGATATTCGTCGGCGTTTTTGTATGTGTTGTGAGTAATCTAAGCGTCTATTTTTGATAACTAATTTAGATAACGAACTTGTATCTAGATAACAAAGCTTAGATTACCAAGTCTTGCCCTTGCAGAAGTGAAAACTCACTTGTTCCATAAGGAACGAAGATACAAACACGAAGCTTCTCTTCTTTGGCTTTTCTGAGCATATCTGAGAGCTCTGTTGCACTCGAAAATGCCTCACGCTCCGCATCTCTTCTTACTAACTCCATCACATTTGCTTCGCATTTGGTTGAGTGAAGCGCTAACTCCGCCTGCTGCATGTAGCGCACGGCTTTAATAGGCAGCATTTCAACGTCTTTACCTACCTGAATCCAAGTGCAGCTTCCTGTCTCGTCTAATGGCTTAGTCATGGTTTCTTGATAGATGGTTTCCAGCTCACGGTTATCACGTGCATTTTCCACCTCGGGGTGCGAAAAGTAGTTCTCCCAAAATTTACGACGCAAATCGACACTTGGTAATGCCTCTTTAATAGAGTTACGTTTTGAGTTGGCGAACTCTGCCATCAGTCCCATATTTTGCGGCAGGATGGCTTCTAGCTTTTCACGGATGTTTCGGATCAATACTGGAGATGCACCGCCACTCGAGATGGCAATTTGAATACGACCGCGGTTAATCATCGAAGGCGTAATGAAATCACAATAAGGTTTGTCATCGACGACGTTTACTAAAATACCTAACTCTTTTGCGTCTTTATACACTTGATGGTTAAGCTCCGGGTTATCCGTTGTCGCCCATACTTGAATGAATGAGTTAGTGACAATGTCACTTGAATAAAAACGTTGAATCCATCGCACTTGCTGCTCTTGAGCAAGCTTATCAAGAAAGTCGACAAGGCTTGGGGAGACAATCGTGACGTCTGCTCCGGCTTTGAGCAATGCTTCCACTTTGCGGCTTGCTACTTCACCGCCACCAACAACCAATACTGGTTTATTTACTAAATCTAAGAACAGAGGAAAATATCGCATTTCAATCCATGATCACTTCAAATAACTGTCTAAATTCATGCTACCAAAAATGGGGCAACCACTTCACCTTGTTTCGGCTTCACAAATAATTTTTGTTCAAATTTTCGGCTGACATAGCCACCCTACACTAATGACACTTTTAATAACAAACTTTTATCCTTCTGTTTTAATCACTCTTTTATCGATTGTTCTGATGCACCAATCTGGCAATTAGTTGCACTATTTACAAACAATTAACATTTCGTCATCCTAAATCGCAAGGCGCTTTGTGACTTCTCTCCAAAACTCTTTTTAAATTATATATTTGAGAATTAGCAAATCCTTTCCTACGCTTATAACTGATTGATTTAGCGATTGCCGTTTCTTCGAAAATCAATCATGTAGGACGAAAACACTAACGAATTGGACACGTTGTATCAGGTCGCTCCTGATTAAACATGGATCATACAGGAAGGATACAAATGGCAAACAAACTAACAGTTCTTGCTTCCGTCGTAGCGGCTTCTACTGCAATGATGGCTACCTCAGCTCAAGCAGCAGACACTACTCTGGACAAAGTCACGAAACAAGGCTTCCTTACTTGTGGCGTAAGTACCGGTCTACCTGGTTTCTCAAACCCTAACTCAAAAGGTGAATGGGAAGGTATCGACGTAGAATATTGCCAAGCACTGGCTGCAGCCGTTCTTGGGGATAAAACAAAAGTTAAATATGTACCCCTAACCGCGAAAGAACGATTCACTGCGCTTCAATCGGGTGAAATCGATGTGCTTTCACGTAACACCACCTGGACTCTACACCGTGATACGGCTCTTGGTCTGAACTTTGTTGGCGTAAACTATTACGACGGTCAAGGTTTCATGGTTAAGAAAGATCTTGGTGTTTCAAGTGCGAAAGAACTTGATGGCGCATCAGTTTGTGTGCAGTCAGGTACCACTACCGAGCTTAACCTTGCGGACTACTTCCGTAACCAAGGTATGGCGTATAAACCTGTAGTATTTGATACGGCAGCGCAAACCTCTAAAGGTTTTGATGCTGGTCGTTGTGACGTACTAACGACAGACCAATCTGGTTTGTATGCGCTACGTCTGAACTTGAAAGACCCTTCTTCAGCTAACGTTCTTCCTGAAATCATCTCTAAAGAGCCTCTAGGTCCTGTTGTACGTCAAGGTGACGATCAATGGTTCAATATTGCGAAGTGGACTCTGTTTGCGATGGTGAACGCGGAAGAATACGGCATTACCTCTAAAAATGCCGATGAGATGTTGAAATCAAAAGATCCAAACATCAAACGTATTCTTGGCGTAGATGGTCCGAAGGGTAAAGGTTTAGGCATTCGCGACGATTGGGGCTACCAAGTGATTAAGCAAGTTGGTAACTACGGCGAAAGCTTTGAGCGTACGGTTGGTACAGGTTCACCTCTGAAGATTTCTCGTGGTGTGAATGCACTTTGGAATGCGGGCGGTTTCATGTACGCACCACCAATCCGCTAATACAACGATTATCACAGGGCGGTTTATGCCGCCCTTTTTCGTGAGTGAATCTATAAATAAGGGTTTGAGGTTATCGCTGTATGAAACCGACGAATGATACATCGCCAAGTACGATGTCCAAACCAAGCGGAAGTAAGAGCCTGATTTATAATCCAGCTTTTCGTTCCGCTATTTTCCAGATCATTGCCGTAGCTGCACTGGTATTTTTCTTTTACACAATCATTAATAATGCACTGACGAACCTTGATGCCCGTGGTATCGCAACAGGTTTTGGTTTTCTTAATCAAGAAGCAGGCTTTGGTATTGGTCTGACTCTTATCGAATACGACGAAACGTTTTCTTATGGGCGTACTTTCGTCGTTGGTCTACTCAATACGGCGCTGGTTTCAGTGTTAGGTATTGTCCTAGCAACCGTTATTGGTTTTGTTATGGGTATCGCTCGTCTCTCATCAAACTGGTTGGTGAGCCGATTAGCAGCGGTATATATTGAAACTTTCCGAAATATCCCACTACTTCTGCAAATCTTTTTCTGGTATTTCGCGGTTCTTCAAGCTCTACCATCACCAAGGCAAAGTATGAGCCTTGGCGAAGCTATCTTTTTGAATGTACGCGGGCTGTATTTCCCTGCACCTGTCATGGAGGCTGGTAGTAGCTTCGTCGTCGCGGCACTAGTCATAGGTATCATCGCAAGCATTTTGATCAATGTATGGGCGAACAACAAGCAACGTTTAACAGGTCAACAAACTCCGATGGGTCGCATCGTATTTGGCTTAGTAATCGCGCTTCCTTTAGTGGTTTACTTCCTTGCTGGCATGCCAATTTCTTTGCAGTACCCAGAATTAAAAGGTTTTAACTTCCGAGGTGGTATCAGTATCATTCCTGAACTGGCTGCACTTCTACTTGCGTTAAGCGTCTATACTGCATCGTTTATCGCAGAGATTGTACGCTCTGGTATTAACGCTGTGAGTCATGGTCAAACTGAAGCAGCAATGTCGCTTGGTTTACCACGCACAAAAACTCTGAAGCTGGTCGTGATCCCTCAGGCATTACGTATCATCATCCCTCCTCTTACTAGCCAATACCTGAACCTAACAAAGAACTCTTCCCTGGCAATGGCGATTGGTTACCCAGATTTGGTTTCTGTGTTCGCAGGAACTACGCTGAACCAAACTGGACAAGCGATCGAAATTATCGCGATGACCATGGGCGTTTACTTGACGTTGAGTTTAATCACTTCTGCGTTAATGAACTTGTATAACCGTAAAGTTGCGCTGGTGGAGAGATAATATGAGTACACATCAATTTCAGCCTGATCTCCCGCCGCCAGCAAACACTGTTGGTGTCGTAGGTTGGCTACGCAAAAATCTATTCAATGGACCAATCAACTCCATCGTGACGTTGATTCTGGCTTATATCGTATTTTCTGCTCTTTGGAACATTGTTGATTGGGCGTTTATCAATGCAGACTGGGTTGGCACAACGAGAGACGACTGTACACGTGAAGGCGCATGTTGGGTCTTTATTAGCGTCCGTTGGGAACAGTTCATGTATGGCTTCTATCCGGAAGCGGAACTCTGGCGCCCTCGCCTGTTCTACATCACATTGGCGATTTTTACTGCGCTACTTGCTTATGAGAAAACGCCGAAACGCATTTGGATTTGGTTGTTCTTCGTAAACATTTACCCATTCATTATTGCAGCCTTGCTTTATGGTGGAGTATTCGGTCTTGAAGTGGTTGAAACGCACAAATGGGGTGGTCTACTAGTAACCTTGATCATTGCACTCGTTGGTATCGTCGTCTCCCTTCCAATCGGTGTTGCGCTTGCCCTGGGTCGACGTTCAGATATGCCAATCATCCGCAGTATCTGTACTGTATACATCGAAGTGTGGCGTGGTGTCCCACTCATTACTGTACTGTTCATGGCATCAGTGATGTTACCTCTGTTCTTGGCTCAAGGCTCAGAAACTGACAAGCTAATCCGTGCACTTATCGGTGTGGTTATGTTCAGTGCGGCTTACATGGCAGAGGTGGTACGTGGTGGCTTGCAAGCGATCCCGAAAGGACAATATGAAGCGGCAGACGCTCTCGGTCTTACCTATTGGAAGAAGATGGGACTGATCATTTTGCCACAGGCGCTTAAGATCACTATCCCTTCTATTGTGAACACTTTTATCGGTCTCTTTAAAGACACCAGTCTTGTGCTTATTATTGGTATGTTTGACGTACTGGGCATTGGGCAAGCTGCGAATACCGACCCTGAATGGCTAGGCTTCGCAACAGAAAGTTATGTATTTGTCGCGTTAGTGTTTTGGGTATTTTGTTTTGGCATGTCACGTTACTCGATATGGCTTGAAAACAAATTGCATACCGGTCACAAACGATAACTCATCAAGATCAAGGACGTATTATGACGCAACAACAAGATTATATGATCCAGTTGAAGGACATGAATAAGTGGTATGGTGAGTTTCACGTACTAAAGAATATCAATCTAGACGTTAAGAAAGGCGAAAAAATCGTCATCTGTGGACCATCCGGATCTGGTAAATCGACCATGATTCGCTGTATCAACCGTCTGGAAGAGCATCAAGCTGGCAGCATCTATGTGTCGGGTACTGAACTTACAGAAGACCTGAAAAACATTGAGGCGGTTCGTCGTGAAGTGGGTATGTGCTTCCAGCACTTTAACCTTTTCCCTCATCTAACGGTTTTGGAGAATTGTACGCTTGCCCCTATCTGGGTGAAGAAAATGCCAAAAGAAGAAGCCGAAGCCATCGCAATGCAGTACTTAGAGCGCGTTAAGATCCCCGATCAAGCGGACAAGTATCCGGGGCAGCTCTCCGGTGGTCAGCAGCAACGTGTAGCCATTGCTCGTTCTTTGTGTATGAGCCCTAAAGTGATGCTGTTTGATGAACCAACTTCTGCACTGGACCCAGAAATGGTGCGTGAAGTACTTGACGTAATGGTAGAACTGGCGGAAGAAGGCATGACCATGCTATGTGTAACGCACGAGATGGGCTTTGCAAAAGAAGTCGCCGACCGAGTCATCTTTATGGACGCGGGGGAAATCATCGAAGAAAACAATCCTGTCGATTTCTTTGAGAACCCGCAATCGGATCGTACACAGAACTTCTTGGCTCAGATTCTTCACCATTAAACGCATTCTGAACACCGAGATAACCGACAAAGCGCTGAACTAAATATCAGCGCTTTTTCTTTACTCTCATACTGGCAAACAGACCATGTTACGAAAGTCCAGTTGATTCAACGCGTTGTAAATTTGCGCAACGTTACAACATTCTGCGTGAACTGGTCTTCAGAGCTTTGAATAATAAGCCTTTCTCCGCTAGGCAAGGCGGTAATATTGTGTTACAAGTTGCCACATACATAACACATTATTTCTATTATTATTTTGTTCTAGATGTACATGTGGCGGGCTTGATTTTTTGAACTATCGGGCCCATATATGTCTATATATTAAAGATAAGACAGTCCCTTATAGAGGAAGATTATGAACAGTCCTATGTTTTCTCGCACTACTACTCAAGAGAGTGCTCTACAAACCAACAAAGTATTGCGTAATACATATGCACTACTTTCTATGACTCTACTATGGTCAGCACTGGTTGCTGGCGTATCGATGGCGTTTAACCTACCACGTCCAGGTATCATCCTAATGTTGGTCGGTTTCTACGGTCTACTATTCCTGACTGAAAAGAACCGTAACAACAGCATGGGTCTTGTATTTACATTCCTATTTACGGGTTTCTTAGGTTACACCATCGGTCCAATTCTAAACATGTACATCGGTGCTGGCATGGGCGACGTTGTGCTAACAGCACTTGGCGGTACTGCTCTGTCATTCATGGCAGCTTCTGCTTACGCACTGACAACTAAGCGTGACCTATCTATGATGGGTGGTCTAATGCTGTCACTGTTCGTAGTTCTAGTTGTGGGTATGATTGCGAGTATCTTCATCCAATCTACTATCCTGCACCTAGCAATGAGCAGCTTGTTTATTGTTTTCTCTACCATGGCAATCCTGATGACTACTCAAGGCATCATCCGTGGCGGCGAAACAAACTATATCTCTGCGACAATTACGCTGTATGTTTCAATCTACAACATCTTCATCAGCCTACTAAGCATTCTAGGTATCATGAACGACGACTAAACCGTCAGATTGAATTGAAGCTCCAAAAAGCCCGAAGTTGTACTTCGGGCTTTTTCTTTGCACCTTACCTTGTGGATGTTACCTTCCTTTTTACACCGCCCCTTCAAACAACAAATTGAATACTCATGCAAAAATAGAAATACTCACCCCGAGAATTTTCTAACAACCTGCATAGGTTTACATTTTATTGCATAAATCAAAAGGTGTAAGCTTAACGATTATCGCCCACAGTTTAATATGTTGAATCGTATGAATTTAATTCGCTCAGTCGACTCAACAGATTCTTTTGTTGAGCACAAGCCAGCCTCTACGCTACCCTATACTTATCAATGGTTACTTAGCGGAAATAGAGCTATGTTCGTTTATAACGGCAAAGAAATTGAAACTGATGCTCAAGGCTACCTACTTGACCACACACAGTGGGAAGAAGGCATGATAGAGCTTCTAGCAAAAGAAGAAGAAATTGAACTGACAGAGGCGCATTTGGAAGTGGTTCACTTCGTGCGTGATTTCTATGAAGAGTTCAACACATCACCAGCTGTAAGAATGCTGGTTAAAGCGATGGAAAAAGCGCATGGTCCAGAGAAAGGAAACAGCAAGTATCTGTTCAAACTTTTCAAGAAAGGTCCTGCAAAGCAAGCGACTAAGCTAGCTGGTCTGCCAAAACCTGCTAAATGCTTATAAACCGCCCGCCTCAACGCCACGTCGACAAGCCCAGCGTGTAAAGCTGTTGCTTATCGAGTTACTGCGCTTGGAGCTATAAGATCTTAAATCCGCGGAAAGGCTTATAAGACACACTCTCTTGAGTGACACTGTCAACCGTTGCCGTCCGCGGACCATCTTCCAACCACTTAGAAAACGCCGCGATTTGTTCATCGGTGCCACAGGCAATTACTTCAACATCTCCGTTGTTTAAGTTCTTCGCGTACCCGGTTAAACCCAGTTTCAAGCCTTGATGTGATGTGTGGTATCGAAATCCTACACCTTGTACGTGACCTACTATCAGAAACTTCTCACACTTTAGTACCATCCGTATACCGCTCCCTAAATTTGAGTGATATATTATTTCCGTCTATTTACCCCACTAAGGATAGTGGGTTTTTATATGGTTATAATAATTATGAAAGAAATTCCTTTCCGTTGGATTGACAAATATCTCATCCATTTAAAGATTCAAGAAAAGTTCTACCTACTCTTCTTGCTCCCTCTCATCGCATTAGTCATCCTAACTCTCGTTTTGAACAGTGCCGCAGACTCACTCATTACTGACTTATATCAGGAAGAGTTGATATTAATGAAAGGTCTTATCGAGGCAGGCAATCTCTCGCAATCTCAAGTTGCTAGCCTAATCTCAAGTTCAGATACGATTGCTTTCGGTACAGGTCCAGAAGCTGTTTCTGTTATGAATGGGGCTTTTAGTCTCGTTGCTAACCACGAACAGTCGCTATGGACAGCACTATCTACAACGCAAGTAAGCATTATTCTTATCACTCTGTTTATCATTGCAATGGGCGTTTACTACATCATGACGTTCATCGGTGGTGCGATGTTCACAATGAACAAAGCACTAAACACATTGGCAAACGGCGATTTAACTGCTCGTATGAACTTTTTCCCTGTTCGTGACGAGTTTAGTGAGATTGCTATTACGATCGATAAAGTTGCCGATCGTGAACAAAAGATGGTTCAGTCGATTCAGGAGTCTGTGGCGCTTATGCAGCAAATCAGCTCAGATCTAAACCTATCTATTCAAAACAGTTCTGAAATCTCTAACACGCAACAAGAGCACTTGAATTCGCTGGCAAGCGCAACAGAGGAAATGGCATCAACCATTCGCGAAGTAGCAACGCTGGCTCATGACTCAAGCACTCAAACTGATGATGCTCGCAGCGTCGCTCAATCAGGTCAGGTGAAAGTGGAAAACACGCTTCACTCTATCTCCAACCTTTCCACTGAGATCCAATCAGCATCTCAAGCGGTAGAAGAGTTAGATGCAAACGCGGCGCAGATTGATGAAGTGGTAACAACCATCAACGGTATCTCTGAACAAACGAACCTCCTTGCGCTAAACGCAGCCATTGAAGCGGCGCGTGCTGGTGAACAAGGTCGTGGTTTCGCAGTCGTAGCCGACGAAGTCCGTGCTCTTGCTGGCAGGACTCAACAAGCAACCGTCGAAATTCAAGCAATGATTGAAGCGCTACAACGTAACAGTCAATCACTGACTAAGTTGATGGAAGTAACAGTTCACAATGCGAATGAAGGTCAAACTCTAATGGCCGAAGTGAATCAAGAGATTGGCTCACTTGCAGACAAGAACCAAACTATTTCTGACAGCAGCGTTCAAATCGCTACGGCAGCTGAAGAACAGGGCGTAGTGGCTGACAACATTGCATCGAGTGTTGAAGAGATCCGCATTCAAGCTAACAATGTGTGTACGATGATCAGCACCACATCTCAGAATGTCGAGCAGCTTCGTGCCCAAAGTGACACTATGGAATCACTGCTGACTGGCTTGAAAGCTTAATCACATACACTAATAGCTAGGGTCACTTCGGTGGCCCTTTTTTGCGCCTGGAAAACCCGTCCGTTATTCCACTCACAAGTTTATAATTAAAGCCTCTACAAATGATTGGATTGTCGATGGATATTGCTTTTGCGGGCAACATCCCGGACAATACGCCCCTTTCAAAATTCAACAAGAGCTAAAGAAATGACAGCTGCTATCTATTTGGTTAAAGGTCGTGAGAAATCGGTTAAGCGTAAGCACCCATGGATCTTCTCTCGAGGCATCAGTAAAGTTGAGGGCGAACCTGCTCTTGGCGAAACCGTTGATGTATTTACTCACGACGGGAAATGGCTAGCTAAAGCAGCATATTCTCCAGCTTCTCAAATTCGTGCTCGTATTTGGAGCTTTGAAAAAGAAGAGATCAACAAAGCATTCTTCGTTAAGCGCTTCAACAACGCTCAGCTTCTTCGTGAAGACGTTATCGACCGCGACGGTCTTACTGGCTACCGCCTTATCGCAGCAGAGTCTGATGGTATGCCAGGTGTTACGATCGACCGTTACCAAAACTTCTTTGTGTGTCAGCTTCTAAGTGCAGGTGCAGAATACAACAAACAAGCTATTGTTGATGCGTTAGTTGAGTGTTTCCCTGGTTGTAACGTTTACGAGCGTTCTGACGTCGCGGTACGTAAGAAAGAAGGTCTTAAAGAAACAATCGGCGTATTGCACGGTGAAGAGCCACCAAAATCAGTGGTAATTGAAGAAAACGGCGTGAAGATCAGCGTAGATATTGTTGGTGGTCATAAAACTGGTTTCTACTTAGACCAACGTGATAGCCGTCAACAAGCGATGAAGTACGTGAAAGATAAAGAAGTTCTCAACTGTTTCTCGTACACAGGTGGTTTTGGTCTGTACGCGCTAAAAGGTGGCGCGAAACGTGTTATTAACGCAGATGTATCACAACCTGCTCTCGACACAGCAAAATTCAATGCAGAGCTGAATGAGTTTGATATCTCTAAGAAACGTGCTGTATTCCTAAACGCCGATGTGTTCAAACTGCTACGTGAATACCGTGACCAAGGTACGAAGTTCGACGTTGTTATCATGGATCCACCGAAATTTGCTGAAAGCAAAGCACAACTAAATGGCGCGTGTCGTGGCTACAAGGACATAAACATGTTGGCCATGCAAATTCTAAACCCTGGTGGCACGCTACTTACCTATTCTTGCTCTGGTCTGATGGACCAAGTTCTGTTCCAAAAAATTATTGCCGATGCCGCAGTAGATGCAAATCGCCAAGTAAAATTTGTGGAACGTTTCGAACAAGCAGCGGATCACCCTACTGATACCGCTTACCCAGAAGGTTTCTACCTAAAAGGCTTTGCGTGTAAAGTCCTTTAATCGCTGGCTATTTTAGATTCAAAAGAAAACGGAGCTTTCGCTCCGTTTTTTTATTCTCTCAATTGCTCAAGATTAGTAATGATACTGTTGGCAATATCTGCAGCCGATGCGCCATCGAAGTTGATATCTAACTGCTGACCCCCTTTATTAATGGTTAGGGTCGAGTCTCCAGAATCTTCCGTTACAGACAAGGTAATACCATTCACTTGTCCAGAGAAGTCACCAGACTCAAAATCATCAAGCAGCGTCGACATATCGGTACCAGAAACATCATCGAACAAATCTCTAAGTTCGAGTTTGTCGCCTTCCGACGCATCAAAGTCTGTGACTGAATCCACTGCATTATCCATTTGAGTCCAAACAAACACATCACCATCAGCACCACCGGTCAGGATATCATCGTCTAGACCTCCTATGATGATATCTTCCCCCGCATTGCCCGAGATAGTATCTTCTCCTTCCTCTCCAAGTAAGATATCGGCACTAGCTGTACCAACAAGAGTATCATCACTATTACCACCCACTCCTGAAGGCGCGCCTACACTTGCAGTAACAGACACCGTAAGCGCCCCTATATCAAAATCACCGTTTGATGACTCAGTTCGATAAGAAATTCTTGCACTATCTCCATCATCCAAACTATTTGAAGGGATAAATACCAACTGATTATCTACAACGAGTACTTGACCTTTACTTGGATCAACAACTGCGTCAGCCAACGTTAGTGTAGCCGCATTGTCGCTGTTGGTATCGTTTGAAAGTACATCAACCACAATTGGCGTCCCTTCAGGTGTTGATGCTGTGTCATCTACAGCTTCAACAGAGTTTGGCTCCAAATCAAATGAAACGGTTTCTGCTGTAGTATCACCATCGCCGTCAGTCAGTACGTAATCAAAGTCAAACTGAGTAGCAACCGCAATCGATGAAGCAAAGAAGGTGTATTCACCTGTGTTTAAATCAATAACAACAGAGTTTTGACTGTCCACTACAATCGTTACGGTATCTTCAACTGCATCAACAATGGTTGTCGCTCCAGTGTTGTTAGCGTCATCATCCACCGTAATAGTCGTACCATCAAACGTCACCGTAATACCCGTTACGCCACCATAGTTAAATGACGATACATAGCCGCCATCAGCACCAAAGAACGACGCACTTCCCCCCATAACAGTCGAACCTAAAGCACCAGTTATTGGCGTTACGATCGATTGGATGAGTATCGCTGGAAGGCTATTAATATCCGGAACGATAATTGGGTCGATTTGTTTATCTATTGGATTATTAGCGTCATAAGCAACAGGCTCTAAGAACTGAGTTGCAGCTCCGGTACCAATACCGTAAGCGAGCGCTGTTACATTATATTGCTCTAGCTGCGCTTCCCAATCCGACTGTTCTGTTGCATCAATCTGATTCCCGGTAGAGCTAGGATTACCATCCGATAGGAAGTAGCTAAGGTTGTTTGCATCCGCAAGTAGCTCAGGATTACCCCAAACATCATCTTCGGCAGCAAGTGCAACGGCATCGTCGTAATCCGTACCGCCACCTGCAGTTAAGCTATTAATCAGTGCGATAGCTTGATCAACATCCATCCAAATTGTTGTTAAATCATTAGGTAAGCTGTTATCTGATGATTCAACACCATCTTCGCCAAGTACATTTGCATTACTACTGAAGGTTGTGATTTGAACTTTAGTATCTCCAAGTAATTGGTATTCTAATAACAAGGCTATCGATGCGCTTTTCAGTACATCAAGACGCGAAGTTACAACATTTGAACTTGAACCAGTAACTGAATCCCACCCCATCGATCCTGATACATCCAGGATCAACTGAACGTTGGAACCTGTTGTTTGCATCGCATTAACGTCTTCAACAACCGTTTCAGCAAATGGAGAGTCATCTTCAATGGCGACCGTAGCAGTTGCAGAGCTAGTAATACCAAGTGCGTTTGACGCAATCACTGGAACTTCTAAATCAATTACGTCTTCGCCACCACTATCCGGATGATCGACTTTTCCTAGTAGCTCTGTCGATAAATTACCAAGATCGTCAACCGACACCTCAATAATTGGCTGACCGCTTGCAGAGCCCGTAAGTGTCTTATCGTTGTTTGAGAGCGTCCAAACTAATGCATCTCCATCACTTGAAATTAGCGTCGTTGGTAAGCCCAATGTGACGGATTCCACAGTTGCTCCCAATGTAAGTGAGCCAGTATCATTCGTGGAATCTGTTGTATCAATAAAACCAGCTAATGCTCCATTGTCGGCATTCGCATCAGGTAAACCTTCTTCAGACACATTAAGTGCTACTGCACCAGAAATGGTTGGTGGGATAGCAGGGTTAACTGCAAATGATCCCGTAACACTGTCTCCATCGGCATCCGTTACTGTGTACTCGAAGTCAATATCACCATCACCAATAGGTTCGCTGAGTGGCTCATATTGGATGAACTCCCACTTGCCTGTGCTCGGTGTAAACTGCACTTCGAACGCAACACCATTATCTGTTGAACCAACTAAACGATTAGGGTTTTGCGCGTCGACGCTGACTGTAATATCGTCTCCACCTGCCGTCTGTAAACCTGATTCCGCACCCGTTAAAGCTGTTACGCCCGGACCATCTGCACCGTATGTAGAACTAATTGTTCCCTCTGCGGATGCGATTGGAATACCACCATCAGAACCGATAAAGGTAATGGATTTAACAGTAAAATCACTATTATCTTCAATATTCGGTCCATTACCGTTATCCGTTGCTTCTAGAATGATCTGATCAAAGCCACCTTGCTGAACACTAAAGTTTGCTGCGAAATCACCACTTTGAGCATCAGAAGTAAAGGTTTGTTGAGCAATTAGCACGCCATCTCGATAGAATGATGCGACCCCTTCTTCTAATTCACCTCCAAACATTTTGGCAAACTCAATTTCCGCACCAAATGCAACTTTATCACCCAAGTCTATGATGAGTTTTTCAGATACACCTTGATTGTTAGCAAAACGGTAATCGACCTCATTATCTAACGGGAAGCCGTTGTCACCTGAGCTTTTAACCCCAATACCATCCGAAGACTGATTGACTTGTGCTGCGCCAAGCGTCACCGATTCATCCGAAATAAAACCTTCGGCCGTTACAACAACGTCACCAAACGTTCTACTGAAAGAATCTGCACCATTACCTGTAAAGCTCACTTGTCCAGTTATAACATCGGGGATATCCAAGTTTGTAACGTCTACTACTGGCACGTTACTTGGTACTGATGGACGGTCATCTTCAACAATAACATTGAGGCTTTCAGACGTTGTGGTTTGACCATCACTGACCGAGATCTGCAAATCAAAGTCAATGATATCCTCAACATCATTCACCGGATGATCGAGAGGTTCAAACAGTGTGATGTTGTAATCCCAAGAACCTTGTCCTGAGACAGCGGGCTCCGTGAGAACAACAGTTGCAACAACAGCTAAACTCGCAGTAGAAGCCGTCAATGTTTGAGTATTGCTGTTCCATGCCCAAGACACAGGCTCTCCACCTGATGTGAGTGTATTTGGACCAGAAAGAACGACTGAAACATTCGCTGTATCCGGGTCTCCAACTGTAAATGACCCTGAGAAGCTGGCTGCATTTGTAGTATCGGTAGGAGAACCCGTGGAATCAGGTATACCATCGGTTAACCCTTCTTCTGAAACAACCGCATCGATAACGTCGGAAATAGCTGGAGGTGCATCATTATCGATAATTGTTGCATTACCGACATCAGAGCCCAATACAGGACCAACGCCTACAACAGAAACACTGAAGTCCTCATCCTGCTCAAACACTGCGTCGTTCAGGGTATCAATTCGAACATCAAATTGAGTCGAGCCTGCTGGTACCGTGACTAAACCATCATTCGGAACTGCAACCCAGCCGGAACCAGTATTATATTCAAGCGTGCCTAGATCACCCACTCCGGTGTCACCAGTGTTAAGAGTAAGCTGAACCTGAACCGCAGCTTCAGACTCGTTAGTGAGCGAGACAACGAAGTTGGCAGTGTCACCTTCGTTAATCGTGCCAGCATCGCTAATAGAAACCGTTGGGCGGTCGTCGTCCGGATCTGGGTCTGGCCCTGTACCGTCATCGACGATGGTTGCGGTACCCGTGTCAGTGCCTTGAACAGGGCCGAGACCGGTCACATCTACCGTGAAGTTCTCTGGACCTTCGTAGACTTCGTCGTCAATCGAAGCGATTCGAACATCGAACTGAGTCATACCAGCAGGAACACTCACCACACCATTAACAGGAACGGCTACCCAACCTGAGCCAGTGTTGTATTCGAGAGTGCCGAGGTCACCGGCTTCGGTATCACCAAGGTTAAGGTCGAGCTGAACCTCCACTGGAGCTTCTGATGCATTAGATAACGAGACAACGAAGTTGGCGGTGTCACCTTCGTTAATCGTTCCAGCATCACTGATAGATACCGTTGGGCGGTCGTCGTCCGGATCGGGATCAGGTCCCGTACCGTCATCAACAATGGTTGCGGTCCCCGTATCAGTGCCTTGAACAGGACCAAGACCGGTCACATCTACCGTGAAGTTTTCAGGACCTTCGTAGACTTCGTCATCAATCGAAGCGATTCGAACATCGAACTGAGTCATACCAGCAGGAACACTCACCACACCATTAACAGGAACGGCTACCCAACCTGAGCCAGTGTTGTATTCAAGGGTACCAAGGTCACCTGCTTCGGTATCACCAAGGTTAAGGTCGAGTTGCACTTCTACTGGGGCTTCTGATGCATTAGTTAACGAGACAACGAAGTTGGCGGTATCGCCTTCGTTAATCGTACCAGCATCACTAATAGATACCGTTGGACGGTCATCATCCGGATCGGGATCAGGTCCCGTACCGTCATCAACGATGGTTGCGGTACCTGTGCCTGTGCCTTGGACAGGACCTAAACCAGTTACGTCTACCGTGAAGTTTTCAGGACCTTCATAAACTTCGTCATCAATCGATGCGATTCGTACATCAAACTCAGTTAAGCCTGCTGGTACACTCACCACACCATTAACAGGAACGGCTACCCAACCTGAGCCAGTGTTGTATTCAAGGGTACCAAGGTCGCCTGCTTCGGTGTCACCAAGATTAAGGTCGAGCTGCACTTCGACTGGGGCTTCTGATGCATTAGTTAGAGAGACAACGAAGTTGGCGGTATCGCCTTCGTTAATCGTACCAGCATCACTGATAGATACCGTTGGACGGTCGTCGTCCGGATCGGGATCTGGGCCCGTACCATCATCAACAATAGTTGCGGTACCCGTATCAGCGCCTTGAACAGGACCAAGACCTGTTACGTCTACGGTGAAGTTCTCTGGACCTTCGTAGACTTCGTCATCAATAGAAGTGATTCGTACATCGAATTGAGTCATACCAGCAGGAACGCTTACTATTCCATCGATAGGCACTGCTACCCATCCTGAACCAGTGTTGTATTCAAGGGTACCAAGGTCACCTGCTTCGGTGTCACCGAGGTTAAGGTCGAGTTGCACCTCAACTGGGGCTTCAGAAGCGTTAGTTAACGAGACAACGAAGTTGGCGGTGTCACCTTCGTTAATTGTGCCTGCATCACTGATAGATACCGTTGGACGGTCGTCGTCCGGTTCGGGATCAGGACCAGTACCGTCATCAACAATAGTTGCGCTACCCGTATCAGTGCCTTGGACAGGACCAAGACCTGTTACGTCTACCGTGAAGTTCTCTGGACCTTCGTAGACTTCGTCATCAATAGAAGCAATACGCACATCGAACTGAGTTAAGCCTGCTGGTACAGTCACTACGCCATCGACAGGAACGGCTACCCAACCTGAACCAGTGTTGTATTCAAGAGTACCGAGATCGCCCACTTCGGTGTCACCAAAATTAAGGTCGAGCTGCACTTCGACTGGGGCTTCAGAAGCGTTAGTTAATGAGACAACGAAGTTGGCGGTATCGCCCTCGTTAATCGTACCAGCATCACTAATAGATACCGTTGGACGGTCATCATCCGGATCGGGGTCAGGCCCCGTACCGTCATCGACGATGGTTGCTGTACCCGTGTCGGAACCTTGCACAGGACCTAAACCAGTTACGTCTACCGTGAAGTTTTCAGAACCTTCGTAGACTTCATCATCAATCGAAGCGATTCGTACATCAAACTCAGTTAACCCTGCTGGTACACTCACCACACCATTAACAGGAACGGCTACCCAACCTGAGCCAGTGTTGTATTCAAGGGTACCAAGGTCGCCTGCTTCGGTATCACCAAGGTTAAGGTCGAGTTTAACCTCAACTGGCGCTTCAGAAGCATTGGTCAGTGATACAACGAAGTTGGCAGTATCGCCCTCATTAATCGTGCCAGCATCACTGATAGAAACCGTTGGGCGGTCGTCGTCCGGATCTGGGTCTGGCCCCGTACCATCATCGACGATAGTGGCTGTGCCCGTATCAGTGCCTTGGACAGGACCAAGACCGGTCACATCTACCGTGAAGTTCTCTGGACCTTCGTAGACTTCGTCATCAATCGATGCGATTCGAACATCGAACTGAGTCATACCAGCAGGAACGCTTACTACACCATCGACAGGAACGGCAACCCAACCTGAGCCGGTGTTGTACTCAAGAGTACCGAGGTCACCTGCTTCGGTGTCACCGAGGTTAAGGTCGAGTTGCACCTCAACTGGGGCTTCAGAAGCATTGGTCAGTGATACAACGAAATTGGCGGTGTCACCTTCGTTAATTGTGCCAGCGTCGCTAATAGAAACCGTTGGGCGGTCGTCGTCCGGATCTGGGTCTGGCCCTGTACCGTCATCGACGATAGTGGCTGTGCCCGTATCGGTACCTTGAACAGGACCAAGACCGGTCACGTCTACCGTGAAGTTCTCTGGACCTTCGTATACTTCGTCATCAATCGATGCGATTCGTACATCGAACTCAGTTAAGCCTGCTGGTACAGTCACTACACCACTAACGGGTACTGCAACCCAACCTGAGCCTGTGTTGTATTCGAGTATGCCTAAATCGCCAGCTTCCGTGTCACCAAGGTTAAGGTCGAGTTGCACTTCGACTGGGGCTTCAGAAGCATTGGTCAGTGATACAACAAAGTTTGCAGTATCGCCTTCGTTAATCGTACCAGCATCACTGATAGATACGGTTGGACGGTCATCATCCGGATCGGGATCTGGGCCAGTACCGTCATCAACGATGGTTGCGGTACCTGTGTCAGTACCTTGGACAGGACCAAGACCTGTTACGTCTACGGTGAAATTCTCTGGGCCTTCATAAACTTCGTCATCAATCGATGCAATACGCACATCAAACTCAGTTAAGCCTGCAGGTACAGTCACTACGCCATCGACAGGGACGGCAACCCAACCAGAGCCCGTGTTGTACTCTAGTGTACCTAAATCGCCAGCTTCGGTGTCACCGAGATTAAGATCCAGTTGAACTTCAACTGGCGCTTCAGATTCATTGGTCAGTGAGACAACAAAGTTAGCAGTGCCACCTTCGTTAATCGTGCCAGCATCGCTAATAGATACGGTTGGACGGTCATCATCCGGATCTGGCTCTGGCCCCGTACCATCATCAACAATGGTTGCAGTACCCGTATCGGTACCTTGGACAGGGCCGAGACCGGTCACGTCTACCGTGAAGTTTTCAGGACCTTCGTAGACTTCGTCATCAATCGAAGTGATTCGTACATCGAACTCAGTTAAGCCTGCAGGTACAGTCACTACGCCATCGACAGGGACGGCAACCCAACCAGAGCCCGTGTTGTATTCAAGAGTGCCGAGGTCGCCTGCTTCGGTGTCACCAAGATTAAGGTCGAGTTGAACTTCGACTGGGGCTTCTGATGCATTAGTTAACGAGACAACGAAGTTGGCGGTGTCACCTTCGTTAATCGTGCCAGCGTCGCTAATAGAAACCGTTGGGCGGTCATCATCCGGATCTGGGTCTGGTCCTGTACCGTCATCGACGATAGTGGCTGTGCCCGTGTCAGTGCCTTGAACAGGGCCGAGACCGGTCACATCTACCGTGAAGTTTTCAGGACCTTCGTAGACTTCGTCATCAATCGATGCGATTCGAACATCGAATTGAGTCATACCAGCAGGAACGCTTACTATGCCATCGACAGGCACTGCAACCCATCCTGAGCCAGTGTTGTATTCAAGGGTACCAAGGTCACCTGCTTCGGTATCACCAAGGTTAAGGTCGAGCTGCACTTCAACTGGCGCTTCAGATTCATTGGTCAGTGAGACAACAAAGTTAGCAGTGTCACCTTCGTTAATTGTGCCTGCATCACTAATAGAAACCGTTGGGCGGTCGTCGTCCGGATCTGGGTCTGGCCCTGTACCGTCATCGACGATAGTGGCTGTGCCCGTATCGGTACCTTGAACAGGACCAAGACCGGTCACGTCTACCGTGAAGTTCTCTGGACCTTCGTAGACTTCGTCATCAATCGAAGC